>DATILC010000213.1:0-16105 GCA_035476855.1 Solimonas sp. | reverse complement strand
GCCGGTGCCCTCGCGCGGCAATGCGCGGCCGGCCTCGGACTGCACGAAGGGCTCGAAGATGCGCTGCATCTCCTCCTGCGCGATGCCCATGCCGGTGTCGTAGACCTCGAACACGCAGCGCAGCAGCTGCGGATCATCGGCATTGGGCTCGGCATGGATGCGCAGCATCACGCAGCCCTGGTCGGTGTACTTGACCGCGTTGCCGACCAGGTTGAACAGCATCTGCCGCAGGCGTGCCGCGTCGAGCATCACCGAGGTTGGCACCGTCGGGTCGATCTCCGAGGTCAGCGACAGGCGCTTGTTGGCGGCGTTCTGCGAGAACACCGCCACCACGCCGTCGGCAAGCTCGCGCAGGCTGCTGGGGCTGGCGCGGATCTCCAGCTTGCCGGCCTCGATCTTCGACAGGTCCAGCACGTCGTCGATCAGCGCCAGCAGCGAGCGGCCGCTGACCGTGATCGCCTCGACGTAGCGGCGGCTGACCGAATCGCCGACGCGCTCCAGCAGCAGCTGGCTGAAGCCGAGGATGGCGTTCATCGGCGTGCGGATCTCGTGGCTGACGTTGGCCAGGAAGTTGCTCTTCTGCAGGCTGGCGTGCTGCGACTCGACCACGCGCGCGCGCAGCACCTGCTCCTCGCGCAGCGTCAGGTACTGGCGCCGCAGCAGGAACAGCGCGCCGCCGGCGGCGGCGGCACCGAGCAGGATGGTCAGGTAGATCGCCAGGTTGCGGCGTGCGATCACCTCATGCAGTGCCTCCTGCTCGCGGATGGCGATGTCGACCATGTCCATCTGCAGGTTGGCCACCGCGGCACGCGAGCTGTCCATGCCGGGCGCCGCACCCTCGCGCTGCGCCAGTGCCAGCGCCTCGGCGCGACCACGCCGCTCGGTCACCGCCTGCAGCGAGGCCAGGTCCTGCAGCTCCTGTTCGCTGATGCGCTGCAGCTGCTGCAGTCGCTGCTGCAGTTCCGCACGGCCCCGCAGCATCGACTGCAGCCGCGAGACCTGCGCCGGCAGCTGCGCCGCGGCGTCGCGGTAGGCCTGCAGCGCGGCGTCCTCACGGGCCAGCAGGAAATCGCGCTGGCCCTTCTCCATCTCCACCACCAGGCCCATCAGCACCGCGGTTTCCTTGAACGCCTCCTGCAGCGACTGCAGCTGCTGCAGCTGCTGGCTGAAGCGGCTCTTGGAGTAGTAGGCCAGGCGCGCGCCGCCCAGCACCAGGGCCAGCACCACCAGCCACAGCAGCGCCGGCACGAACCACGGCAGGGGACGGACGCGACCGTCCTCCGGCGGGCCGGTATCGGGGGCTGCGGTCGTCGGTGCATCCATGCGCGAACCTCGCTCTTGCGATTTGCATGATGTCGCCGGGGCGACACCTGCGTCCTGCACGCGGCCGTCGCCGATCCTAGCGACCCGACCTCGTGAAAACAACGACTTGCAGCGCATCCAGCGCTGGCATGGATCGTGGTCTTCCATCGTTGCCGCTGCAGTGTAAACCGCAACAGCGGCCACTGGCTCCAACCCGAAGGAGGACCCGATGACGCTCTGGATGCGTGACCTGGTAATCGCGGCGCTGCTTGGCAGCTGTGCCGCACTGACGGCCTGCAACACCATCGAAGGCGCCGGCAAGGATGTCGAGCGCGGCGGTGAGGCAGTGCAGGACGCGGCCAAACCGGATCGGAAGTAAGCCGGGACCGGGCCGTGGCCACGATGTCCTTGAGGGTGTTGCGCCATGGACGGCGCACTGACCGCGAAGGATCGCGGGACCCTTCAGGGACATCGTGGGCACGGCTCTCCCCCCTCCCCCGGCCGCCGCCATGACCGGACGTGAAACGCCACCGCTGCGCGGGCATCCCCCGAGTTCGCGTAAACGGTGGCGTTTCACGGCGGTTTTTGACCATGCCGCCGGCGGTGCTACCCGCATCGCCGGACGGCCGCTGGTCTTCAGCCTGGCGCTGGGTGTGGTGCTGGCCTGGCTGCTCAGCGGCCCGCTGTTCGGCTACTCCGAAACCTGGCAGCTGCTGATCAACACCCTCACCACCGTCGTCACCTTCCTGATGGTGTTCGTGATCCAGCACTCGCAGAACAAGGATTCGATCGCCCTGCACCTGAAGCTCAACGAGTTGCTGGCGGCGCAGCGCGAGGCCAGCAACAGCCTGATCGCGGTGGAGGATCTCGACGAGGACGAGCTGCAACTGGTACGGCGCTTCTACGGCCGTCTGGCGCAGCTGGACCGCGAGCAGGGCGGCGTCCACCACAGTCACGCGAACCACCGCATCGCCCATGCCCACGCGCGCAAGCAGGATGGCCGCCGCGCACACGGAAGTGCCCGAAATGAACACCGCAACCGCCAACGCGGCGCCGGGGCTGGCGCTGCCCACGCCCTGGCAGAAGCCGCCCACCGTACGCACCGCTGAGATCGCGCTGTTCCACGACATCGACGGCTCGCTGCTGGAACTGGCGGCGGATCCCGATCAGGTGATCGTCGCCGCCTACCTGCCGGCGCTGCTGGCTGAACTGCGCGAGGCCCTCGGCGGTGCACTGGCGGTGGTCACCGGCCGTCCGCTGTCGGTGATCGACCAGCTGCTGACACCGCTGCGCCTGGCCGGCGCCGGCCTGCATGGCGCCGAACTGCGCAGCGACCCGGAAGGGCCGATCCTGCAGGGGCCGTATCTGGATGCAGGCGGCGTCGCCGAGGCGCTGCGTCTCTACTTCGCGGGCGACCCGCGCATCCTGGTGGAGGACAAGGGCATGGCAGTGGCACTGCACTACCGCCATGCGCCGATGCGCCGCGCCGAGTGCGAAGCCGTGGTCGGCGCGCTGGCCTCGACCCTCGGCCTGTCGGTGACCCTGGGCAAGATGGTGGTGGAAGCACTGCCGCCGGCTGCCAACAAGGGCCAGGCATTGCAGCAGCTGCTGCGGCAGCCACCGTTCGCGGGCCGCATGCCGGTGTTCGTTGGCGACGATGTCACCGACGAGGACGGCATCGCGGTGGCGCAGGCGCTGGGCGGCTACGGCGTCAAGGTCGGCCCCGGGCCGTCGGCGGCACGCTACCGTCTCGACACCGTGCGCGACGTGCACCGCTGGCTGGCCGCCGGTGCTGCACTGCAAGGAACGCGGCCATGAGCGGCGCGCGGCTGGTGGCGGTATCCAATCGCGTGGTGCATCCGCGCGGCGCGGCGCGCGGCGGCGGCCTGGCGGTGGCACTGATCGATGCGCTGCGCGAACGCGGCGGCCTGTGGTTCGGCTGGAGCGGCAAGATCTCGCAGCAGCAGGCCCCGACGCCACGCGTGGTCGAGACCGTGGCCGGGCCGATCCGGCTGGCGACGGTGGACCTGACCGCCGCCGAGCACGAGGATTACTACAACGGCTTCGCCAACCGCAGCCTGTGGCCGCTGTTCCACCTGCGGCTCGATCTCGCCGCCTTCGACCGCCGCTATTTCGACAGCTACATGCGGGTCAACCACCGCCTGGCGCAGACGCTGTGGCCGATGCTGCGCGAGGACGATCGCCTGTGGGTGCATGACTACCACCTGCTGCCCTTCGCCGAGGCGCTGCGCGAGCGGCGCTGCCGCCAGCCCATCGGCTTCTTCCTGCATATCCCCTTCCCGGTGCCGGAAGTGCTGTCGGCGCTGCCGCATTACCGCGAGCTGCTGCGCGCGCTGTTCTCCTACGACCTGCTCGGCTTCCAGACCGAGGACGACGTGCAGCGCTTCCGCGACTGCGTGCTGCGCGAATGCGGTGGCCAGCTGCGCGGCGACACCCTGACCGCCTTCGGCCGGCGCATCACGGCGCGCGCCTTCCCGATCGGCATCGACGCCGGCGAGTTCGCGCAGCTGGCGCGCTCGCCGGGTGCGCAACAGGAATGGCAGCGCGCGCGCTACACCGCACGCGGCCGCACCGTGGCGATCGGCGTCGACCGCCTCGACTACACCAAGGGCATCCCCGAGCGCTTCCAGGCGATCGAGCGCCTGCTGGAGAACTATCCGGACGCGCATGGCCAGGTCGAGCTGCTGCAGATCGCGCCGACCAGCCGCGGCGAGGTGCCGGAATACATGGCGATTCGCGAGCAGCTGGAAAAGCTCGCCGGCCACATCAACGGCCGCTTCAGCCAGATCGACTGGACGCCGATCCGCTACATCAACCGCCCGCTGGGCCGTCGCCAGCTGGCCGGCCTCTATCGCGCCAGCCGCATCGGCCTGGTGACGCCGCTGCGCGACGGCATGAACCTGGTGGCCAAGGAATACGTGGCCGCGCAGGACCCGGCCGATCCCGGCGTGCTGGTGCTGTCGCGCTTCGCCGGCGCCGCGCGACAGATGGCGGCGGCGCTGCTGGTCAATCCCTTTGACACGCCCGGCGTCTCCGAGGCCCTGCAGACCGCGCGGCACATGTCGCTGGAGGAGCGTCGCAACCGGCACACCGAGTTGATGACCGGCCTGCTGCGCGACAACGCCGAGGCCTGGCGCGAGTCCTTCCTGCGCGAACTCGAGCGCTGCAGCGCCGCGGCCAATGTGATCCCGAGGGTGGCCAACATCTGAAGGCCGCAGGCTCAGGGCTGGTGCGGGCCGTTGTGATCGTCGACCTGTTCCTCCCGGGCCTGGTCGCGCGGCCGGATCTCCTCCATGCCCTTGCCGATCGAGGCATCGGTGGGCTGCCGCCGGCGCGGCTGCCGGCTGGGGCCGATCACCGCGCCCTTGCCCTTGCTCGCGGGGCGCTTGTAACGCTGCTGTCCGACAACGACGTTATCGTCCGGCTCTTTGCTGTGTGGGGTCCGCTTCATCGCCAATCCTCCACGGTTCTGCAATAGAGGCTTCATGCTCCATGCCAGCGTGCCGCGGACGACCATTCAAGGACTTGGACGGACCGCATCGGCTGTTTTGCCCGGTCGCCGCGGCGGGCGCCGTGCATCCCGCGAATCTGGCCGCATTGCGCGTTTGCGCTCATGCTTCAGTACAGGCTACCCGGAACAAGACCAGAAACCGATGAGCCAGGACACGCCCGCGCCGCTGCCCGACGCCCAGCCACCGCTGCTGCGGGTGCTGTCGCTGAACATCCAGGTGGGCCTGCGCAGCAGCGGCTACCACCACTACCTGACCAACGCCTGGAAGCACCTGCTGCCCTCGCCCGGCGTGCGCGCCAACCTCGACCGCATCGCAGAGCTGGCCTCGGCCTACGACGTGGTGGCGCTGCAGGAGGCCGATGCCGGCAGCCTGCGCACGCAGGCGCTGAACCAGGTCGAATACCTGGCAAAACGCGGCGGCTTCGAGCACTGGCATGCCGCGGTCAACCGCGACCTCGGCCCCTTCGCCCGGCACTGCCTCGGCTGCCTGTCGCGGGTGCCGCTGCGCCTGGTGCGCCACCATCCGCTGCCGGGCTGGATGCGCGGCCGCGGCGCACTGGAGCTGGACCTGCTGCCGGCGCAGGGCGCACCGCTGCGCCTGATCGTCACCCACCTGGCGCTGAGCCGCAGCACGCGCACGCACCAGCTGAACTATCTCGCCGGACTGATGCAGCAACACCCACGCAGCCTGCTGGTCGGCGACCTCAACTGCGAGCCGCAGGAACTGCTGGCGCATGGTGCACTCGGCGCCTGCGGCCTGCGCAGTCTGCACGAACTGCCGACGTATCCGAGCTGGAAACCGACGCGCTCGATCGACCATGTGCTGGCCGGCAGCGGCCTGCGCGTGCGTCGCGCACATGTGCTGGCCGAACGCTACTCCGACCACCTGCCGGTGGTCACCGAAATCGCCCTCGACGTGGAGTCTCCATGAGCTGGATGCTGGTCTGGTGGCCGCTCGCGCTCGCGCTCGGCCTGTACGCCGCCGGGCATGCCCTGCTGCACAAGCGCGATCCGCGCTCCGCCTGGGGCTGGATGGGCCTGAGCCTGATGCTGCCGCTGGCCGGGCCGCTGATCTACTTCCTGATGGGCGTCAACCGCGTCAACACCCGCGCCCACCGCATGCGGCCGCCGCGCCGCGCGCTGGGCCGCGGCGTCGGCCTCGATCACCGCAGCGATGCACGCCATCACCGCGAGCACCAGCGCCCGGTGGTGCCGGCTGGCTTCCGCCAGGTGGCACGCACGGTCGACGTCATCACGCGGCGTCCGCTGCTGGCCGGCAACACGCTGCAGCCGCTCCACAACGGCGAGGAAGCCTTTCCGCGCATGCTGGCGGCGATCGACGCGGCGCAGGAATCGGTACTGCTGGCCAGCTACATCTTCGACGTCGACGTCATCGGCGAGCGCTTCATCGCGGCGCTGGCGAAGGCCAGGGTCCGCGGCGTACGCGTCTGCGTGCTGGTCGACGGCTATGCCGAACTGAGCCTGCGCCGCCGCCGCGCCAGCCGCCGCCTGACCGCGGAGGGCGTCGAGGTGCTGCGCTTCCATCCGCCGACCCTGCTGCCGCCATCGCTGCACCTCAACCTGCGCAACCACCGCAAGCTGCTGATCGTCGACGGCCAGCTGGGCTACACCGGCGGCATGAACATCAGCCACCGCCACATGGCGCTGGACCCGCAGAACCCGGTGCCGGAAACCGACCTGCACTTCGAGCTGCGCGGGCCGATCGTGCAGCAGCTGGCGGAAGCCTTCGCCGACGACTGGCGCTACTCCGGCGGCAATGCCTGCCCCTGCCCGCCGGAACCGACCGAGGCCGCCATCGAAGGCGCCGCCTGCCGCGTCATCACCGACGGCCCCAACGAGGACCTCGGCCAGCTGACCCTGGTGCTGATGTCGGCCTTTGCCAGTGCACGCAAGCGCATCCGCATCATGACGCCCTACTTCCTGCCGCCGCGCGAACTGGTCGCCGCGCTGGAGACCGCGGTGATGCGCGGCGTCAAGGTGGAGATCGTGCTGCCCTCGCGCTCCGACCTGGAGAAGGTGCGCCGCGCCATGCGCCATACGCTGGGCGAACTGGTCCTGCGCGGCCTGCGCATCTACTACCAGCCGCCGCCGTTCGCGCACGGCAAGCTGCTGATGATCGACGGCGAATACGCGCAGATCGGCTCCGCCAACATGGACCCGCGCAGCCTGCGCCTCAACTTCGAACTGGTGGTGGAGGTCTACGACGCCGGGTTCGCGCTGCAGCTGAACCAGCACTTCGAAGCGGTGCGCAAGCGCTCGCACCAGGTGCGCCAGCAGGAACTGCGGCGCCAACCGCTACGCACGCGGCTGGTCGACGCCTTCTGGTGGCTGTTCTCGCCGTACCTGTAGCAGCCATCGTGCTGGTAGGGTGGGCTTCAGCCCACGCGTGGGCTGAAGCCCACCCTACCGCTCGTTGAAGATATCCCCCGACAGGCGCCCCCACTGCGCCCGCAGCAGCAACCCGCCCCAGGCCCAGGACAGCAGCATCGCCAGCGCGCCGCAGAACTTCGCCAGCCCGGCCAGCGCGTGATCCAGATGCAGCGCATCCAGCGCCAACAGGATGTTGTGCCAGTCGTGGCGGAACTCGCGCGCCTCCGCCATCTCCTCCGACCACTCGCCGACCAGAGGCAGCGCCAGCGCACGCGCATCGCCGATGTAGGGCGCCAGGTCGATCAGGTTCTGTCCGAACCACCACAGGCACACCGCGGCGGAGAACGGCTGGCCCTGCCTGAACACGAAATGGCCGGCGAGCAGCAGCGGCACCAGGCACTGGAACAGGCTGCCGCCGAAGAACATCATCCACTCGCCGAAGGGCCGAAACAGGAGGTGGCCGAACTCGTGGAAGGCCAGGTCCACGCCATGCAGGAAGGAGGTCCCCACCATCCCTTCGCGCCAGGGCTGCCAGATGAACCACAGCCCCCAGGCGACGATGCCGGCCAGCACTGCGCAGCGGCCGTAGAAGGAAGTGTGGTCGACACGCTCCGGCAGCTGCCACAGCGCCGCCCACAGCCGCGCCGACAGCGGTGGCTCAGCGGCGGACACGAGTTCCGGCAACAAGCCCTGCTGCGCCAGCTGCTGGCGCTCCAGCCATTGCCGGTACTTGTCGTGGAACACGCCACAGCTCGGGCACTCGTCCGCCGCGCCGGGATCAGCCGGCTGGCGCTGGTAACCGCATTTAGGGCAGGGCTCGCTCATGCTGCGGCCATCCTAGCGAAGGCCGGCGGACCAGTGGTCTGTCGCGCGTGGTCACGCGGACCCTTGCCCTATTGCCCCGGCCCTGCCGGAGGCGAACAATGCCTGCAGGCCGGCCAGCACGGACACACGGTGACCAGAATCCACATTGGCTTGATGATCGTGGCAACGTTGCTGTTGCTGTTCGCGGCGGACCGCTACTTCGACCCCGCACCGCCGCAAATCTGCCTGGACGGTGGCTGCTACGCCGTCGAGTAGGACCAGGGGGATGGAACCGAACCCCGCCTACTCAAACCAAGAAATCACCCGATTCCGCCCCTCGCGCTTGGCCTGGTACAGCGCCGCATCGGCGTGTCGCAGCAGCTCGGCGAGATCGCGGGTGGTCGGCAGCAGCGTGGAGACGCCCATGCTGACGGTGTAGCTGATTTCCTTTTCGCCGACCGTGATGCGCTGGTCGGCCAGCTTCAGGCGCAGGCGCTGCGCCATTTCGTAGGCGACGTTCTTGTTGGCGCGCGGCAGCAGGATGGCGAATTCCTCGCCGCCGATGCGGGCGAGGGTGTCGATCTTGCGGATCGACTTGGTGCAGGTCTGCGCCAGCGAGACGATGGCGTGATCGCCGGTCTCATGGCCGTAGGTATCGTTGACCTTCTTGAAGTGGTCGATGTCGATCATCACCAGCGACAGCGGCTCGGCGAAGCGGCGTGCGCGCTCGATCTCCTGCGTCGCGGCCTCGGTGAAATGGCCGCGGTTGAACACGCCAGTGAGCGGGTCGCGGGTAGCGCGCTGGTAGAGCCGGTCCTCGCGGGCCTTCTGCTCGGAGATGTCGTGGAACACCTCGACGAAGCCGAGGATGCTGCCGTCGCCGTCGCGGATCGCATCGAGCGTGCTGAGCGCATGGAATTCCTCGCCGCCGCCACGCTTGCGGCGACGGTGCTCGTCACGGCAATGGCGGCTGCTGGCGGCGAAGGACAGGTTGCGCAGGGCGACACCCTCGCGCTGCGCGCTGTCGGCCAGCAGCAGGCTGAAGTGCTGGCCGACGATCTCGCGCTCCTCGAAGCCGGTGATGTTGGCGGCGCCGACGTTCCAGCTCTGCACCAGGCCGTCGCGGTCCATCAGGTAGATGCCGAAGGCGGTGACCGTGCGCACCATGTCGGCATAGCGCTCGGGCTGGCTGCGCAGCAGCGCCTCGTGATGCGCGGGGTCGAAGTCGCCGGCCTCGTCGCGCGGTTCCCCGCGGGTCATTGGATAGATCTTTCCGGCTTTCCAGGTGAGTACGCTCATGGGACGGATTCTAGATCAGTGCGGCCGCCCGGCTTGTCCGCAATCGGCGCGTACCGGGTAGGAAAGCACCGACGGGGCACGCGCGATCCGGCCTCATGACTGCCGGAAGATGTTGGCCAGCGCCCCGGGCAGGCGCGGGTGGCGGAACAGGAATTCACCCTCCTGCAGGCGCAGCGGCAGGACCTTCTGGCCGGTCAGCAGCAGCTCGGCCATGCCGCCGATGAGCAGGCGCAGCAGCCAGCCGGGCATCGGCAGCAGGGCGCGGCGCTGCAACGTGGCGCCGAGGTCACGGGCGAACTCGGCATTGGTCACCGGCACCGGCGCGGTGGCGTTCCAGATCCCGCGGGCGTCGGGGTGTTCCAGCAGCCAGACCAGGATGGCCACCATGTCCTCGCGGTGGATCCAGGACATCCATTGACGGCCGTTGCCGAAACGGCCGCCAAGGCCGAGGCGGAAGGCCGGCAGCATCTTCTCCAGCGGTCCGCCGTCACGCTCCAGCACGATGCCGGTACGCACGATGCAGACGCGGGTGCCCATTTTCTCGGCAGTGCGCGCCTCTGCCTCCCAGGCGCGGCACAGCTGGGCCTGGAACTCGTCGAACTTGCCGGAGGTGCTGCTCTCGGTCAGCGGCTCGTCGCCGCGCGCACCGTACCAGCCGATCGCCGAGGCCGAGATCAGCACCTGCGGCTTGACCTTGCAGTTGGCGATGTAGGCCAGCATGCGACGCGTGGACTGCACGCGGCTGTCGACCAGCTCGAGCTTGCGCTCCGCATTCCAGCGCCCGTCCGCGAGGTTCTCGCCGGCAAGGTTGATGATGCCGCCGATCGGCTCGGCGCTGTCGATGCGTTCCAGCGCGTTGACCACGCGTGTACCGAAGGGCAGCAGCACGGCCTTGCGCACGTCACGGGTCAGCACGGTGACGCTGTGGCGGCTGCGCAGCAGCTCGACGCAGAGCGATCTGCCGATGAAGCCGGTGCCGCCGGTGACCAGAACGTGCATGAACTCTCCTGCCTGGCCGCTTACGTTACCTTGATCGGCGCCGGGGCGGATACCCGCCGCGGTGGATGACGCAGGGCCCGGCGCGCGGCACACTGCGCGCCGTCGCCCTGGAGCCCACAACCGCGTGAACGACTTCCACGATCTCAGCCTGGTCCTCCGGTCGCGGTTCCCGATCATCACGGTGGACAGCCAGGAGGAGGCTCGGCTGCTGGCGTTGTTCGAGCGCGCCTGTGGCCAGGAGCAGTGGCCGTTGTACCGCTGGAGCGTCGCCGATGGCCTGTGCCGCTGCGCCGGCGCCCCCGCCGATCCGGCCCAGGAGGGGCCGGAGACACGCGAGCTGGAAACCACCCTGCGCATCGTCGACCGCGCGCTGTCGGTCGGCGTCTACCTGCTGTTCGACGCCCAGGCATTCCTGCAGAGCCCGGCCAACCTGCGCCTGGTCAAGCAGATCGCGCTGGCCTACGACAAGCGGCCGCGCACGCTGGTGTTCGTCGGCCATCGCGTCGAGTTGCCGGAGGAACTGCGGCGCCTGTCGGCGCGCTTCGAGCTGAGCCTGCCGGACCTGGCACAGCTGAAGCAGATCCTGCGCGAGGAGGCCGATGCCTGGAACCGCGGTCCGCAACTGGACCGGCTGCGCGGTGAGCCCGAGGCCGCACAGCAGCTGCTGCAACAGCTGCTTGGCTGCAGCGCGGAGGACGCGCGCCGGCGCATCCGCCACGCCATCCGCGACGACGGCATGCTCAACCGCGACGACGTGCGCCGCCTGCTGCTGGCACGGCAGGAGTTGCTGGGCGGTGGCGCACTGAACCTGGAACTCGACGCCGGCTCCTTCGGCGAAGTCGCCGGGCTGGACAACCTGAAGCGCTGGCTGGAACGCCGCGGGCCGGTGTTCCGCGACAGCACCTCGAAGCTCGACGCGCCGCGCGGCGTGCTGCTGCTCGGCGTGCAGGGTTCCGGCAAGAGCATGGCCTGCAAGGCCATCGCCGGCGCCTGGGGACTGCCGCTGCTGCGGCTCGACTTCGGCGCGCTGTACAGCAAGTGGATCGGCGAGACCGAACGCAACCTGCGCGAGGCCTTTCGTTCCGCCGAGTCGCTGGCGCCCTGCGTGCTGTGGCTCGACGAGATCGAGAAGGGCCTGGGGCCGGAAGGCGAGGACCAGGGCGTCGGCCGTCGCGTGCTCGGCGCGCTGCTGACCTGGATGAGCGAGCGCAAGGCCCGGGTGTTCCTCGCCGCCACCGCCAACGACATCTCGGCGCTGCCGCCGGAACTGCTGCGCAAGGGACGCTTCGACGAGATCTTCTTCGTCGACCTGCCCGACGCGGCGACCCGCGAGACCATCTTCCGCATCCACCTGCAGCGCCGCGGCATCGATCCCGCGCGGCTCGACCTGCCGCCGCTGGCGGTGGCCGCCGAGGGTTTCTCCGGCGCCGAGATCGAGCAGGCCGTGGTCGGTGCAACCTACGAGGCGGCGGCGCAGCAGCAGCCGCTGTCGAACACGATGCTGCGCGACGAGCTGGCGCGCACGCGGCCGCTGTCGGTGGTGATGGCGGAACGCATCGCCGAACTGCGCGACTGGGCGGCCTCGCGCACGGTGCCGGCCTGATGGGGGAGCTGCGCAAGGGCCTGCTGGCGGCGCTGGGGGCCTACCTGATCTGGGGCCTGTTCCCGCTGTACTGGAAGCTGCTGGCACAGGTGCCGGCGCTGCAGACCATGGCGCATCGCACGGTGTGGTGCGCGCTCTGCGTCGTCGTCTGGCTGGCGCTGCGTGATGGCTTCGGCTGGCTGCGCGATTTGCGTCCGCGGGTGATGGCCATGCTGCTGGTCAGCAGTCTGCTGATCGCCTGCAACTGGTGGCTGTACATCTGGGCGGTGACCGCCGGGCACATCGTCGAGACCAGCCTCGGCTACTTCATCAACCCGCTGGTCAGCGTGCTGCTGGGAGTGACCCTCCTGCGCGAGCGGCTGCGGCCGCTGCAGTGGCTGGTGATCGTCGTTGCCTCCTGTGGCGTGGTCTATCTCACGCTGCAGGCCGGGCGCCTGCCGTGGATCGCGCTGGCGATTGCGGCGAGCTTTGCCGGCTACGGACTGTGGCGCAAGCTGACGCCGGTGCCGGCAGTGCAGGGGCTGGCGGTGGAGAGCGGCCTGCTGTTCCTGCCGGCGCTCGCCGGGCTGCTGTGGTTCGAGTCGCAAGGCAAGGGGGCTTTCGGCCATCTCGGCCGCGGCACCGATGCGCTGCTGGCCTTCGGCGGCTTCGTCACCGCACTGCCGCTGGTGTGGTTTGCCTACGGCGCGCGGCGCATCCCGCTGTCGATGATCGGACTGCTGCAGTACATCACGCCGACGCTGCAGCTGCTCTGCGGCGTGCTGGTGTTCGACGAGGCCTTCACCCGCACGCACTGGATCGGCTTCGGCCTGATCTGGTCGGCGCTGGCGCTGTATGCGGCCGAGGGGCTGTGGCGGCTGCGCTACGCGCGGCCCGCAGGCTAGGGCCTGTTAACGCTACCGCGGTCGCTGCGATCGCGGTAGCGTTAACAGGCCCTAGCCAGGCGCCAGCGGATCGGGCACCAGGACCGGCACGGCGTGCTCGGGCAGGATCAGCAGCACGCGGCTGCCCTGCTTGCCTGAATCGGCGACGAAGCGTGCGCCGATGCTTTCCGCTCGGCGGCGCATGTTGGGCAGGCCACGGCCCTTGCGCACATCGGCCGGATAACCAAGGCCATCGTCGTCGACCTCGACCAGCAGGCAGCGGCGACCTTCGGCATCGGTCTCGACCTGGCAGCTGATGCGCATGTGCACGGCACCGGCGTGCTTGAGCACGTTGGCCACCGCCTCCTGCAGCACGCGGATGATCTGCAGCGTCTTGTGCGGGCCGACGATGAAGTTGGTCGGCAGCTCGTGGATGTCCCAGTCCACCCACAGGCCGGCGCGCTCGAGCGTGCTCGACATGCGCCCGCGGAACGAGTACAGCACCTCGTGCAGGCTGACCTCGTCGGGATCCAGCGAATCGATCACCAGTCGCAGGTCGTTGAGTGCGGCACGCAGGTCATCCTTGACCTGTTCGAGGTCGCTGGTGCCGAGCTCGACGGCGCAGAGCGTCGCCACCAGCTGGCCGCCGACGCCGTCGTGCATGTCGCGCATGATGCGCGTGCGCTCCGCCAGCAGCATGCGCTCGATCTCCATGTGCCGCAGCTGGTCGTAACTGGCCTGCAGCTGCCGTGTCTTTTCGCGGATGCGCCCTTCCATCTCGCGGTTGAGTGACTCGGTCTGGTCCAGCGCCTGCATGTAGCGGCCGAGCATGCCCCAGACGAAGGCGCCGATCAGGAAGGGGGCGCCGACATATAGGAAGCGGCTGTAGTGGCCGATCCAGATCGGGCCCAGCACCAATGCGTCGTGCATCGCAAAGGCAAAGCCGAACAGCGAGAACACCAGCATCAACCGGGCATTGCCGTCGCCATGGCGCAGCCAACTGCGGTACAGCTGCAGGCAGCAGTAGGCCGCCATCAGGCCATGCAGGTTGTTGAACACATGCGTCGCCGCGAAGTACATCGCCTCGTGGCTGGGCAGCAGCGCCAGCAGCAGCGGGTAGCCGAGGGCATAGGCGCCCAGCGCCCGCTGCAGGCGCGGCCGCGACTGTCCGGTGAAGCGGAGCACGAAGTTGGGGTAGGCGCAGCTCATCCAGCCGATGCAGCTGAACAGGAACCAGTCCCACCAGCGCGCGGCAAGCAGCGGGTCGATCACGCAGAAGTCGAGGTTGGCCTGCGACCAGGCCAGGGCGGTGGCGGCAAACCAGCCGTAGGCCTTGTCGCGCGTCTGCCGCAGCCACAGCGCCAGCAGCGGCAGGGACATCGCCCACATCAGCACGACCACCATCTTCGGCGCCGCCACCTGCAGGCGGTACTGCCAGGTATGCGCCAGCGGCAGGGCCGACAACGGCGCGGCGTAGACGCGGCCCAGGCCACCGTTGCCGACCGGCTCGGTGGCGATCTGCAGCAGCAGGCTGTTGCGTCCGGGATGCAGCAACTCGCCGGGAACCGGCAGCAGCCGTGGCCGGTTGAAGTTGCGCGACACCGGCGATTCCATGCTGCCGCCGACGCCGATCGGCGTGCCGTTGAGCCAGGCGGCGACCGTCATCTGCGCCTGCGGCACGAACAGCGCCCAGGTCTGGCCGGGTCTCTCCGGCATTTCCAGCGCCAGCTCGTACCAGCCGACGGCGACGCCGGGCCTGATGTCGCGCCAGTCGTGCGGCAGCTGTACCGGCTGCCAGCGCGGATCGCCTTCCTCGGGGCGCGCCACCGCCGCCCCGCCGACCAGGAAACGCCCCTGGACCAGTTCGATGCGCTCCTCCGGCAGCGACCAGCGCTGAAAACCCAGCAGCACGATGATCAGCGCGACACCGGCGGCCAGCGGCAGCAGCAGTGTCAGCAGCCGCGTGGCCGTCGAAGGGCGGATACGCACTGGTGTGTTTCCTGCGCGAGCCATGGCTCAGGCGGCCCTTGCGCCGTGCAGGTCGTCGTCGAGCGGCGCGGCGTCGATGCCACGCTCGCGCAGGAAACGCACCAGTGCATCGCTGTTGCCGTGCATCGCCAGCACGCGGCGCGCGCCGGTCTGCTCGATGGTCTGCAGCAGCGACGGCCAATCGGCGTGGTCGGACAGCACGAAGCCGCGGTGGTAAGCATCGCGACGGGCGCCGCCCTGTGCCATCCAGCCGGAGGCAAAGCCGGTGCGGTAGGGGCGGAAGCGCTTCATCCACGGCGTGCCGGCCGCGCCCGGCGGCGCCAGGATCAGTTCGCCGGCAAAGGCCGTGTCGCGCGGCGGCGCCACCGCGGACTCGGTCGGCAGCATGCGCACGCCGGCATCGCGGTAGACCTTGACCAGCGGCACCATGGCGCCGTGCAGCCAGACTTGGCCGTCGTCGTAGCGGGTCAGTTCGGCGAGGATGCGCTGGGCCTTGCCCAGGGCGTAGCAGAACAGCACCGAGGCGTAGCCATCGTCGCGGTTCTGCATCCACCACTGGTGGATTTCGCGCGCGGTATCGGCCGGCAGCGGCCAGCGGAAATCCGGCAGGCCGAAGGTAGCCTCGGTGACGAACACGTCGCAGCGCACCGGCTCGAACGGCGTGCAGGTGGGATCGTCGTCGCGCTTGTAGTCGCCGGACACCACCCAGACCTCGCCGCCGACCTCGATGCGCACCTGCGCCGAGCCCAGCACATGGCCGGCCGCGTGCAGCGATACGCGTGCATCGCCGATCTGCACCGCGGCGCCATACTCCAGCGCGTTGATCCAGCTCTTGGCGCCGACCCGCGCACGCATCAGGCCCTCGCCCTCGCGGCTGCACCAGTACTGCATCGAGCCGGGGCGCGCATGGTCGCCATGCGCATGGGTGACCACGGCGCGCGCCACCGGGCTGGCCGGGTCGATGTAGAAATCGCCGGCCGGGCAATAGAGGCCGGCGGGGCGCGGCACCACCAGCGCGCTCATGCGGCCTCCAGCATCGCCAGCAGCTTCTGCAGCGCGCCGCGGTTGGCCTCGATCGCGCGGCGGCCGGCGGCGCCCATCGCGGCGCGGCGCGGTGCATCGCCCAGCAGGCGCTGCAGTGCCGGCGCCAGTTGCGCGGCATCGGCCAGCTGCTCGGCCGCCTGCTCGACCAGCAGCAAGTCGCGGGCAGCGATGAAGTTGTGCATCTGCGGCCCGAACAGCACCGGCAGGCCCAGCGCCGCCGGCTCCAGCACGTTGTGTCCGCCGACCGGCACCAGGCTGCCGCCGACGAAGGCGACGTCG
>DATILC010000212.1:0-3810 GCA_035476855.1 Solimonas sp. | reverse complement strand
AGCCTGGTGGCTGCTGGGCGAGCCGGTGACGCCCCTGCAACTGGCCGGGACTGCCCTGGTCATGGCCGGCATGGTGTTGCTGTCGACCCGCCGCTCCGCGGCGGGATAGTTCTGCCTAGCCCCAATGGACGAGTGCTGCACTGCAGCAAACGGGCAGAATAAAGCTTCAGATTCGATACAGGCGATGACGATGGCGAAGTGGACGGCGAAGGACATTCCGGCCCTGCAGGGCAAGGTGGCGATCGTGACCGGCGCCAACAGCGGCCTCGGCCTGGAGACCTCGGCGGAGCTGGCCCGCGCCGGCGCCACCGTGGTGATGGCCTGCCGCGACCCCGGCCGCGCCACTGCTGCCCTGGCCGAGGTACGGCGCCGCGCGCCCACCGCGAAGATCGAGGCGCTGGCCCTGGACCTGGCCGACCTGGCCTCGATCCGCGCCTTCACCCAGGCCTTCGCCACCAAGTACCCGCGGCTCGACATCCTCTGCAACAACGCCGGCGTGATGCACCTGCCCTACCAGAAGACCCGCGACGGCTTCGAGATGCAGGTCGGCACCAACCACCTCGGCCACTTCGCGCTGACCGGCCTGCTGCTGGACGCGCTCAAGGCCACGCCCGGCGCGCGCGTCGTCACCATCTCCAGCATCGCGCACAAGGTCACCCCGGGCATCGACCTGGACGACCTCAACTGGGAGCGCCGGCCGTACAGCAAGGGCGACGCCTACGCCAAGAGCAAGCTGGCCAACCTGATGTTCCACTTCGAGCTGCAGCGCCGCCTGGAACAGGCCGGCAGCGGCGTGCTGGCGGTGGCCGCGCATCCCGGCTACTCGGCGACCAACATCGGCTTCGGCACCAAGGACAAGACGCCCTGGTGGAAGCGGCTGGCGATGAACATCGGCAACGCGCTGTTCGCGCAGTCGGCGGCGAAGGGCTCGCTGCCCTCGCTGTACGCAGCCACCGTCACCGACATCCGCAGCGGCGACTACATCGGCCCCGATGGCTTCGTCGAATTCATGGGTCATCCGAAGCGTGTCAACTGCCGCCCGGTGGCACGCGACCCCGAACAGACCCAGCGGCTGTGGACGCTGTCGCAGCAGCTGACGGGAGTCAGCTACCTGTAAGGTCTGCTCAGACCATCGTCCGCGCGGCAGCGTCCACCGGACGATTGAGGTTCTCGACGACCAGGCCGTTGCGGCCGGCATGCTTGGCGCGGTACAGGCAGCGGTCGGCAGCGTGGTAGGCCTCCGACAGCGGCTGGCCTGCGGCCACCGCGACGCCACCGGCGGTACCGGTGACCACCGCTTCGCTGTTGGCGGAATGTTCGATCTGCAGGTCGCGGATCGCCTGCAGCAACTCGGCCAGGCGCTCGCGGCCATGCTCGACATCGCAGTCGTACAGCAGCAGCGCAAACTCGTCGCCGCCCAGGCGCGCCGCCATGTCCAGCGAGCGCCGCGCGAACTGCGCCAGCAGCACGCCCAGTTCGGCCAGCACGCCGTCGCCGTATTCGTGGCCGTAGACGTCGTTGATCATCTTGAAGTGGTCCATGTCCAGCAGCGCGAAGAACAGCCCGCGTTGCTGGCCGCGAGACACCGCACGGCTGGCGATCTCGTAGCGGTCCTCGAGTGCGCGGCGATTGCCCAGGCCAGTCAGCGGATCGCGGAAGGCCATCATCGCCAGCAAGCGCACCGCCGCCCACTGGCGCCGCGAGGACAGGCGCGTGCCGGCGGCGGTCAGCAGCGCCGTGCCCAGCAGCAGGGCCTGCAGGATGCCCTCCTGCGGATCACGCGGCGGCGCCTCGCCGGGCATCCACAACCAGGCGCCGGTGATCACCGCAATGTAGCCGAAGATGAAGCCGATGCAGCGGGCCATGCTGAGCCTTGCCAGCGTCGCCACCGCCACCGGGATCGGCGCGGTGAGGTAACCCGCAACCAGGTAGCCACCGGGATAGCCGCGGTAGCGGATCATCTCCACCGCAGCGACGATCAGCAGGAAGCCGCCCATCATCAGGAATTCGCCGAAGTCGGAATCGACATGGCGCAGCTGCATCCAGGCGATCAGGGCAAACAGGGCGACGACACTGACCTCGATGCCCAGCAACATCGACACCATGTCCGGCGGCGTACCGGTAAGCGCGGCCTGCCACAGCGGCGCGGTACCGAAGCCCAGTACCGCGAGCAACGCCAGGCAGACGCGGGTGACACGGCTGGCGCGGCGCTCATGCTGCTTGAATTCGCGCTCGAGACGCTGCGGGAAGCGGTAACCGTGAGTGCGTTCGGAGGCGACGTCACGCAGCGCCTGGATTTCTTCGGCGGTCAGTTCCTGCGCCGGGCTCGTGGCGACGCGCGCTGAGTGCTGCGGCAATGCCTCGCCGGAGACAGGCCCCGCGGTATCGGCCGGATCAGCGGCCCCGTTCACGTCGATGCGCCTCGCATCCCCGCTCCCCCGCACCAGATAGGGTGCAGCCCGATGGTAGGCAGCCCCGCCCCCATTGGGAAGCCCGCAGGAAGTCCGCCAGTCGCTGAAAAACCGCCATACCCCCTAAACTCGTGGCGTATCTGACCCCGGAGTGCCTTTTGGATCATGAACTTGCCCTCAGCCTGAGACCGGGGCGGATGGTCGATTCGGACCACCCTGAAACTGTGACCTATGCCCGCTTTCACGCCGCAGGGACCCATGATCCGCGCCAACAGGCGGTCCAGCTGTACTACGCCGTGCGCGATGGCTTCCGCTACGACCCCTATGCCATCGACCTGACCGAGACCGGCCTCAAGGCCAGCAGCGTGCTGCGCCTGGGGCATGGCTGGTGCGTCACCAAGAGCGCCCTGCTGGCCGCGGTGTGCCGCGCCGTCGGCATCCCGGCGCAGGTCGGTTTTGCCGATGTGCGCAACCATCTGTCGACCGAGCGCATGCGCAAGACCATGCAGACCGACGTGTTCTTCTGGCATGGCTACACCTCGATCTGGATCGAGGGCCGCTGGGTCAAGGCAACGCCGGCATTCAACGTCGAGCTGTGCGAGCGCTTCCGCCTGCGGCCGCTGGAGTTCGATGGTCGCGAGGACTCGATCTACCACCCCTACGACCTCAGCGGCAATCGCCACATGGAATACCTCGCCTTCCGCGGCGAATTCCACGACGTGCCGGCGGAGCAGATCCGCGCCGACTTCGACCGCTACTACCCACAGCTGCCACGGCTGGACCAGGCCGACTTCGAGCGCGATGTCGCGCTGGAAACCACGCCACGCGCGTGAGCTCGCCACCCATCCGCGATGGTGTCGGTGCCAGCGAACTGCGGCTGCCGGCGGGCACCTGGCCAAGCCTGCTCGCTTTCCTGCAGCTGCAGTTCCCTGCCATCGGCGTGGAGGTCTGGCGCAGCCGCCTGCAGCGCGGCCTGGTGACGGACGAATCCGGCCGGACGCTGGATGAGGCGGCTCCCTACGTCGCAGGCCTGCTCATCCACTATTACCGCGAGCTGCCGCCGGAACCGGTGATCCCCTTCGAGGCGCAGCTGCTGTACCAGGACGCACACCTGGTGGTCGCCGACAAGCCGCACTTCCTGCCGGTGGTGCCCGCAGGACGCTACCTGCAGCAGACCCTGCTGGTGCGGCTGAAGAAGGCCCTGGGGCTGGAGCAGCTGGTGCCCCTGCACCGCATCGACCGCGGCACGGCGGGCCTGGTGCTGTTCTCGGCCGACCCCGCCAGCCGCGGGCAATACCAGTCGCTGTTCGCGCGGCGCGAGGTCGCCAAGACCTATGAGGCGCTGGCCCCGGCCCTGCCCACGGAGCAGTTCCCGTTGCTGCGCCGCAGCCGCATCGTG
>DATILC010000211.1:0-16583 GCA_035476855.1 Solimonas sp. | reverse complement strand
AATACGGGGGCATCGCAGCGGCACCCATAGCGTTAGGAGACCCCTGTTCACCAGGTTTCCATGTAGGGCCGCAGGTCCAGCTCGAAGGTCCAGGCGTCACGCGGCTGGCTGTGCAGTTGCCAATAGCTTTCGGCGATGTGCTCCGGCTTGAGGATGCCCTCCTTCGGCATGCGCTCGGCATAGACCTTGGGAAAGTTGTCGCGGATGAAGTCGGTGTCGACCATGCCGTCGATCACGATGTGGCCGACGTGGATGCCCTTGGCCCCCAGCTCGCGCGCCATGCTCTGCGCCAGTGCACGCAGCGCATGCTTGGCGCCGGCGAAGGCGGCGAAGTTCGCCGCCCCGCGCATGCTGGCGGTGGCGCCGGTGAACAGGATCGTGCCGCGGCCGCGCTTGACCATGCGCTTGGCCGCCTCGCGCCCGGTCAGGAAGCCGGCGAGGCAGGCCATCTCCCAGATCTTGAAGAACTTGCGCGCGGTCTCGTCGAGGATCGATGAAGGGACGTTGGCGCCGACATTGAACACCAGCACCTCCACCGGCCCGATGTCGCGCTCGATCTGCTCGAACAGCGCCACCACCTCTTCCTCCTTGCGTGCATCCGTGCCGAAGGCATGGGCGCTGCCGCCGGCGGCGACGATCTGCGCGACCAGCGGCTGCAGCTTGTCGGCGCTGCGACGTACGACGCAGGCGACATAGCCCTCGCGGGCGAAGCGCTTGGCGATGGCTGCGCCATTGCCGTCGCCGGCACCGATGACGAGGGCAACGCGGGATGGCTCTGTTGCGGGAGGACTCATGCCTGGCTCCGGTGGGAAGGCGGATCTTTCGACTGGTGCAGGCGCCCTTCGGCAGGCGGCGACGTGGCGATGGGGAGAACTTAAGTTCCAAAAAGGAACTTGTCAACCCGAAGCCCGCAAACATGCCTGCTTTTGCCGCCGCTCGCGCCGGGGGGCATCATGGTCGGCGGGGATGCACCACGGCGCGCCGAAGCTCGCGTTGCGCCAGGGACTGATCGGGGGATGTCATGTCGAAGTACTTGATGGATGAGCCGTTGCCGGCTCCGGTGGCTGCTGAAACACCGCTGGTGGGCTCACCACCGGCGTTCCCACAGCCCAGCTACAGCTTCACGGCCGACGAGAACGCGGTCACCGGCAGGATTGCCCTGGTGAAGGCCAGCGATCCCGATACCGGCGACGTGATCGGCTACAGCCTCAGCGGTAGCGGCGCGCATTACTTCAACGTCAACCAGAACGGCCGCATCGGCGTGGTGGCCAACCGGCCGACCGACTTCGAGCAGCAGTCGGTGTACAACCTCACGCTGACCGCCACCGATTCGGCCGGGAATTTCGGCCAGACCTCGGTGACGATCACGCTGAACGACCTCAACGATGAGTCGCCGCTGTTCGATGCCCCCGCCTACAACGCCACGGTGGCCGAGAACAGCAGCTCCGGCAGCCTGGTGACCGTGCATGCCAGCGATGCCGATGCCGTCGATGCCGGCGGCCTGGCCTATTCGCTTTGCGGTTGCGGTGCGGGCAACTTCGAGATCGACGAAAGCACCGGGGAGATCACGGTGGCATCGACCGCGGTCCTCGACCGCGAATTCCAGCCGGTCTACCACCTGACGGTGACCGCGACCGATGCTGCCGGCAACACCGGCACGACCAGCGTCACCATCGCGCTGGGCGACGTCAACGACACGGCGCCCGCCTTCGCGCAGTCCTCCTACGATTTCAGCCTCGACGAGAACGCCACCACCGGCAGGATCGGCTTGATCCAGGCGGCGGATGCGGACCTGGGCGACGCCATCAGCTACAGCCTGTCGGGTGTCGGCGCGGAACATTTCAAGGTCAACCAGAACGGCCGCATCGGCATCGCTGCCAGTTCACCGGCGGACTTCGAGGATCAGCCGGTCTACAACCTGACGTTGACCGCCACCGACCTGGCGGGCAACTCCGGCACGACGGCGGTGACGATCACGCTGAACGACCTCAACGACGAAGTGCCGCTGTTCGACGAGTTCTTCTACATCGCCGGCGTCTTCGAGAACAGCACGGCCGGCAGCGTCGTCACGGTGCAGGCTTTCGACGCCGACGCGGTCGACGCCAGCGGCCTGACCTACTCGTTCTGCGGTTGCGGCGGTGCCAATTTCGAGATCGACGCAACCACCGGCGAAATCACCGTGTCCTCGGCGGCGAGCCTGGATCGCGAGATTCAGGAGTTCTATTTCCTGACCGTGATTGCGACGGACCATGCCGGCAACGAGGGCTATGCCGATGTCGCGATCGTGCTGATCGACGAGAACGACAATGCGCCGGTGCTGGACCAGGCCAGCTACAGCTACAGCATCGACGAGGGCATCACCACCGGCAAGGTCGGGCAGGTGTACTCGACCGACGCCGACCTGTTCGATGTCGTCAGTTACCAGCTGTCAGGCAGCGGCGCCGGGCATTTCAAGATCAACCAGAACGGCCGCATCGGCGTGAATCCCGGCGCGCCAAGCGATTTCGAGGCGCAGTCGGTCTACAACCTGACACTGACCGCCACCGACTTCGACGGCAACTCCAGCCAGTCGATCGTGACCATCACCCTCAACGATCTAAACGACGAGCTGCCGGTGTTCGACCAGGCCTCGTACAGCGCCAGCGTGCCCCACCAGGCGAACTCCGGCACGCTGCTGACCGTGCTGGCCACGGATGCCGACGCGATCGACGCCACGGGGCTGGTCTATACGCTCAACGGTAGCGGCGCGGACAACTTCGTCATCGACAGCGGCAGCGGCGAGATCAGTGTCAGCGGTACGGCGGGCATCGACTACGCCACCACCAGCAGCTACAGCCTGACCGTCACCGCGACCGACCTGGCTGGCCATGCCACCGATGTGACCCTCGGCATCACCGTCACCCCGGATGTCGATGCGCCATCGCTGTCGGTCACGCCGGCTGCGGGCGACGAGGACATGCCGATCGCGCTGTCGATCAGCTCCGCGCTGGTGTCGCCGGATATCGGCGAGACCCTGTCGATCACCATCGCCGGCGTGCCGGTGGGGGCAGTGCTGTCGGCAGGCTTCGACAACGGTGACGGCAGCTGGACGCTGATCGCAGCCGAGCTCAGCGGCCTGACGTTGACACCGCCGGCCGACTTTTTCGGCGATATCCCCCTGACGGTGATCGCCATGGCGGAACTCGCCGGCACCACGGCCAGTACCTCGGACAACCTGCTGGTCAGCGTGGCGCCGGAATCGGCCGGCGCGCCATTGGCGGATTTCGCCGCGCTGCTGATGCCGGCGGAGACCGCGGCAGCCGATGCGCCTGCGCTGCCAGCCGCAGACTTCGCCGACCTCGGCCTCGCCGGCATCGCGCCGATGGTGGACGCCGACCTGCTGCTGGCCTGAGGCTTCAGCTGCCGGTGGCGAGGCGCTCCAGCCGCGCCGGCACATGCTTGTGCCAGGGCGTGCCGGCGAGGAAATCGCGCTGGCTGCTGTCGGTCAGCTCGTTCGGCGCCACGCCGCGGCGCTGCACGCGGCCGTCGGCATCGCGGTAATCCAGGCCCTGGCCGTTGGGCAGCGAGATGTGGCCGGGTTGCATCATCGGCGTGATCTCCAGCACCACCTCGACACTGGCGCGCCGCGTCGTCAGGCGTAGCGCCTCGCCGTCGCTGGCGCCCAGCGCCGCGGCATCCTGCGGGCTGATGCGCAGGCTGCCGTAGCGGCCACGCTTGTGCCAGCCGCTGTTGCGCACTGCGGTATTGCTGGTGTCACTGCGGCGCTCGCCGGCGGACAGCACATAGGGAAACTCGCGGTCCTGCGGCAACGGCGCGTGTTCGATCTTCTGCAGCTCGGCCAGCATCTCGGGGATGTGCAGGTTGATGCGGTGGCCGGGATGGCTCACGGCCTGCCAGCTGTCGGCGTAGTCGCTGTCGGCGTAGACCAGGCCGGAGGCCCCGGACAGGAGCGCGCGAAACAGTTTCTCGCCGGCAAACGGTGGCAGGCCGCCGTAGCCCGCACGCGCCGCGGCCTTGCGGTTGCCCTGCACGTAGAGCTGTGCCACGCCCCACAGCGCAGCGGCGGAATCCATGCCTTTCGGCAGCGTCGGGCCCAGCGTGCGGTAGAGGATCAGCGGCGCGTACTTCATCGTCTTCGGCTTGCGCGCCACCTGCGCGAAGAAGGCCAGTGCGAAGGCGGTGCGGCCCAGGCGCAGGGCGTGCTTCAGCGGCGCGTAGTCGCGCTCCGACAGTTCACCCATGGCCTCGACCAGGCGTGCGTAGATCTCGGCTTCCGGCAGCGTACCGGGCAGGGGCTCGAACAGCGGCTGGCGCAGGTGGAAGACGTTGCGCGGGAACTCGAGGTTGAAGAACGTCGCCTCGGCCTTCTCGAACTGGCTGGCCGCCGGCAGCACGTAGTCGGCCTCGCGCGCGGTCTCGGTCATCGCCACGTCGACCACCACGCTCAGCTCCAGCGCGCGCAGCGCCTGACGCATGCGCTGGCTGTCGGCCAGCGAATGCACCGGGTTGCCGCTGTGGACCAGCATCGCGCGGTAGCGCTTCGGATGGTCCGTGAGGATTTCCTCGGGAATGACGTTGCAGGGGATCAGGCCGATGATGATCTTGGCGTTGGCGACCGGGCTGCGGCGCTCGACGCGCTTCGCTTTTTTGCTGCCGAGGCTGGTGTCGCCCTTGCTGGCTTTCGACAGCGACAGCAGCGGCACGATCGCATTGCTGGTGCCCTCGCGACCGTAATGACCGGTGAGCAGCCACAGCATCCGCTGCAGGTAGCTGCCGAGCGTCGAGTGCACGCTCATCTGCATGCCCAGGTCCTCGTAGACCGAGACGCTGCTCGCGGTGGCGATGCGCCGCGCGACCGTGCGCAAGAGCGACTCGTCGACGCCGCAGAGTGCGGCGTACTGCGCGACCGGGATCGCCCGCAACGCCGGCTCGATCTGCTCGTAGCCGCTGCTGTGTTCTGCCAGCCAGGGCCGGGCGACCAGATCTTCCTGCACCAAGATCCCGACCAGCGCGGCCAGGCACCAGGCATCGCTGCCGGGCTTGATCGCGAGGTGGTGGTCGGCCATCTCCGCGGTCTCGCTGCGCCGCGGGTCGATCACGATCAGCGTGCGCTGCGGGTCCTTCTCGATCTCGCGCAGCAGCACGCGGGCGCGGGCGAAGCCATGCGACTGCCAGGGATTCTTGCCGATGAACAGCGCGACCTCGCAGTGCTCGTAGTCGCCGTGCACGCCGGTGCCGAACATCTTGCCCTGCACCCAGAATTCGCCGGTCTTTTCCTGCGCCAGTGCATTGGAGCGGTACTGGTTGCCGACCGCCTTGAGGAAGCTGTCGGCATAGGCGCCGCCCAGGTGATTGCCCTGGCCGCCGCCGCCGTAATACAGGATGCTCTCGCCGCCGTGCCTGGCCTTGATCGCCGCGAATTTCTGCGCGATCTCGCGGATCGCGGTGTCCCAGTCGATCGCCTCGTAGCTGCCGTCTGCACGGCGCCGCATCGGCGAAGTGAGCCGGTCGGCGCCGTTCTGGTACCAGTCCATGCGTTGCGATTTCTCGCAGACATAGCCCTGCGAGGCCGGATGCGCATCATCCCCGCGGATTTTCGTGATTCGCCGGCCCTCGGTCTGCACCTCAAGGCCGCAGTTGACGCTGCAGAGGATGCAGGCGGTCTTCTTCCACTGTTCCGGCGTCGAGCTCATGACGGGCTCCGTGTCAGATGTTCTGCAGCCAGGCCCAGAGGCGCGGCCGGCGCTGGATCTCGCTGCGCATCGGGCTGGTGCGGACCACCTCCAGCAGCTGCGAGCCTACCGCGATATCGGCGATGGTCTTCGCATCGCCCACCAGCCAGCCGGAGGCCGGCAGCAGGGTTTCAATGCGGTCCAGCTGGCGCAGGAACTCGGCCTCGACGTCGGGGCGCGCCATGCGTCCCAGACCCTGCCCGGAGAGGCTGATGCGCAGCATCGTGCGCAGGCTCAGCTTCACCGGCAGGCGCTCGACGGCCGGGCGGCCCTGCATGCTCAGCGCCACCGCTTGGTCCAGTGCCTGCGGATCGTTGACGCGCAGGTAGACCTCGTACCAGTAAAGCAGCTCGTCGGCGTAGTCCTCCCACAGCTCGGCCTGCGCGCGCTGCTGCGCATCGGCGGGGTAGAGCGGTGGCTGCGGGTGTTGCTCGTCGAGGTAGCGGGCGATGCGAGTGCTGTCCTGTATGCGCTGGCCGTCGACGTCGATCACCGGCAGCTTGCCGACGGGGCTGAGGCGCTGGGCGAGGATGGCGCGCAGGCCGTTGTAGTTCACGACCTCGTAATCCAGGCCCTTGAACTCCAGCATGCGCGCGACCTTGCGGCAGAACGGCGAGATTTCCCACTGGTGCAGCGTGATCTTCGAGCTCATCGGATTTCCTTGTCAGGCGCGCAGGTCGAGTTCCTGCGTCCAGGTCGTGCGTTGCTGTTGATGGAGCTGCCAGCAGCTGTGCGCAACGGCTGCGGAGTCGGCTGCCTCGTCCACGGCAAGATAGGCGACGTGCAGGTTCTTCGGCCCGAACTCGCGCGCCATCGATTGCGCGAAGGAGCGCAGCCCGGCCGCGGCGGCAGCGACTGCAGCATTGGCGCTGGCAGCCGGCGCGAGGAACAGCAGCGTGCCCTGCTGCGTGGCGAGCATTGGTGGGATCGCGACCTGGCCAATCTGGCTGCCGGCGTAGCAGATGCGGCGCCATTGCTGTTGCGCCTCGGCGAGAGTGCTGTCCAGCGCGCCAAGGGCTGTGGTCGGTGCTGAGGGAGCGTGCACGACCAGCCGCAGGCGTCGGCCGGCCGCGTGGATTTCCGCGAACAGCGTGTCCAGTTGCGCGCGGTCGCTGGCATCGACCTGTGCGGTGGGATGTACCGCCAGGCCTGCCCGCGAGAGTTGCGCCGCAATGGCTGCAGCCAGGCTACCGGCGCCGCTGTCGCCGAAGACAAGGGCGCACTCGGTGATGTTCATGGGCATCTCAGAAGTTCTCCTTCCAGGGCCTCAGGTCCAGCTCGCGGGTCCAGGCGCCGCGCGGCTGCGCGTGCAGCTGCCAGTAGTTGTCGGCGATCTGTTCCGGCAGCAGGGCGCCGTCCTTGCCCCGGCTCGCCACCAGCAGGCGGCCCAGGCCGCCGCCGGTTTCCTTCACGCGGTCGCCGGCGACGACGCCATCGATCACTGCGTGCGCGACATGGATGCCCAGCGGGGCGGCCTCGCGCGCCAATGCCAGCGTCCAGCTGCGCAACCCGGCCTTGGCCGAGGCGAAGGCGGCGAAGGCCGGCTTGCCACGCAGCGAGGCGGTGGCGCCGGTGACGATCAGCGTGCCGCGACCCTGCGGCTGCATGCGACGCAGCGCTGCCTGCCCAACCATCAGGCCGGCGATGCAGCTGAGCTGCCAGTTGTCCTCGATGAAGGCCGGCGGTGTCGTCAGGAAGCGGCGCGGGACGTTCTTGAACGCGGCGTTGTAGACCACCGCGTCCAGCGCCTGGCTTCCTAGTGCCTCGAACAGTGCTGCGACTTCACGCTCGCTGCCCAGGGTGTTGACGATCGCCGAGGCCTTGCCGCCGGCGTCGACGATGTTCGCGACGACCTCATCGAGTTTCGCTGCCGTGCGACCGACGATGTGGACATGCAGGCCTTCCGTGGCAAAACGTTTCGCCACCGCTGCGCCGATGCCGACGCGGCCGCCGACGCCGACCACCAGGGCGCAGCCGGCAGGGGCTGGCGGCGGGGAGGCAGGTCTGTCGCTATCTGTCATGGCGGAACCCGGCGGTGGAGATGGCCCGGACAGTAAGTACCAAAAAAGAACCTGTCAATCCGATGGCCTCAAATGAGGTGCCGGAGAATCAGCCGCCGCAGCGCGGCGACGGGTTCAGGCTTTCTTGCGGCGCGGCTTGCGGCCGACGGCGTCGGCCAGCATCAGGCCGGGGCCGGGCAGGGCGCTCATCTGCTGCGGCTCGATCGCCTCGCCGCATTCCGGGCAGCTCAGCTGCGGCGTGACCACCTTGCCGCAGCTCTTGTGCTGCAGCAGCAGCGGCGCGCCCTTGCCGCCATCCATCCAGGCATCGCCCCAGGCGGTCATGGCGACGACGATGGGGTAGAGCGCGCGGCCCTTCAGGGTCAGGCGGTATTCGAAGCGCGGCGGTGCATCCTGGTAGGACACGCGTTCGAGGATGCCCTCCTCGACCAGGCGCTTGAGGCGGCCGGCGAGCAGGTGGCGGGTGATGCCGAGGTTGGACTGGAAGTCCTCGAAGCGGCGGATGCGCAGGAAGGCATTGCGCAGGATCAGGATGGTCCAACGGTCGCCGATCACCGAGGCGGTGCGCGCGACCGAGCAGGACATGCCGCCGGTTTCACTCCATTTCATGCCGTTCCACCACTGTGCATAACGGCCGCAGTATAGCCGATGAGTTCTCTTACGGAACGCGCTTGCACAGGCCTGTATCCGGGGCTCCAGCCCGGTCCGATTTCCACTTGCACCAAGGAGTTGCCCGATCGGGCAAGGTTTCAGGGTTGACTAAGTTCCCAAACAGAACCTACATTTATTGTGACATTGATCAATGGTGCATTATCCATGAAAACGGACACAACCCTGACTCCTGAGCAGTTTGTTGCTTCCGGCGCGGTCCGGCTCGCGGTCTACCGCTGGGGCAAGCGCCCGACGAAGCAGCATCCACGGCCGACACTGCTGCTGGTGCACGGCTATCCCGACAACGCCTCGGTGTGGGCAGCGCTGGCGGAGCTCCTCGCGGAGCATTTCGATGTGGTGGCCTACGACGTGCGCGGCGCAGGCCGCTCCAGCGCGCCGCGGGACACCGCGGGCTATGCCTTCGAACATCTCGTCGCCGACCTGCAGGCGGTGATCGACGCGGTCAGTCCGCGGCAGCCGGTGCACCTGGTGGCCTTCGACTGGGGCGCACTGCAGGGCTGGGAGGCGCTGCTGTCGGGCCGGCTCGAAGGCCGCATCGCGTCGTTTTCGACCGCGGCACCGGGCCTGGACCATGTCGGCGACTGGTTCCAGCAGCGGCTGCGGCAGCCGACGCCGCGCCACCTGGCGCAGGCATTGCGGCGCGCGCTGGGCTCGTCCTACATGCTGGCCTTCCAGGTTCCCTTCCTGCCGGAGCTGGGCTGGAAGCTGGCACTGGGCCGCGTCTGGCATCGCCTGGTGTCGCGCCTCGAAGGCCACGACCTGCAGGGCCATGAGCGGCAGACCGCAGACGGTGTGCAGGGCCTGGGCCTCTACCGCGCCAACCTGCTGCAGCCGCTGCTGCACCCACAGCAGCGTCGCACCGAGGTGCCGGTGCAACTGCTGGTGATGCGCCGCGATCCCTTCGTGCCACGCGAGATGTACGAGGGCCTGGAGGCAGTTGCACCGAAGCTGCAGCGTCGCGAATTCGATGCCGGCCACTGGTGGCCGCAGACCCGGCCGCAGGCGGTCGCCGACGGCATTGCCAGCTTCGTGAATTCCATCGAGAGGCCCTGAACCATGTCTGCCACCCGCAAATCCGCTGTTGTCTCCGCGATCATCCCCCGTGACGTGAAGTTCGACTGGCAGCAGTCGCCGCTGCACTGGATCCGCGACGATGCCTTCTCCAGCCACGCCATCAACGAGTTCAGCTACCTGCTGACGTCCGGCGAGAGGTTCTTCTGCCGCCTGTTCCGCGAGGCCCTGCCGCTGGTCACGGACGAGAAGCTGCGCGCCGACGTGCAGGCCTTCATCCGGCAGGAGGCGGTGCACAGCCGTGCCCACCATGAGTCCATCGAGGGCTATCTCAAGCGCCTGGGCATTGATGGCGGCGATTTCGAGCGACACAACAGCGTGCTGTTCGACCGATGGCTGGCCAGCGAGCCCTACGGCCGCAAGCTGCCGAAGCCGCTGCAGCGCCAGTGGCTGGTGGCGCGCGTCGGTGCGGTGGCGGCGATCGAGCACTTCACTGCGGCACTGGGCAGCTTCGTGCTGGAGGCACAGAGCTGGGAACGCGACGGCGCCGATCCGGTGGTTGCCGACCTGTTCCGCTGGCATGGCGCCGAGGAGATCGAGCACCGCTCGGTGGCCTACGACCTCTATCGCCACCTTGGCGGACGCTGGCCGCTGCGCACGCTGCTGATGGCCATCGTGATGCCGGTGCTGGTGCAGCGGATGAGTGCCGGCATCGTGCAGCTGCTGCAGCAGGATCCGAGCTTCGATCGTCGCGACGCCAGCCTGCTGCGGATCGGGTTCTGGCGCGAGTGGAATCGCGGCGCGGGGCGGGGCAATGCACCGGCGGTGAGCTGGTTTGCGCGCCACGCGCTGCGCTTCCTCAAGCCCGGCTATCACCCGGTGCACGAGGCTTCGACCGAGCAGGCGCTGCGTTACATTGCCAGCTCGCCGGGTGTGTTGGCCGCGGCCTGATCGCCGCCTGGACGGAACCAATGCCAATGACACACACCATTCAGGGCCGCGAACTGCCGGACAGTGGACAGCCGCCCCGGGGATTGGCCGACCGTGCTGCCGATGTGGCGATCCGGGGGCTGCGCCGCCTGCTCGGCGAGGTGCCTCCCGGGCCGCCACCCCCGCTGCCGCCGCAGCCGCGATTCGCACCGCACCACGACTCTCAGTGGTTTGGCAGCAGCCACTACGGGATCATGATCCCGGACCTGCCGGCGCCGCACCGTTTCCTCACCTGTGCCGCGGTGCTCGGTATGCCGGGGCTGAAGATCGCCGACGTGGATCATGCTGTCGGCGCAGACGGTCCGCGCCACACCGCGGTCCTGGTGCATGGCACCGCTGCCGCCACCGGGGGCGCGGCCAGCGCCTGGTCGATGAAGCGGGAGATGCAACTCGCACCGGACGGCAGTCACATCGGCTTCGGTCAGGCCTTGGAGTTCTCCGGTGCTTATCCCGACTTCCGGCTGCGCAGCCGCCGCGCCGGATTCGAGGTGGACCTGGAACTCACGGCCACCGGCGAACACACCTGGTTCGCGCTGGGGCCTGCCTATCGCCATGTCAGCCTGCTGACCCGCTATCGCGGCCAGGTCGTGCACGAAGGGCAGGTGCAGGCGGTTTCCGGACTCTGTACCTGGGAGCATTTCCGCGCAATCTCGGCGCACCTGGGGCACAACCGCCTGCTGCCGCGGGCGCTGAAGCTGCCCTGCGACTTCTTCACCTACCAGGTGATCAACCTCGACGCCGACACCCAGCTGCTGCTGACCCATGTCGAGGCCTTCGGCCGGCCGCTGGTGACCGCGCTCTACGAACGCCGCGCCGGCCATGGCAGCCGACGCCTCGCCGGACGGCTGCGTTTCCAGGTGCTCGCGGCGCAGGCGGACGCGGCGATGGCGCCCGACGGTCGGCCGATGACGCTGCCGCAGCGCTTCCGTTGGGTCCTCGAGGGCCCGGAGCGCAGGCTGGACCTCGAGGCCGAGGTCGATACGCCGATGCTCTGGGGTCTTGCGGCCGGCTACGTCGGCGGTTATCGCTGGGCCGGCACGCGCGACGGCCGACCGACCGGCGGCCGGGGTTACATCGAGTACATCGACCAGCGCGACTGAGGATCTACGCCGGCGGCGCGAGGCAGTACTGGCTGGTCGCCAGCACGTCGATCGTGCCGAGGTCGAGGAAGCGGCCGACGCTGGCCATCATGCGGTCGAGGTTGCGCTGGAACTTCTGCGGATCGCCGACGGCATCGAAGAAGGCATGCGGGTCGCTCATCGCCTCCGGCGGGAAGCATTCCTCGACGATGGCGTCATAGGGGCGTGCGCCTGGCGTGAGGGCGCGCACGACGACGTTCTGGCGATACTCGAAGGTGGACTGGGTCTCGATCGCGACCGGCGTATGGCCGTCGTGCCAGTTGGCCAGCCACTGGTCATGGCCCAGCCGCGGTGGCTTCACCAGCAACGCGATCTGGGCAAAGCCATGAGTGCGTTGGCCGGATGCCGGCGGATGTCGCTGGTTGCGCAACGGCACCGATTCGGTGACGAGGTAGGCATCGCACTTCGCCACCACCGCGCCGATCGCCGCGTCCACCGGCGCACGGCGCAGCGTGATCGCGCTGTCGAGCCAGACCTGCAGCAGCGCATCCGGCAGCGGCGCATTCGCGATCTGGCGGATGCCGGCGGCCGGGGCGACGTCGGCGTCGTCGATGTTCAGTTGCAGGCCGCGCACGCCCAGCGCCAGCAGTTGCGCGGACAGCTGCGTACGCAGGCTGTCCGCGAAAGCTGCAGGGCTGTCATCGGCGCGCTTCCACAGCGTGTAGATGATCTTTTCCATGGCTCAGGGCATGTACATGCCGCCGTTGGCATCCAGCGCGGCGCCGGTCACGGCGCTGGCGTAGTCGGATACCAGGAACAGCGCGGCGCGCGCGCACTCGTCGTCGGTCGGCATGCGTCCCAGCGGAATGCTCTTCGCCACGCCCTCGATCAGCTGCTCGACGGGCACCTTCAATTCCTGCGCCTGCCATTCCATGTAGCCCTGCACCGGCGCGCCCCACATCCAGCCCATGTGGATCGTGTTGCAGCGGATGCCGTCCGGCCCCAGTTCCTTGGCCAGCCACTTGGAGGCATTGGCCAGTGCGGCCTTGGATGCGGCGTAGCCCGCTTCGCCGAGCGACGGGATGGTGCGCACGGCCATGGTGTTGATGTTGACGATGGCGCCGGACTTCTGCTGCTTCATCTGCGGGATCACTGCCTGCACCAGCTTCAGTGTGCCGAACAGGTTGGTCTGGAAGACGTCGTTCCAGTTGTCGAGGTTGGCGGTGGAGGCATAGTCCATCTCGCCATGCTGAAAGGCGCTGTTGACCAGCGCGTCGACGCGGCCGAAGGACTTGACGGCGATGGCAGCGAGCGCGGCGCACTGTTCGCGGCTGGTGATGTCGCAGGCCTGCTTGACGACCTTGGTCTTCACGCCCAGCGCCTTGATGCGCGCTTCCGCGTCGTCGAGCTTCTCGGCGGAACGGGCCGCGACGACGATGCCGGCGGCGCCTTCGCGCGCGGCTTCGACGGCGAGCTTCACGCCCAGGCCCGGGCCAATGCCGGAAACGATGACGATCTTGTCCTTCAGCAGCATGTTGGTTCTCCTCGATATGGCAGTTACAAAAAATCTCTTGGCCACGGATCTACACGGACAACACGGAAAAATGGGGTGCCGCGGTTGCCTTGATCCGTGTTTGTCCGTGTCAATCCGTGGCAAAAAATCTGTTCATTTAAGAGCGTCTATGTACGCCGCCCGGTAGTCCGAAAAGTCGCGTTTCAGCTGGGCTTCGCTCAGGCCGAAGTCGCTGATCTGGTATTCGTGGGCGGCGCGGCTGTCGCGGCGGTTCTGCTCCATCCAGTGCTGCATGGAGTCCTCGGCCTCGGCGGTCAGCGGCAGGCCGGCGAAGCGGTAGATCGCGCGCACCACTTCCAGCGGCTGCTTCACCGTGTCGATGAAGCGCACGTCGAGGAAGCTGTCGGGGTGGTCCTTGCGCACGTCCATCGTGTGATGGAAGGCGCGTGCCATCAGCGCACTCCATTCCTGGCCGGCCTCGACCGGGCTGGCGTTGGCGCCGTAGATGCACCACAGGGTGTGGATGAAGCTGCCGATCGACGGGATCGTGTCCACCGGGTCGCGATGGGTCTGGATCACCCGGGCGCCGGGGAACTCGCGCAGCAGCAGGCGCATGCGCAGCAGGTGATGCGGCGCCTTCAGTACCCAGCGCGTCGCGACGACGCCGCGCTGGCGCTTCTGCCACTGCAGGAACTTCAGCACGCGCTTGAGGTAGTCGTAGGCCGGCTTTTCGTCGATCGAATGCAGCCAGTTCATGTAGGACGGGACGTGCGCATAGGCGTTGAACGCGGCCATGAAGGAATGCTCCATGAGCATCACCTCCTCGTCGGCCTGGTCGGCATCCATCGGATGGATCGACATCAGCTTGGGCATCGCCTGGACCATTACCGCGACTTCGCCGCGGGCGCGCTCGATGCGCTGCAACGGCTCCGCCACGGCTTCGCCGGGGAAGGGCACCGGGTAGCGCGACTCCCACCAGGGCATCGAGTACAGGTGCGGATCGGCGGCGAGCACGCGCTGCAGCAGCGTGGTGCCAGTGCGCGGCAGGCCGACGATCACGATCGGCGCGAGGATCTGCTCCTGCTCGATCTCCGGATGGTCCTTGAAGAACTGCTCGATGCGCAGGCGGTTGACCAGCAGTTCGATGAACTTGCCGTGCAGCAGCTGGCGGCCCAGCGGCGACAGGTTGGCTTCGCGCTCCAGCGAGTCGCAGAGCACGTTCAGCGCCTTGTGGAACGCGGGATCGCCGAAGTCGGTGAGGCCGCCGGACTGTTCGACGGCGGCGGCGAGCAGGGCAGGGGGATCGAAGCGGAGTTCTGCGCTCATCGGATCAGGCCTTCAGTTCGGAGAGGCGCACGACGCGCGTCTCGGGTTGGACGTGTTCGCTGGCGCCGACCCAGCGCAGGCACATGGTGCCGCGGCGGTGGCCGGTGGTCTCCAGCCAGTTCGGCAGGCCCGGATCGCGATGCGCCAGCACCATGGTCACGCCGCCGTCGGCGTCGGGCTGTGCGCTGTACTTGTTCAGGTGGATGCGGGCGTAGCGGTAGTCCAGCGATTCCATCCACCAGTTGTTGATCTGCAGGTTCCAGAAGCGGCAGTCGGGGATGCGCGGCAGGTGCACCACCAGCGCCTCGTCCTCGGCCAGTTCCCAGGCGGAGTGGTAGTAGTGGATGTTCGGGTCGCCGCCGGCGCGCTGGCAGACTTCCTGGTTGGCGGACGGCAGCTGGTTGACGTGCGGCAGGTAGGACTGCGCCCAGTCGGCGAACACCCGCGCCGTGCCCTCGGTGAAGGCGGCGGCGTTGCGCAGGCCCTGCTGCAGCCGCTCCGCCGTCAGCGGCTGCGGTTGGGCATCGGCACCCAGGCGCGTGATCTGCGCCTTCACCGGGCGCTCGCGCGTACGGTCGTTGAAGGTCTGGCGCACCACCACCGAGTTGCTCTCCGGCTCGATGCGCAGCCAGTTGCCCGGACGCTGCTCGGTGCTCAGGACGATCTCGAAGCGGCCCTCGGCATCCAGCTGCAGGTCCTTGCCGTCGATGAAGCCGGTCGGCTCCATGCGGCCATTGGTTTCGTAGCCGCCCTTCTGCGTGCCGATGGTGAAGTAGGGCACGGTGCCGCGCTCGCCGCGGATGACGTAGTCGTTGCGGCCGTTGATGCGCGCGAACAGGTACTGGTTGTCCGGGTTGTCGGCGCCGATCTTGCCGGTCTCGTGGGAGGGCAGGAAGAAGCCGGGGAAGTCCGGGTCGGCGAACTCCAGGTGCATCTCCAGGCCGATGCGCAGCAGGCGCGTCAGGTAGCGCCAGCCCTCGGCGCGGTCCAGCTCGCTGGCGGCGGCCTCGGGCCGCAGGATCTGCTGGCCGGCGCGCTTGAGGGTGTCGCAGAACTCATCCCAGGCCTGGCCCGTCTGCACGGGGTGGGCGGTTTGTGCAGCAGTCATGTCGCGGCTCCGGCGATTCCAGAAGTAAGGAATGTTCCTTAATCTAGGCGGGTATGGCGGGACGCACTTCATCCAAGCGGACGAGGGCCGGATGCTGCGCTGCGATATCATAATCATGCGAGTTTAAGGAATACGCCTTAGAACATGACCCATGCAGCCTCTGCCACCAGCCTGCGCGTACAGCCGGCTGCGACGCGCACGCCGCAGGCGGCAGCGACCCGCGCCAAGCTGGTGGCGATCGCCGAGCGCCTGTTCGCCGAGCGCGGCATCGAGGGCGTGTCGCTGAGCGACATCAACAAGGCCGCCGGCCAGCGCAACAAGAACGCCACCCACTACCACTTCGGCAGCAAGCAGGGCCTGCTGCAGGCGATCCTCGACAAGCACATCCCGGCGGTCTCGCTGCGGCGCAACCAGCTGCTGGACCAGTTCGAAGGGCAGGGGACGCTGGGCCTGCCGCAGGTGGTGCGCGCCTTCGTCTACCCGGTGGCGGAGAAGCTGTTCGACGCCGACGGCGGGGCCTGCTTCATCCGTTTCCAGGCCCAGCTGGTGGCGACGCTGACCCTCGACGTGCACCAGCTGCATGCCTCGGCGCTGAAGATCGCCCCGGTCGAGCGCCTGACCGCTGCCCTGCGTGCCGCCACCCCGCAACTGGCGCCGGCGCTGATGCGCCAGCGCGCCATGCTGGCCACGGTCCTGTTGTTCGACGGCCTGGCCGACCACTCGCGGATGCTGGAGCAGGCCGAAGTCCCGAGTCCGCAAATCGACACCGAATTGTTCATTCGCAACCTCGAAGACTGCATAATTGCGCTCTTTTCCGCACCCGTATCCCCCGCCACCGCGGAGCGGCTGACCGCCGTCAGCGCCGCCGCGACTTCACCTTGAGCGACACGACATGACTGAACAGAAAGCAACCAACGTCCACTGGCACCACGGCGAAGTCACCCGCGGCGACCGTAACCAGCTGCTGGGCCACAAGGGGGCCACGCTGTGGTTCACCGGCCTCTCCGGCAGCGGCAAGAGCACCGTGGCGGTAGCGCTGGAAAGCGCGCTGCTGCAGCGCGGCTGCCTCTGCTACCGCCTCGACGGCGACAACATCCGCCTCGGCATCAACAAGGGCCTGGGCTTCTCGGC
>DATILC010000210.1:0-4146 GCA_035476855.1 Solimonas sp. | reverse complement strand
CTTCGCCGGCGGCGAGATCGGTCAAGGACTTGGCGGCCCCGGGATAAGGCACATGGGTCATCGCGATGCCGGTGCGCCGCATCACTTCAGTCATCGCGAGGTGCGACACCGAACCGTTGCCGGGCGACGAGTAGTTGATGGCGCCGGCATGGGCCTTGACGTAGGCGACCAGTTCGCGGAACGACTCGACCGGCAGCTTGCTGTTGACCATCAGGATCAGCGGCGCGTCGTACACCAGGCCGATGGGTTCGAAGTCACGCACGCTGTCGTAGCGGAGCTTGTTGTAGAGGAAGGGGTTTCCGGCCAGCGCAGCCGATGCCGACAGGGTCAGGGTCGACCCATCGGCCGGCATGCGTGCCACCGCAGCGAGCGCGGCACTGCCTGATTGCCCGGGCATGTTCTCGACGATCAGCGTGCGCCCGAGCGCCGGGCCGAGCCGTTCGACGAGCAGCCGCGCCACCACGTCGACGGACTGCCCCGGCGGATAGCCGACGATCAGCTTGCCGACCTCGTTCTGTGCGTGTGCGCTCGCGCAGGCGAAGAGCAGCGGCAGCGTGACGCTCAGGATGCGTGAGGCGATGCGCATGCGGTCTCCTTCGTTTCAGCGCGTGAGCGCGATGGGTCGAGCAACAGGATGATCGAAGAGAAGTCCAGCCGACCGCGGCCGTTGGCGCAGTGCACGGCATACATCGCCGCCGCGGCGGCGCCCAGCGGCGTCGGCGACTGCCCAGAGGTTGCTGCCTGTTGCGCCAGGCGCAGGTCCTTGAGCATCAGCTCGGAGGCGAAGCCGCCTTCGTAGTCCCGGTTCGACGGTGCGCTCGGCACCAGCCCCGGCTCCGGCGCGTAGCTGGTCAGCGCCCAGCACTGCCCCGACGATTTCGAGGCGATCTCGAAGAACTTGCGCGCATCCAGGCCCAGCCGTCGCGCCAGCGCGAAGGCCTCCGAGACCGCGAGCATCGAGATGCCGGCCAGCATGTTGTTGCAGATTTTCGCTGCTTGGCCGGCGCCCGCGGCCCCCGCATGAACGATGGTCTTGCCCATCGCCTGCAACAGATCCTGGGCCCGATCGACGGTTGCTTCCATGCCGCCCACCATGAATGTTAGCGTCCCTGCCGCTGCGCCGCCCACACCGCCGGAGACGGGTGCGTCCAGCGTGGCGAGCCCTCTCTTGCCGAGCGCGTTGTGGAACGCGGCGCAGGAGGCGACGTCGATGGTCGAGCAATCGATGACCAGTGTGCCGTCTCGAAACGGCAGATCGCCCGCGACCAGCACATCGAGCACGTGCTGGCCGCTGGGCAGCATCGTGATGACGACGTTCGCGCCATCGACGGCGCTTGCCGGCGAACTTCTCGTGGGCAGGCCCGCCTGTTCGGCGCGCTCCACCGCCGCCGCGCTGGTGTCGAAGCAGCGGACTTCGTGTCCCGCCTCCTTCAAGCGGCGCGCCATCGGCAAGCCCATGTTGCCGAGTCCGATGAATCCGATGATCGCCATGTGGCCTCCGACGTTGAGAACTTCAGGTCATGCTGAAGATGACCGTCTTCTTGTGCGTGAAGTGGTCCAGCATCGCCTCCAGCGAAGCCTCACGCCCGAGGCCCGATTGCTTGATGCCGCCGTAGGACAGGCCGGGCTGCACGACGATGTTCTGGTTCACTTGCACGAAGCCGGCCTGCAGACGCTTGCTGGCGTCCAGCGCGGTCTTCAGGTCGCGGGTCCAGATCGTCGCCGCCAGGCCGAAGTTGCTGTCGTTGGCCGCCGCAATCGCCTCTTCGTAGCTGCTGAAGCGGATCACGCAGGTGACGGGGCCGAAGATCTCCTCGCGTGCCAGGCGGCAGTTGTTGTCGACGCCGGTGAAGATCACCGGCCTGACGAAGAGGCCCTGGCGCAGGTCCTCGTGCGTTGGCAGCGCGCTGCATTCCAGCGCTTGCGCGCCGCGGATCGCACGGCCGCTCTCGATGTAGTCCAGCACCTTGGCCAACTGGGGGCGCGAGATGAGGGTGCCGATGTCGGTGGCTTCGTCCAGTGGGTCGCCCATCGTCATTGCATCGACACGCGCCTTCAGCGCCGCGACGAAGGTGTCGTGGACTTTGTCGTGCACGAAGATCCGGCTGGCTGCCGTGCAGCTTTGGCCTTGGCGCGTGAAGCGCATGCCGGCCACGGCACCGGCGACCGCCTTGTCGAGATCGGCGTCGTCCATCACGATCATCGGGCTCTTGCCGCCGAGTTCGAGCGTGACGGGGATCAGCTTTTCGCCGGCGCTGCGGGCGACGATGCGCCCGGTCTCCACCGAGCCGGTGAACGTGATCTTGCCGACCGAGGGATGCGCGACCAGCGGCGCACCGCACTCCGGGCCGAAGCCCGAGACGATGTTCAGCACGCCGGCCGGAAGCTTCTGGTTGAGGATCTGGCAGACGCGCAGCACGGCCAGCGGCGCCTCCTCGGCCGACTTGACGACCACCGTGTTGCCGGCCACCAGCGCCGGCGCGATCTTCAGCGCCATCAGCATCATCGGCGCGTTCCACGGGATGATTACGCCGACGACGCCGATCGGCTCGCGCTGCGTGACGGTCAGCATCTCCGGGTGGAATGGGACCGACTCGCCTTTCAGCTCGGAGGCCAGGCCGCCGTAGAACTGCAGCGCATCGGCGACGACGCCGGCCTCGACACGGCTCTCGGTGCGCAACGCCTTGCCGGTCTCCAGCGCAACCAGCCGGCCCAGTTCCTCAACATGCTCAGCCAGCAACCGCGCGCACTCGCTGACGAGTGCGCCGCGCTTGCGGGCCGGCATCGCCGCCCAGGCGAGCTGGGCGCGCGCCGCGGCGCCGACGGCGCGATCGATGTCGGCGGCATCGCTCTGCGCGGCGCTGGCGATCTCGCGGCCGGTGGCCGGGTTGACGACCGCAAAGCTGCGGCCGGACGCGGCGCGAACCAGTTGGCCATCGATCAGGTTGTGTCCACCGATGGCGGCGGCGAGTCGATGGGGGTCGGTGTCGGGCATGAGGGGTGGCGTATTCATCGGGCGATCCTTCAAGTGGTCTCACTCGGCGTCGGAGCCAGCGGCGGCCAGCGCTTCTTGACCTTGATCACCCGCGCGCTGCCGCGACGCACGAAGCGCTTGGTGTCGTCGACCTGCGCCTGGTAGTCCCACACCGGCTGCGACTCGGCCGGCAGCGCGTTGATGAACTTGCGGCGCGCCTGGCTGGCCAGCACCTGGGTGGTGATGGCCTGCGGATCCCAGCGCGCCAGCACCGCGGCCTTCAGCTCGGCCAGCAGCTCGGGCCCATTGGCGGTCATGTCGGCCGCGATGTTCCGCAGCTCGTTCGGGTCCTGCGTCATGTCGTACAACAGGTCCGGGTGGCCGTGCGTGTAGATGTACTTGTAGCGGCCGCGCCGCAGCATGCAGCAGGGGCCGGTCACGCCTTCGGCGGTGTATTCGACGAAGGCCTCGGCCGATTCGACACTTTGGCTGTTCTCATCGCCTGTCGCCACCAACGGTGCGAGGCTGCGGCCGTCGATGGGCTCGACCCAGGGCGGCGGCGCACCGTCGGCCGCGAAGTCGAGCAAGGTCGGCAGCAGGTCGACATGGGACACGGGCTGCGCGATGCGCCGGTGCCGCGGCTGGCGCGGGTCGTGGATCAGCAGCGGGACTTTTGCCGACCAGTCGAAAAACACGCGCTTGAACCACATGCCGAGCTCGCCCAGCATGTCGCCGTGGTCGGAGGTGAACACGACGATGGTGTTGTCGTCGAACTTCGTGCGCTTCAGCGTTTCGAGCAGGCGGCCGACCTTGTCGTCGATGTAGCTGACCATCGCGTAGTACGCGTGGCGGGCGCGCCGCACCTGCTCATCGGTGGCGCCTGCGCGGTCCAGGCCGTGCGAGTACTGCACCCACTGGCTGAGCTTGTCGCGCTGATCCATCGGCATGTCGCCGACGATGGGCAGGTTGATGTCGTCCAGAGAATAACGATCAAGGTACTCGGGCAGGATGTGGTACGGCGGATGCGGGTGGGTGTACGAGACGCACATCATGAAGGGCTGCTCGTCCTCGCGCGCCAGGTCGTACAGGCGCTGGATGGCCTTGGCCTCCACCTCCTCGTCGAAGTCCAGCTGCAGGCTGCGGTAGCAGGAGCCGCTCTCGTCGACCGTGCT
>DATILC010000209.1:0-10783 GCA_035476855.1 Solimonas sp. | reverse complement strand
ACGCCGTATTTTCCCTGGCGCCAGCTGCTGGTGCTGGCGCTGCAGGACGACCCGGGTGCCGACCCGGCCCGGCTGCGCGAGGCGCTGGTTGCCCGCATCGGCGACGATCGCCAGTTGCTCGACTGGCTGCCACTGCTGAACGACGTGCTGCCGTTGCAGATTCCCGACAACGTCATCAGCGCGCAGATCACCGGCGCTGCACGTGCCGGCGCGTTGCAGGAGCTGGTGCTGCAGCTGCTGCGGCGGCGCGATACGGCGCTGCTGCTGGTGCTGGACGACCTGCACTGGTGGGACGAAGCCTCGCTGGCGCTGCTGTCGGCGCTGCTGCCGCGCCTGCCGCAGCTGCCGGTAGTGGCCGCCACCCGCCCGCTGGATGGCAGCAATACCGAGTTGCCTGCAGCGCTGACGCGCCGCCAGCTGCGGCTGGAAAGCCTGTCCAGCGAGGCCGCCGCACAGCTGGCGGCACGCACGCTCGGCTTGTCCGAGGGCGCCAGCCTGCCGCCGGCCTTCGTCGACTTCCTTTACCAGCGCACCGCCGGCAATCCGTTCTTCTGCGAGGAGCTGTCGCTGGCCCTGCGCGACGCCGGACTGATCGCAGTGCAGGGCGATGGCCTGCGGCTGGCACCGGAGATGGACGGCGACCCGGGGCTGTCGCAAGCCCCGACCACGCTGCGCGGCGCCATCGTCAGCCGCTTCGACCGCCTCGGGCAGGCCGCGCAGGCAGCGCTGAAGATGGCCAGCGTGATCGGACGCGAATTCGATCCGGCGGCGCTGGGCGTGCTGCTGGGCCAGCGCGAACTCGATGCCACCCTGGAGGAACTGCGCCAGGCCGACCTGCTGCGCAGTACCGGCGTCCCCGGGGCAGACAGCGCCTATCGCTTCAAGCATGCGCTGCTGCGCGACGTGGTCTACGAGCTGCTGCCGTTCGCGCAGCGCCGCGAACTGCATCGCAAGGTCGCACTGTGGATCGAGCAGGGCCCGGATCCGGTGTCGCGCGCGGCGGAGCTGTCGGGCCACTGGGAAAGCGTCGGTGACATCGGCAAGGCGCTCGACTACCTGGAGCGCGCCGCTCAGCACGCCTACAGCCACAACGCCAACCGCGAGGCGATCCGGCACGTGCAGCGCGCCCGCGGCCTGCAGCAGCAGCATCGCCTGGAACTGCCGGTGGCCCGGCAGGCGGAATGGGAGGCGATCCTCGGCGATGCCAACCAGGAGCTGTTCGAGTTCGGCCGCTCGGTCGAGCACTATCACCAGGCACTGCTGCTGCTGCGCCAGCCCGGCAGCGTCAGTGCCGCAAGGCGCCTGTGGCTGCTGCTGCGCGAGGCCGCGGTGCAATTCCTGCACCGCCTGTGGTCGCCCGCCGGCAACCGCAGCGAGACCGCGCTGGAGCAAAGGGCTGCGCATATCCACCAGCGCCTGTCCGAGATCGCGTTCATGGGCAACCAGCCGGCCGAGCTGCTGTACCGGACGCTGGCTTCGGTCAACCTCGCGGAGTCCGCTGATTTCACCTACGCACGTGTCGGTGGCTACGCCGGACTGGCGATGGCCTGCGTCGCCGTCGGCCGGCTCGGGCTGGCACAGGACTACAGCGAGCGCTCGGTGCGGGTCGCGGAAGCCGGCGGCCCTGCCGATGTCGCCTATGCGGAACTGGGCAGGATGGTGTATCGCATCACCTGCGCCGAATGGAACGAGGTCCATGTCGCCTATGCCGCCGGCGCCCGGCTGTACCTGGCGCTCGGCAACATCGGCCGCTGGCAGCAGATCTGCGCCATCGACGCCTATGCCAGCCTGCTGCAGGGCAACTACGCCGACGCGCAGCACGAGCTGGCCGCACTGGCCGGTGACGGCGGCGCGGCCCTGCCTCCGCAGATCGATGCCTGGCTGGCGGGCGGCCGCGCCTGGCTGGCACTGTCCCGCGATGATCTCGCCGCGCTGGCGCCGGCACTCGTGCACCTGGAAGCGGTGCGGCAGCTCGAGCTCGGCCACTCGGAACGCCTGCTCTGCACCGGCCTCCATGCCGCTGCCTTGCTTGCCACGGGCGAACGCGAGGGCGCCGAGAGGCTGGCCACCATGGCGCTGCGCATGTTGCGCGAGCAGCCGCCGATTCCCTACTACCTGCTGGTGGCGCTGAGCTCGATCGCGGAGGTCTGGTTCAGGCTGCTGGAGGATGAGCCCTCACCGGCGCGGCGCCAGCTGCTGCTGCATCGGGCCGGCCAGACGGTGGCAATGAGCCGTCGCTTCTCGCGCATGGTGCCCTGCAACCGGCCCCGCGCGCTGCTGCTGCAGGCACGCCGCGCCTGGCTGCTGGGGCGCACGCGCGCCGCCGCAGGCTACTGGCGCAAGGCCCTGATCCAGGCGCAGCAGCTGCAGATGCCGCGCGAGCAGGCCGAAGCACTGCATGCACTCGGCCACCGGGTCGCCGCCGACCGTGCGGAAGCGCAGGACCAGCGACACCGGGCAGCGATGCTGTTCGCGCAGCTGGGCATCCAGCCGCCGCACTGAGCCGGTTCAGCGCGATTCCCAGATCACCTTGCCGTTGAGGCCGCTGAATTTCATCCGCGCCCAGAAGCCGAACAGCGTCGGGACGCGTGCCGGCGAGCCGGAGGCCAGCGGACGCAGCCCGAGATCCTTCACCAGCGGATGGCTATCGCAGTGCGGGATTTCCAGCTCGTAGCTGCCGCCGAGGAAGCCGCCGCTGTCGAGATCGACCTTGCAGGGGCTGTCGACCAGGGCCTGGTAGCAGGCCTTGGTACTGTCTTCGGCGTCGCGCAGCTGCTTGAGGTTGATCGCCGTCATGGTGTCGGGAATGCCGCCGAGCAGGCGGTCGAGCAGGCTGGCCAGGCCCAGACCCATGCGATCGCCAACTCCGGCACCGACGCGTGTCGCCAGCCGCATCGCACGCCCGATCCAGCCGTCGCCGCGGGCTTCGGTGAGCTGCCCGCCAAGGGCATCGGCGATGCGCTGCAGCAGCTGCTGGCGCGCGCCGGCGGTGTCGCTCCAGCTGTTGTCCGCGGTGGCCGCAGCGCTGCGCGTGAGCTTCAGCAGCTCAACGTTGCGTGCGGGGCAGTTCGGATTGAATTTCTCGAACACCTGAGTGATCACCGAGAACTCCTGCGCCTGCTGCGGATCCTCCGGCACGTCGAGGAAGCCCAGTGCCTTGCGGTAGCCCCAGACATCGCGGCCGGTGATCAGCGCCCCGGGCTGGTCGATGAACATGTACGGCGCCCAGACCTTGAGCCGCGGCAGCGCACCGCGACGGAACTCGACCACCGGCACCAGGAAGGCAGCCTCGCGGTCGGGAATCCAGCCGACGTTCTCGACGTTGGTGCCCTTGGGGCAGTTGAGATAGCAGTGCAGCACCAGCGGCAGGGCGCGGTAGCGGAACTTGCGCGACGCGGCGCGGTTGAGCTGGCTGTCGACGAAGCGTTGCAGCGCGGAACAGTCCGCGGCCAGGGCGAAGCCGTAGGAGATGCAATCGTGCAGGGTCACCGGCACGGCGTGGCTGCAGCTGCCGTGGCCGAGGTCATCGATGTAGTTCGGGAGTTTGCGCATGGTCTATGTCTGTCTCAGGGAAACTGCTTGATGACGCCCTGCGCCGCCAGCCAGCCGGATTCGAATGCTGCCTCGGCACAGCCGCCGTTGACCGAAGTCGCGGTCCAGTCGCCGGCAAGGAACAGGTTGGGGAAGCCGCTGTCATCCGGCGCCAGCCGGTGGACGATGCTCTTGGGCAGACTCAGCACGTACTGCTCGGAGTAAGCGACATTGGCCTGGGAGTGTTGCTGCACCATCGGGCCGACATTGGGTTGTCCGCCCGGGCCGGCGAGGCCTGGCCAGATCGCCTTGTAGCCCTGCTTCAGCCAGATCGCGCTGAGCTGGACAACATGGCGGTTGCGCTCGGCGATGTAGTTCGGATGGTGGCCCGGCAGCGCCGGAATCTGGCTGCCGGCGGGCACGTGGTAGGTCCCGCAGAGGTACTGCACCGACTTCGGTCCGGGCGGCTCCCAGGGCAGCAGGTGACTCATTTCGCCCCAGGACCGCAGCGGATCGACATAGGTGACGGCGACGGTCGACCCATGCCTCCAGCCCAGTTCCTCCAGGCTGAGATCGAACCACAGCTGCGTCGACAGTGTCGCGACCGAGCTGGCGGACTGCAGCATTTGCCGCCAGCGCGCCTGCTGCGCGAGGTCCCTGGTCGCGAAGCAGGAAGCTGCTGGCGGAATCGCCAGCACCGCCAGCTCGAAATCAGCTTCGGGCCCATGATTCAGATCGACCGTACGGCTGCGCGTGACCACCCAGGGGTCCTCGAAGGGCAGCGGCGCGTCAGGTGCAAGCAGCACCGGTTCCAGCTGATCCCACAACGGCTGCGCCGGCCAGCCCTGCCAGCGCAGGGTGACTTCCTTGCCGTCGATGATTTTCCTGAAGTGATACTCCTGCAAAGGTTCATAGCTGCCCTTGAGCAGCTGCGCCTGCTCCTGCAGGGTGATGCGCTTGATGCAGCCCTGCGCGTCCACCTCGAGGTTCGTCAGCCGGTTGAAGAAGCTGAAGTGCACACCGCGCTGCTTCAGCACCTGGTACAGCGGCGCGAAGATGATGTCGCCCATGCCGCCGTTCATCTTCCACAGTGGCGCACCGCGCCAGGTCAGCAGCATGCGCACCCCGGTGCGCAGCGCCACGCCGGCGGCGACCGCGCCGTTCTGCGGCTTGCTCGAATCGCCACCGGGATAGGCGAAGCCGAGGTCGTACAGCGCCATCACCACCGGCGAGTGCACGCTGCGCGTGCGCGCGCCGTGGTGATGCAGCCAGTCCTTGAAATCGCGGTCGTTGATGTCGGCGTAGCCGGCCTCGCCCTTGGGTAGCACGTCCCTGAGGAAGCCGATGATCCCTGCCAGGCCGAGGTCGAGCAGCAGGGCCAGCTTGTAGAGGCGGAAGCGCCAGTCGTCGCTGATCAGTCCCTGAGGATCGAGCAGGTAGTCGATCAGCCCTGAGCCGGCCCCCTGGCAGTCCCCCAGCAGCCTTGCCAGATCGGTCACAGACCACGCCCGCACCGGGTACTGGACAACCCAGTTCTGCAGCGGCTGGAAGCCCTGACGGAACTGCGCCACTGCCGTCTTCCAGCCGGCGTCGGCATGCAGCTGATGGTCGGCGGCCTGCAGATCGACCTCGACGCTTTCGACCAGCGCCTTCATCGCCGCTTCCACGGCCTCCTTCATGTAGCTGCCCGGCGCCGCGCCGAAGTCGTCGCCCGGCTGGCCCGCCGGATCGCCGCCGGGAATGTCGATGTTCCAGAACCGCCACTTCTGCTGCGCGGCGCCCGGCAGCTTGTCGAAGCACAGCGTCACCTGGAACTGTTTCTCGAAGGCCTCGTCCCAGCTGCGGAAGGCCAGGTCAGCCGGCGGCTTCATCTCCGGACTGTTGAGCGTCTGGTAGCAATCGCGCAGCGCGCTGAACACGGTGTGGTACCAGCCCATCATCATGTGCAGGCCGTGCTCGAGGATGCGGCCTTCCTCGTCGCGGCCGCTGGCGCCCTTGCCACCCAGCCGCCAGCCCTGGGTGTAGACGGTGACGTCGTAGCGCGCACGCAACTCCGGCGTCGCGCTCAGCCAGTAGGCCGCAGAAATCGCGCCGCAGCCGCCGCCAAGGATCACCACTTTCTTCTTGTCCATGCTCCCTCCCCGCGCCCGACGGCGCTCAGGCCTGCAGGAAAAACTCGCCGTGGATCTTGCGCGGGTGGCCGCAGAGCGCCCGCGCGGCCGCCATGCCGGACATCACCGCCGCCTCGACGCAGCCGACGTTCATCGCGGTGCGCGTCCAGTCACCCGACAGCACCAGGTTGTCGAAGCCGGAGTTGTCCGGCGACAGGCGCAGCTTCGGCGTGCCCGCCGGCGACAGCACGTAGCGGTCGGAGGGATTGATGTTGGGCCGCAGGTACTGGCGGCCGAGGCGCGCGGGGCCCTGCAGTCCGTCGGCGTCCAGCAGCAGCTTCCAGTCGAAGCCGCCGGTCTTGGGATCGACGCAGCCAGGCCACAGCCGCTTCGCCTCGCATTCGAGCCAGCGGACGGTCTCGTCGTGGACCTGCTGGCGCGCGCGCGCGGGCACCGCCGGATCGGGTGCCGGGTACTGGGCCAGGTAGTCGCCCTGCAGGGGGCCGCAGAGGTACTGCACGCTGCCCGGCGGCGGATTCCAGTCTTCCTGCACATGGCTCATGTCGGCGACGACGCTATGCGGCTGCGGCGCGGTGACGATCCAGCCGCCGGACTGCTTCCAGCCGATCTGCTTGCCGCTCTTCGACAGCCACAGCTGCACGCCCTGGGTCTGCACCGTGGGCAGGCCATTGACCAGTGCACGCCAGTCGGGGTCGACCGCGCAGAGTTCGGCGCAGATCGTCTTCAGCGCCCCCAGCGAGATGCCAAGCACCACCTGGTCGCCCTGTTGCAGGTCGAGACAGAACTCGGTTTCCTGGGTGGTCCAGTCGTCCCAGTGCGACTCGAGATCGTGGCCGCCGTCGCGGATCCTGTCGCCTTCCACCAGCTGCTCGTAGCGCGGCCGGTCCGGCCAGCACTCCTCGCCCAATACCGGCACGGTCACCAGCGGCCGGTAGATGCCGCACTTGAGCCGGGCCTGGCGGCCGAAATGGATGCTGCGGATGACATGGCCACCGGCGCTGCGCTTCAGCTCCAGACGGCGCACGCGGTGGAAGAACTCGAAGCGCACGCCACGTGCTTCCAGCGCGCGGTACAGCGGCGTGATCACGACGTCGCCCATGCCGCCCTGCATGTCGTAGAACAGGTGGCCGCGATAGGTCAGGCCGAGCCGCAGCGCCACCCCCAGCGCCACGCCGGCCGCGAGGTTGGCACCCTTTTCGGTATCGCCGCCGACGTAGGCGAAGGGACTGTCATAGAGCACCTGTACCGGCGCCCAGTCGACGGTTTCGCGGTGCGCCCCGTGGTGCAGCAGCCAATCGCGGAAATCGCGGCGGTCGATCGCCGACAGGCCCTTGCGCAGCACACCATCGAAGAAGCAGCCGATGGCGATGCAGCATCCGAGCTCGATCGCCTTGCGTGCACGGCTCATCCGCCGCCTGGCGCCGCCGAGCCAGGCCACCACCGGATCGCGGAAGTCGCGCAGCAGCTGGGCGATATGCCGGTGCTGCGCATCATCGTGTTGCCACAGGGGCTGCTGTCGCGCCAGCAACTGCTGTGCCTGCGACAGCGGCGTCTCCGGCGCTGTTGCCTCCGGGCCGCCCATCGGCCGCGCCTGCAACAGGCGCCGGAGCCAATCAGGCGCGTCTGCCGGCAGCTGCAGCTCCAGCGCATGCGCTTCCTGCAGGGCCTTGCCGAAATGCCCCGAGATCAGGTCGAGCAGCTTGCGCAGGGTCAGCGCCAGCGATGGCTCGGGATTGTGCAGTCCGGGAAAATCCTTGTCCGGCTTGAAGTAGACCGACCACAGCTGCTCCGGCTGCTCCTGCGGATCGAGCATGCAGACATGGTCCTGGCCGCGGAAGTGCTGCCGCACATCACCGCCGAGCTCGCGGTAACAGTTGCCCAGCAGGCCGAAGGCATTGGCATAGAACCCCGGCCAGATATGCAGGCCGTGTTCCTCGCTGCGCCAGTGCCGCTCGGCGTTGCGACTGCTCGCGCACTTGCCGCCGAGGCGCCAGCCCAGCTGGTAGACCGTGATGTCGTAGCGGTCCTGCCAGCCCGGCTGATCGCTCAGGTACCAGGCCGTTGTCAGCGCGGCGATGCCGCCGCCGAGGATGACGATCTGCTTCTTCTTCGCCATCGGTCTCCCCCACCACATCCCACCACGGCCCGGCGATCATGCCCGGCGCGGCTCTACGCCGAAGCGCGCCGTGCCCCACGGCGGCGCTGCGGTCCGAAGATGCTGTCTGTCTGATCGGTGCTGCGGAGTCCCGCCTCACCGCTCCCCCGGTTGCACCTTAGCGGGTGGTTCGCGCAGCAGCAATCAGAGCAGGCCGCAGGCGCGCAGCGCGGCAGTCATCGACGGCATGCCGTCGACATAGAGCCGCTCGCCTCGGTCAGTCAGACCGAAGATCCGGTAGCCGGCGTCGCCGCGCTCGATCCGCAGCGTCGGCTGCCCCGTTTCCGAGAACACCAGCAGGGCACAGGGGTCCTGCGGCGAGATGTCCCAGCGGTGCCAGAACGAGCGGAACACCACCGGCAGCCGCGCGGCGGCGTCGCGGAAGGTGACCTGGAACAGCGCGGCCTCCACCTCGGTGAAGGCGCAGCGGGAACGGCGGATTTCGTCGTACATGACAGGGCGGCTCGGCGGCGCAGTCGCTAGGGCGCGAAAGGATTGCCCCCAGGAACGGGGCTGGCGATGGGCATGGCTTGCAGCGGCAGCGTTGTTCATGGCCGTACATCCGCTGACTGGAATCGCGCCGTGACACGGCCGTCCCTGCGGGACGAGGCCCGGATTTTCCGAAACATGTCTTTCTCCCGGTGCCGGCGGGCAGGAGTGCCGCCGGGATGGGAAAATTCTGTTCATCGGGCGCGCGGAAAGCCTGGCGCAAGCCTGACCAATTCATGACGAACTACGGGAATCCGGATCCGCGCCCTGCCGGCGGTGCAACCGCAGCAGACCAGCGGCGACCGGCCCCGCGGGGGCCGGCCGGAGTGCCGCGGGAGGCGCTAGCTAGCGGACCCTGCTGATGCTGCCGTGCGGCGCCTCGCTCATCAGCTTGCCGAAGGCACGGCCGCTCATGCGCACCAGCTCGGTGTGGTCGCCCGCCTCGAAGAACACGTCACCGCAGCCTTCCAGGCTTTCGTCCCAGACCACCGGCATGCCGTAGGCCTGCCCCACCGGCGGCACCGCGCCGAGCGCGCAGTCCTTGAACAGGGCACTGAAGCCGGCCTCGTGGGCCAGGTAGACCGGGCGGTGCAGCTGGTCGCGCAGGCGGTTGACGTCGACCTGGCGATCGGCCGGGATCACCGCCATCACGAAGCCGTCGGTGTCGCGGAAGATCACCGGCTTGGCCAGCTGGCGTCCGGGCACGTGCGCCGCCTCGGCAGTGCGCTGGCTGCTGCTGGCGTAGTCGTGATGGCGCAGTTCGTACGGCACGCCACGGCCGTCCAGGTATTGCTTGAGGGTGATTGCGATGGCCATCCCGGTCACCTCCGTCACTGGGTGGACTTTCGACTATACGCCGCGCGCCTTGGCCCTCCGGGCACCTGGTTAGACGATTTCCGTCCTTCGGCAGCCGCTTTCAGCATTCGCGGCAATAGCCCGGGCTTGCAGCCGTGGCGTGAATCAACCCGGATCCTTGGTGCGCGTGCGGGTAACGCCGGTGAGGATGCCGAGCCCGGCCAGGATCGTGCAGCCGATGGCGATGTAGAGATGGGGCACGCCGGCGGTCACCGCCGCCCAGGCGACGCCGCCGATGAAGATCAGGAATCCGATCAGATAAAGGGCGAAGGACATGAGGAGCCTCCGGTTGACGCGGTCCTCCACATATGACCGGCGCCGCGGGCCGGGCGTTCCCGGCCGTTCAGGCCAGGCGGATGCCGCCGTCCACCGGCAGCCACTCAGCATTCGCGGCAATACGCTCAGGCTGGCAGCAAACGCGATATCCGCGTCGTGAACATGCCGTGCAGGTCCTGCGGCACGTGATGCCGCAGGTGACCCACCGCCTGCGGAACGCGTGAGGGATCCTGCGCATCGAGGATCAGCAGGCGCGAGCGGTGGCGCGCGGGATCGTAGGCCACGGCCAGCAGCCAGCCCTCGTCCTCGGCGGCGCGGGCATGGCGCGGCACGAACAGCGGCTCGCCCACCACGTGGCCTAGCGGCAGCTCATGCAGCTGGCTGGCCTGGCGCAGATGGTCCTGCTTCACCACCGCGGCATGGCCGCTGGCGAGTTTCGCCGAGTAGTAGCTGTAGCGGATGGTGCTGCCGCTGCGGCGCGGGTCGTGCTGCGGCATCTCGCCGTGATGCTCGCTGCAGGGTTCGCCGCGGACCACGCCGTCGGCGCCGATGCGATAGCGCCACAGACGCCCGCCGAAGCCAGGCGGGTCGGCGCTGCGGAAATCGCGCAGGCTCTGGTTGATCGCCGCCCACTCCTGGTCCCAGCGCAGCAGCTCGACGACGGTGTCGCCGCCTTCTTCCCAGGCGTTGTTGATGTGGAAGTGCATCAGCGCCTCATGCTCGACGCGGCGCACCGGGCCGCCGTCGCGCGGCACCAGCAGGAATGTGCTGCCGAGTTCGCGACGGAACTGCAGCAGGCGGTCGACGCTGTCCAGGCCCAGCGCCATACGCGGCAGGTCGGCGACGATCGGATCGAGCACGAACACCAGGTGGCGCGGCGTCAGGCCGAAGTCGTGGTTGAACACCAGACGCGGGATACGCACCCGCTGCAGCAGCGTCAGCCGACCCCAGGGATCGCAGCGATAGCAATGGATCGCCGGTCGCGGCCAGGGTTCCATGCCGAAGTTGAACAGCTCGCCGGTCCGCGGATCGCGCCTCGGATGCGCCGAGAAGCGGCGCAGCCGCGACAGCTGGCCACGGAAGCGCTGCTCGCCCAGCGTGTCCAGCGTGTCCGCGTCCAGCTCCCAGGGACGGCCGCCTTCCCACAGCATCAGCAGGCGCTCGCCATGCAGGACGACGTTGGTGTTGGCGGTGTTGGCCGGCATGCGCAGGGCGTTGGCCAGCATGCCGCCCGGGCGCTGCGTGCCACCGCCGCGCAGGCTGATGCCAGGCTGCTCCAGGCCGGCGCGATACTGCGGGGTGCGCACATAGCGGTTGCGGTAGCGCAGCGTGCGGCCGGTCAGGG
>DATILC010000208.1:0-18831 GCA_035476855.1 Solimonas sp. | reverse complement strand
TCGATGGAGGAAATGCGGCCTGTCCGTGCGGCCAAGGACGCTGTGGGGCGGATGCGCTAGTTTTCGTCGCCTTTGAAGCCCCCCACGAATCGACAATCAGGAGCAGGCGATGAGCGATCGCTTTATGGAATTCACGCAGTCCCCCTTCGGCAAGAGCTTTGCGAGCCTGCTGGGCCTGCCGACGCCGCCGCGCCTGATCCGCGCCAAGGCGCCCTGGGCCGATCGTCCGCTCGACGGCAAGTTCGCCACCGTGGGTGCGTCCAATGGCGCGCAGCTGTCGGAAGCCCTGCTGGAGGCACTGGCCGCCACCGGCGCCACCCTCCGCATCGTGCCGGAACATGCCGGCTTGGCGCCGGTGAAGCAGGCCGCCGCTGCGCAGAAGATCAACCTGACCGGCAACCCGGCCGACGCCAGTGCGCCGCGCAGCCAGGTGCTGGCCTTCGATGCCTCCGGCATCTCCAGCCCTGAGCAGCTGCGCGAGCTGTATGACTTCTTCCAGCCGCTGGTCCGCAGCGTTCCGTCCAACGGCCGCGTCGTCGTGCTGTCGCGTGCGCCGGAGGGCATCGAGGAAATCGGCCTGAAGACTGCCCAGACCGCGCTGCGCGGCTTCATGCGCTCGCTGGCCAAGGAAATCGGCAAGAACGGCACCACCTGCAACCTGCTCGAGGTCGCCGAAGGCGGCGAGGGCTGGCTGGCGGCGCCGCTGCGCTTCTTCCTGTCCGAGCATTCCGCTTATGTCACCGGCCAGCTGCTGCGCGTCGGCCCCGGCTCCAAGGGTGCCGAGCTGCAGCCGCTGGCGGGCTCGCTGGCTGGCAAGGTGGCGCTGGTCACGGGTGCCGCCCGCGGCATCGGTGCGGCGATCTCCGAGGTGCTGGCGCGTGAAGGCGCGAAGGTCATCGGCATGGACCACCCCTCCGCCGAAGGCGGGTTGGGCGAGACCATGGCGCGCATCGGCGGCCACGGCCTGGCGCTGGACGTCACCGCGCCGGACGCGGCCGAGCGCATCGCCGCAGAAGTCTCCGGCAAGTTCGGCGGCCTCGACATCGTCGTGCATAACGCCGGCATCACCCGCGACAAGATGCTGCGCAACATGACGCAGCAGCAGTGGGACCTGGTGCTGAACATCAACCTCGGCGCGATCCTGCGGATCAACGAGGGGCTGCTGAAGAAGGGCCTCAACAACGGCGCCCGCGTCGTCTGCATTTCCTCGATCGGCGGCATCGGCGGCAACGCCGGCCAGACCAACTACGGGTCGACCAAGGCCGGCGTGATCGGCTACACCCAGGCGATGGCTGCGGCCATGGCCAAGCGCGGCGGTGCGATCAACGCCGTCGCCCCGGGCTTCATCGAGACCGCGATGACCGCCGCGATGCCGCTGGGCCCGCGCGAAGTTGGCCGCCGCATCAACTCGCTGTCGCAGGCCGGCCTGCCGCAGGACATCGCCGAGACGGTGGCCTTCATGGCGTCGCCGGCTGCCGCTGGCGTCAACGGCAGCACCCTGCGCGTCTGCGGCCAGAACTGGTTCGGCGCCTAGGCACCTCGGGAGGGGCAGGGTCTCGTCATGGCAAGGGCGGTGACGCCATCCATGGCGAGACCCTGCGTCTTGACCCCACCCCCGGCCCGGCCATCCCTGGCCGGGCGAGTGAGGACGCGGCGAGCAGTGCTCGCCAAAGATGCGCCCTCACTCCCCATGAACCACGAAAGCAGTCACAATTGCGCTGACGCGATCCTTCCCTCTTCGGAAAGTTTGCGAAAAAGATAACTACATCAACGTTTTCCGGCGCGACTCTGGCCGGGACGCCCGATAATCAGCGCATGACTCTCCAACGGATCGCCGAATCCAAGCTGCCCACGCCCTACGCCGAGTTCCGCCTGACGGTTTTCCAGTCTGCGGACGGCAAGGAACATGTCGTGGTTTCGCTGGGCGACCTCTCCGGCGAACCGCCGCTGGTGCGCATCCATTCCGAGTGCCTGACCGGCGACGCACTGTTCTCGCTGCGCTGTGACTGTGGCTCGCAGCTGGAAGGCGCGCTGAGCAAGATCGCCGAGGCCGGTCGCGGTGTGGTGCTGTACCTGCGCCAGGAAGGACGCGGCATCGGCCTGGGCAACAAGATCCGCGCCTATGCGCTGCAGGACCTGGGCGCCGATACGGTCGAGGCCAACCACCAGCTCGGCTTTCCCGCCGATGCCCGCGAATATGGGCTGGCGATCGAGTTGCTGAAGGAACTGAATCTTTGCCGCATCCGCCTGATGACCAACAACCCGCGCAAGCTCGATGCACTGGAGCAGGCCGGGGTCGATGTGGTCGAGCGCGTGGCGCTGGAAACCGGTCGCAATCCACATAACGAGTCCTATCTCGCGACCAAGGCCGCCAAGCTGGGGCACCTGCTGGGCCTGCCGTGAGCGAACGCAAACCCGACGATCTCGCCGACAAGCAGCCTGGCCTGCTGCGCGAGCTGGGTGCGCTGACCAGTTCGACCTACCGGCTGTCCAAGGGCTTCGTGCCGCTGGTGAAGCTGTTGGCAGCGGAACCGGACATCACCCGCGACGAACTCACCTATGTCATCGACAAGGCCTTCGAGGGCCTGTACCAGCATCCGCTGCTGCGCCAGAGCGAGCGTCTCACCAGCTATCTACGCCGCCGCCACCTGATTCCCAACGAGCAGTCGACCGAGGAGCTGATCCGCTTCGTCGTCGAGCAGATCACCGCGCGCTCGCCGGTACCGGTGCCCGATGCGCTGGTGCAGGAGTTCTGGAACTTCTTCAACGAACTGTTCTCGTCGCCGGACCTCAAGGGCCTGGGCGAGCTGACACTGGACATGGTGCGGCTGGTGCTGCGCACCTACGAGGTGCAGCTGGTCGAGATCGTCAACCTGCTCAAGGCCGGGCGCCGCTTCAACCAGTGGCAGCTCAACGAAATCCTGCGGCGCGCCGCGATGATCCGCAGCGACGCCGTCATCGTGCGGCGCCAGATCCGCGCGATCCGCTACATCAAGCCGTTCTTCGAAGCCGACCCGCGCGACTTCAAGGCACAGGCGCAGATCGTGGCGGCGATGGTCCGCGAGTTCGGGCCGTTCTTCATCAAGATGGCCCAGGCTGCCGCCGCCAGCTCCGACTTCCTGCCCGAGGAGATCGCCAGGGAGCTGGAGGTCTTCCACGAGGACGTGCCGCCGATGACCGAGGACGAGGTCAACGCCGCGTTCCTCGAGTGCTACGGCAAGCCGGCACACAAGCTGTTCATGGAATTCGACCCGGCGCGGCCGGTGAAGTCGGGCTCGATCGGCAGCGTCTACCTCGCCAAGAAGCCGTTCCGCGAAGAGGACGGCCGCGAGGTGCTGAAGTCGGTGGTGATCAAGGTCGGCCGCCACAACATCGACCGCGAGTTCATCATCGGCAAGCTGGTGCTGGGCCTGGCGATCATGTCCTCGCAGTACTGGGCGCCGCATACCAAGCTGGCGCCGTTCCTGCGCGCGATGCAGGAGCAGGTCGACGAGTTCGTCGCCGGCTTCGTCGAAGAACTGGATTTCGACTCCGAGGCGCGGCACCACGCGCGCTTCTACGAGCGCAGCCTCAAATCGAACATGTGGAAGGTGCCGGCGATCTACAACCACACGCGCCGCATCATCGAGATGGAATACCTCTCGGATGCCACCAGCCTGACGCGCGCGCTGCGCCGCATGCCCTCGTCGGAGCGCCGTCGCTTCCAGCGCCAGGTCAGCGAGCGCCTGCTGTACACGCTGCTGTACCACATCGTGGTGCACGGCGAGATGCACGGCGACCTGCACCCGGGCAACATCATGATCGGCTCGGACGGTGCCCTGCACCTGATCGACTGGGGCAACGTCGTGCCGCTGGACGGCAAGTGGGGACTGGTCTGGGATTACCTCGCCGGCGCCATCATCGGTGACACCGAACTGCTGACCGATGCGCTGATCCGCGTCAGCACCCAGCCCGAGGCCAACGCCGCGCGCCGTGCCGAGATCAAGGCCCTGCTCGACGAGACCCTGACCAAGAAGGGCATCACGCCGCTGACGGCGAGCAACTTCATCTTCGAGCTCAAGCGCGATGGCGCCGACGGCCTGTACCGCCGCGGCCAGGCGATCCTGCAGCTGATGTCCAACACCCAGCACGCCGGCCTGGTGCTGAAGCGCGACTACCTGCACCTGTCGCGCGCACTGTTCTCCGCCGCCGGCAGCTTCGGCTCGCTGTACGAGAACGAGTCGAAGAAGATGCTGGCCTACGACGTCGTCCGCGGCCTGTTGCGCCTGCCGGTGACCTACACGCAGGACCAGCTGCATGAGAGTGCGCTGAACTGGCGTGCCCGCATCGCCCGCGCGCTGCCGCTGCCCACCCTCCTCAAGCGTCGCCTGGCGCCGCCGCGTCCGGCACTGTCCGCTCCGTAAGAGCAAAGGTCTTTCCGCATGCTTTATTCGCTGGCGCGCAGCGCGCTCTTCCAGCTCGATGCCGAGCGCGCCCACGAACTGACCATCGAAACCTTCAAGCATCTGCCGCGGCTGGCGACGGCGCCGTTCGCGGGTCGCGCCGTCGACGATCCGGTGAAGCTGTTCGGGCTCAATTTTCCCAACCGTGTCGGCCTGGCCGCAGGGCTTGACAAGAACGGCGAGTGCATCGAGGCCTGGGCCCGGCTCGGCTTCGGCTTCATCGAGGTCGGTACGGTCACGCCGCGGCCGCAGCCGGGCAACCCGAAGCCGCGCATGTTCCGCCTGGTCGAGCAGCAGGCGCTGATCAACCGCCTCGGCTTCAACAACAAGGGCGTCGACTACCTGCTGCAGCAGGTCGCGCAGGCCGACTACCAGGGCATCCTCGGCATCAATATCGGCAAGAACGCCGACACGCCGATCGACCGCGCTGCAGACGATTACCTGATCTGCCTGCGCAAGGTCTACCAGGCGGCCAGCTACGTCACCATCAACATCTCCTCGCCCAACACCAAGAACCTGCGCGACCTGCAGGACGAGGCGCGGCTGGAGGCTCTGCTGCAGAGCCTCGCCGCCGAGCGCCGGGCGCTGGCCCAGCAACATGGCAAGCAGACCCCCATGCTGGTCAAGATCGCCCCGGACGTCAGCGAACTGCAGCTCGACCACATCGCCCGCCTGGCCCGCGAGCTGGGCATCGACGGCCTGATCGCCACCAACACCACGCTGTCGCGCCCGGGCCTGCAGGCCGAGCCGCTGGCCCGGGAGGCGGGCGGGCTGTCCGGTGCGCCGCTGGAACAGCTGGCCTGCGAGACCCTGCGCAAGCTGCGGGCGAGGGCGGGGGCGGACTACCCGCTGGTGGGCGTCGGCGGCATCTGCGCCGGCGAGGATGCCCGGGCCCGGCGCCGCGCCGGCGCCGACCTGCTGCAGGTCTACACCGGCTTCATCTACCACGGCCCGCCGCTGGTCACGGCCTGCGCCGAGGCAGCACGCAACCGCTGAAGCGGCGCAGCTAGGAATTTTCACTCGGGGGCCTGTGCGGAGGTTGCCCCTGTCATCGGCTTTCCATTAGAGTCGAGAAATAATCACTCTTAATTTCAGCGGGTTCCAAAAGGGGAAGAGTTATGCGCATGCGGATGATCAGCGCGGCGGCCTTGGCAATGTTCGGTATTGCCCCGGCTTACGCAGTTACCACGGACGGTTACGACATCCCCTACGTGGGGGCCTTCTACTCCTACGAGTTGTCCGACAGCAAGCGTGATTCGGAAAACGGCCAGGGCTTCCAGATCAACGCCGGCATGCCGCTCGACTGGGGCAGCAACAATGCCCTCGAACTGAGCTTCCATGACCTCGGCCGCGAGCGTGACATCGACGGCAAGAAGGACTACCAGACCGGCCTGTTCCTCGACCTCGTGCATCACTACGGCGAGCCGAAGCTGAACCTGATGGGTGGTGAAAAGTACGTGCCGCGCTTCACGCCCTTCATGCTCGCCGGTGCCGGCGTGCTGCAGGAAGACGTGCGTGGCGACGATCACATCCACGGCGGCATCAACTTCGGCGCCGGCCTGCTGTTCCCGCTGCCTTGGTACGGCCTGGGCATCCGCACGGAAGCCCGCGCGCAGGCGCAGTACAACGACGAATCGGTCTCGGGCGAGGACTTCCTCATCGACTACCGCTTCAACGTCGGCCTGCAGATTCCGCTGACCCCGATCTTCGGTGAGCGCGCAGCGCCCGCCGGCAAGCCGGGCGAGTGCGAGATTGCCGTGGTCGATCCGGTCACTGGCCGCACCGACTGCGCGATTGACACCGACCAGGACGGCATCTTCGACAGCGTCGACCAGTGCCCGGGTACCCCGGCTGGCAGCGCGGTCAACACCAACGGCTGCCCGGTGGTGGGCGGCAACAGCGACGCCGACGCCGATGGCGTTCCCGACGTCGCCGACCGCTGCCCCGAGACCAAGGCGGGCATGACCGTTGACATGAGCGGCTGCGTCGTCGGCCAGACCATGACCCTGCAGGGCGTCAAGTTCCACAACAACTCGGCTGAGCTGACCAGCGAGTCGAAGGGCATCCTCGACGGCGTTGGCCGCACGCTGAACAGCCAGAAGAACCTCTCCGTCGAGATCGGTGGCCACACCGACGCCATCGGCACCGAGGCCTTCAACCTGCTGCTGTCGCAGCAGCGCGCCGAGTCGGTGCGCCAGTACCTGATCGCCCACGGCATTGACGGCAAGCGCATGGTTGCCCAGGGCTACGGCGAACTGCAGCCGGTGGGTTCCAACGACAGCGAGGCGGGCCGCGATACCAACCGCCGCGTCGAGTTCAAGATCATCGTCCAGTAACAAGGCAGTTCCGCAAAAGCCGCGTGCTAGTCTCTGGCACGCGGCTTTTTCGTTGCCGCAGCGCTTGCCATGAACGACGAGGAAGACGAAATCGAATCGCCCTGCGTGGGTGTGTGCCAGCTCGATCCGCAGCACATCTGCGTCGGCTGCCATCGCAGCATGGACGAGATTTCCGAGTGGCCTTATGCCGGCGATCCACGCAAGCGCGAGATCCTGCAGCTGGCACAGCTGCGGCTGGCAGGTCTGGATAAGCGCAAACCATTCTGGCGGCGCTGAGCGCGATAACCCCCATTTCCGCTGCATGCAGGCAGAATCCTCGAAAACCTCGAGGAGCTACCGATGCAGCCGCAACGCAGTGACTTCGGTCACTTCATCCAGATTCCGACCCGCTGGGCCGATCTGGATGCCTTGGGTCACGTCAACAACACCAACTTCTTCGTCTTCGACGAGTCGGTGCGGCTCGACTACTTCGGTATGTTCAGCCGCGACAACCCGCGCTTCTGGAAGGAAGAAGGCCTGATCCTGGCGAGCCTGGGCTGCGACTTCGTCGCGCAGCTGCATCACCCGTCCACGGTCGACGCAGGTTTCCGCATCACGCGCCTGGGGCGCTCCAGCATGAACACCCAGGCCGGCATGTTCGTCGGCGACCGGCTGGTGGCGGTGACGCGCGGAGTCGTGGTCTGGTTCGATTACATCAAGCAGAAGCCGGCGCCGATACCCGAGCATGTACGCCAGGCGATCTGTGCCCGCGAGCCGGTGGCCCCCGAACAGCCGGACTGAGCCCGGCTACCAGCAGCCGGTTGCCGCCACGCCGCCCGAGGTCTGGGCGCTCTTCTGCCCGCTTTGGGTCACGCTCAAGCGGAAGCAGGCGATGTCGCGCGCCTGCGCGCCCCGCGCGGTCGCCGTCACCGTGAAGGTGGAGGCGGTCCGCACTGCGTCGACGGAGTAGTAGCCGCCGGTCGTGTTGTAGGGTGTCGGGATGGTGCAGCCGGCAGCCGCCTCGTAGCTGGCGAACTGGGTCAGGCAGCGTTCGAGTCGCTGCGCCGTGTCGGTGATTGCGGCGCGTGCCTCGGTCCGCCGCGTCTTGCGAACGCTGGCCTCGTAGCTGGGCAGGGCGATCGAGGCGAGGATCGCCACGACCACCACCGCCATCATCAACTCGATCAGCGTGAAGCCCCTTTGAGCTCCCGCCTGCATCGGCATCCTGCTCACTGCATCTGTCTCCATGACAGCCGACCTCCGCCGACGCCGCCGCGACCCGGCTCGATCGTGGTGTCGATGCCGCCGGTGGTGCCGCTGGCCAGCTTGATCTCGAAAGCCCCGGCGGAAATGATCGCCGGCGTCTTGATGATGCCTTCCTTGGACAGGCGACCGCTGACCGGCACGCGCTCGCCGTTGTAGATCACCTGGTCGTCGCTGTTGAAGGCGGTATCGCGGTTCAGGTCGAAGGGCGTCGATTCCAGCCGCGAGCCGCTGAGTGCATCGATTTCCATCAGGAAGCTGTCGCCGCCGAACCCGCAGATCTCGGTGTTGGGGATCAGCGTGGTGAAGATGATGGCGCCGCCGCGCAGGATCGGCGTGCTGACCTGGCGTTCGTCGTTGAGCGGCAGGTCGAGCAGCCAGCCCTGGTGGGAGGCCGGATCCAGCGGCGTGTTGCTGGTGATGCGCACGGTTTCCTGCCGTCCGCCGAAGGTCCCGGTCACGGTCGCCAGCACGCTCTGCTGCAGCAGGGCACTGCGGCCCGAGGGACGGGTGCCGTCATGCTTGTCGAACACGCCGTAGAAGCTGTTGTCGCCGCCCATGCCGGACTGGTTGTCGGTGCTGGCGAAGTAGCGGCCAGTGCCGAAGTAGACGATGAAGCCACCCGCGGGATTGATGCCGACCTCGGGGCGTGCCGTGATCGGCTGGCGCGCGCTGCAGCCGTTGTCGGCGCAGGCGACGAACAAGGGCTGTGGCGACGCAGCAGTGCCGAAGCCGAACTTCCAGTTCGAGGGATTGCTGTCGCGGACGTCGATTTTCCAGAGGTTGCCCTTGAGATCGCCGGCATAGATCAGGTCGGCGATGCGGTCTCCGTCAATGTCCGCCGGGATCGGCGAGGACATGCCGTTGTCGCCGCCGACGCCGGTATCGAACCTGGCGATGACGTTGCCGGTTTCCAGGTCCAGCACGAACAGCACGGCCTTGCCCGAGGTACTGTTGTAGCCGTTGGCAATGATCGCAGCCCACCTGCCATTGGCCATGCGCGCGATCGTCGGCTGCGGATAGGAAAAGCCCATGTCGCTGTCGTTGGCGCTGGAGAACTCCCACATCACGCTGTCGCGCCCCAGTCGCGAGGGGTCGGTGACGTTGAGCGCGAACACGCCGCGTCCGCCGCCGGCCAGGGAGCCGAGCACCACGCTCTCCCAGTCGCCGCCGATGTAGGCATCCAGGGGCCGTGCCGCACCATCGACGAAGTACTGGTGGTCGATGTTGTAGTTCTGCGCGGTCAGCTTGCTCAGCTTGGAATAGATCGCGTTCGGAACGTACGCGAACAGTTCTACGCCATCGCTGCCACGGAAGCCGTGCAGCATGCCGTCGTTGGCGCCGACGTAGATCATCGGCTCGCGCGCCTTCTTGATGCCGAGGAAGCCGGCGTAGGTAGCGCCTTCGGTACCCGGCAGCTTGCTGAAGCCGAAGTCCTGGTCGCCGACGAAGGCCGGATCGGAGTTGACGATGTCACCCAGCACGGTTGCGGCGTTGCGAAGCCGGAATTGCCCGGCACCGGTGCCCTCGTCGCTGCGGTCACCGCGCAGGTAGTCGACGCGGTCCTGCGCGCGGTTGTCGTCAACGCCGAGCGCGTCGAGGTCCAGCGCAGCCTGCTGGCTGGCGTTGAGCTGGTTGAACTCGAAGACCTTGCCGCGATTGGCGGGCGACGCCGTCGGATCGAAGGTGAAGATCGCACGGCTGTTCTCGGCCGGGATCTGCTGCGCCGCGTTCCACAGCGGCGTGCCCACCGACCCGTCGTTGTTCACCGGCAGGGCCAGCAGCTCGCCGCTCCAGTCGCCGGTATTGAAGCGTGCCTGGTAGATCGCGGTGTCGGCGGTCAGTCGTGTCGAGTTGGTCGCGACCGAGGCGGCGGCGCTGGTGCGCGAGGCGATGTCGTTGAGGGCCGCGGTCAGCGCCGTGGTCAGTTCCGAGGCGTTGCGGGCGGTGTAGGCCTGGCCGTTGCCGTACTCGGCGGCGTCACGCAGCATCTGGTTGTCGATCGCCAGGCCCACCGTGTAGGTCTCGAGCCGTTGCACCGGGAAGTTGGGGTCGTTGAAGCTGACCCCGCTGGCATCGTTGCCGGTCTTGCGCATGTCGGTGTCGAAGCCGAACTTGGCCACGTCGTCGAGCAGCAGCGTGTAGCCCTCGTTGCCTTCGCTGCCACTCTGTCCCTTGAAGCCGTCGGAGTAGCGCGGAAACAGCGGATACATCGCCGCGGTGGTTGCCGGGCTGCCGGTCCTGCCATCCCAGTTGGGCAGGGCGCGGGTGGTGTCTGCGGTATCGTCCGGGTCGTTGGTGGGAAGGCCGTCGTCGTAGGTCGGGAAACCGTCGGTGACGACCAGCGCGAAGTTCTTCTGGCAGCGATACTGGATCGGGCTGGTATAGCTCACGCCGCTGTTGTACTGGGACCCCATGCCGCGGAAATAGCGGGTGATTTCGTAATAGGTCTCGGCCAGCGGGGTGTTGGTGTCGGGCGCGATGCCGGAGATGGCGCCGGTCACGGTGCCGATCGTGCTGCCGCAGTTGGCGATGACGCGACCACCGGGACCGTTGTTGCTGCCGGCCGTCGCATTGAAGCGGGCAAGGCCCCAGCGCAACTCGGCGTTGGCGTTGACCAGGTTGGTGGCCACGTTCTTGGCGACGGTGATCCGGGTCTCCTGCGGGATCAGGTTGCCCACGGTCAGATCGGTATTGTTGGGGAACGTCTCGAACAGGTAGTTCAGGTAGTTGCCGGTGTAGCGCGTGATGTTGGTGCTGCCATTGACCAGCGGAAACGGCAGCTTCAGGCACTTCGCCTGGTTGCCGCCACTTTCCTTGCGTCCACGCTGCCAGCCCGAGGGGCAGGTGCCGCGGGGGATTTCGCTTTGTTCGACGATGGTGTCGGTCGCGCTCCAGCAGGAGTCGGTGCTGCTGCTGCCGCAGGCCTGGCTCCAGTCGCGATAGGTCGTGCCGGGGTTGTATCCGTCGGCAAAGATCATGTTGCGCATGCTGCCCGAGTTGTCGAACAGCAGCATCACGTTGGGATCGACCGAGGCCGACAGGAACAGGGGGCCGCTGGAAAGCGGAATGTCGGCATGCGCGCTGCCCATCGTCAGCAGGCCCAGGCACAGACCGGATACGGTGGCGAAGCTTTTTTTGCGTTTCATGGGGGTCCCTGAATCCTTGCAGCTCAGCGCCTGAAGGTGGATTGCAACAGCACCATCGGCTCCGGGTTGTCGCGGCCGGTCGCGCCCCAGCCGCGGGCGGTGATGCGGTAGATCACGAAGGTCCTGACCTCGGTGGCCGAGTCGGCGGCGAGGCTTTCGCCTGGCGAAGCGGCATCGGTCACGGCGAGCTGTTCGATCAGGTACTGGCCATGCGCCCGATCCAGCGGCGGCGGCGCGGCGGTCTGCATCACCGTCGAATTGATCCACTGCGTGCTGCTGCGCTTCCACAGCGGCACGTAGGGAATCTGCGGATTGTCGGTATCGGGAGGGTCGTACTTGTAGAGACCGGTGGCGTTGTTGAACACCGGCACCACCGGCTGCTGCAGCAGCTCCTCGCCCTCGCGCAGCGCGGCTTCGGCCAGCTGGAAGGCGATCTGCAGGTCCTGGGTGTTGTTGGTCATGCGCTCCTCCAGCGAGGTGGAGCGGATCGACGACAGGCTCAGCAGGGTCAGCACCAGCAGTACGACCAGACCGACGACAAGGACGGCGCCCTGCTGCTTGCGCCGCGGGGACAAGGCTCGGAGGGCAGCGCTCATGGCAGGCGGTTCCGCAGCGAAAGGGTGAGGGTGACCACGCGCCGCAGGCGGCCGTCGTTGAACGGGCCGACCGAGGTGCCGAGCAGGTCGAACCTGCGGGGATCAAGTTCGCCGGCGCGTCCGCGCGTGCCGGCTGCGAGCAGCGCGACGCGCACGGCCACCACGCGGCGCCAGGCCGCGGCATCGGCGATCAGGTTGGCGGGGCGGTAGGCGTCCGCCACCAGGTCACCGTTGGTGTCCTCGCCGTACAGTACCTGCAGGTTCTCGACGCCCTCGGCGATTTCCTGGGTGGTGCCATCGAGGTCGCGCCACAGCGCCGGGCCGGTGCCGTTGGCGCTGTTGCGGATGTAGTAGCTGATGGTGCCGATGCGCATGATCTGCGAGCCCACCGGGTATTTGCGGCCCAGGTCCTTGGTCCAGTTGCCGGGCACGGTGCTGTTGCCGGTGTTGTGGACGATGTTGCCGTAGTGCGCCGGGTTGCCCTTGGAGTTGTTCTCGGTGGCGAGGTTGTAGTTGGTGATCTGGAAGATCGCGGCGGCGCCGCAGTCGGTGATCAGCACGATGTCGCTGACGCGCAGCGGTGCCGGATTCAGCGAGTTGGTCTTGATGTCGGCCGAGGTCACCGGCATTTCCTTGACGACGTAGACCTCCGGGTCCATCACGGCGCGGACCGTCAGGACGTCAGTACCGCGCACCACGCCGGCGATCTGCGGTGGCAGCGCCGGACTCCAGCTGCTGCCCTGTGCCTCGAAGCCCTCGGTGTAACGGTCAAAGCGATACAGGAAATCCGGATGGGTGAAATCGTTGCGCGTGCCGGCGCTGGCGGCCGGATCGGGGTTGAGCGTGTTCCTGATTTCGCCGGTATCACGCAGGCAGCCGCGATAGCCGGCCATGCGCACGTCCTTGCTGAGGCGTTGCGTGACGTAGCGGATGGTCTCCTGGCGTGCCGCCAGGGCCTCGTTCATGGTGTGGCTGCGCCGGCTGGCCAGGTAGACGCTGAAGATGCCGGCGAGGACGATCAGGCCCAGTGTCATCGAGATCATCAGCTCGATCAGTGTCACGCCGCGCTGCGACCACCGGGATGCGGGAAGGATCGTCATAGCTGGGTTCGCAGGTTGACCAGGGCGTCGTTGCTGTTGTCGGAGTTGGCGCTGGAGGCCTCCTTCCAGACGATGGTGATGGTGACGATGCGACCGTCCATGGCCACCGCGCCGTCCCCCTCCGGGAGGGTGTTGTTCAGCGCGCCCTTCCAGTCGATGACGTCCTGGTCGGCCAGGGTGTTGGCGCTGGGGATGCTGCCGACGCTGACGACGTAGCGCCCGCCGATGGCCTGCGCGCGGTTGGCGCGCATGCGGTCGAGCAGGTCGTAGGCCAGTGCCACCGCATCGACGCGTTGTGATGCGCTGTTGCCACGCTGCAGGGACACGGTCTGCAGCGATGCCAGTCCCAGCAGGCCGATGGACAGCAGGACTGCCGCTACCAGCACCTCGATCATGCTGAAGCCGGCTTGCCGGCCTTGGGTCTTCATTCGCGGGCTCCGGTCAGCAGGTGGCCGGCTGGACGTTGGCGCGTCCCTGCAGGCTGAGGTTGATCGTGCGCGCGGTGCGCGGGGTGCAGCTGGCGCCCCGGTAGCTGAAGGAGGGCGCAAGCGCATCGGTCAGGAAGCCCGCAGAGTCGTAGCTGAGCAGCCGCGTCGTCCCGGTCAGCTGGGAACCTCCGTCGAGGGCTTCGAACACCTGCAGGACCTGGTCGCTGGTCAGCGGATCGACGATGCCGCGGGCGCCGGCCGTATCGCTGAAGACGATCCAGCCGCCGCTCCAGCTGTCGGTGTCGGAGCAGGTATAGCCATCGCTGCTGGTGCAGATCGACACGCGGCCGCCACGGGTCACGGCCTCGTTGCGCGCATACATCAGCGCCGAGACCAGAGCATTGACCTGGGTGGCGGTGCGGTTGTTCTGGACCAGGGACTGCAGCCCCGGCACGGTGACCATGGCGACGATCGCGGCGATGCCGACCGTGACCATCAGCTCGATCAGGGAAAATCCCCGCGGCCGGCGCTGCGCTGTGGCGCGCGCGACTATCCGATGCTCTCCCCGCATCCCACTCTCCCGACTTGAGCCCCGTACGAACCAAGCTGGCTCGTAACTTACCTGGTGGACATATAGTTCTCGTCCGACTATATCCGCCGGTCCAGGCTTTGCCAAGTAATCAAGAATGGTTATCAGTCTCGGTCAGATGCCGAGGATGCGGAGCTCCCGGGCCGGTACCGATTCTTCCCAGAGGACATTGAATTCGCGCAGCCGCTGGCGCGCTTCCAGTGGCGCGGACGGGAAATAGCGCGCCTCCAGTTCCGTCGGACCGCTGCGGATCAGCAGGGCGCGTTCGTCCGCCAGCAGATACTCGTCCGTGGGCAGGCGTCGCTCCTCGGGGGGCTGGCGGAATTCAATGCGACTGCTGAGCATGCGTCCCAGCTCAACCAGGCGGTGCGCTCCGCGCATCGCCTGGCCGGGCTGGCGCACGATCACGCGCAGGCGCGCGCGGCGGTTCTGCAGCACGAAGGCGCGGACCGTGGAAACGAAGCGGTCGTCGCCATAGATACGCCGGTCCAGCGCATCGCTGAAGATCACGATGTCCATGCGCGCCGCCTGGGCGACCCGCACGGCGTGTTCGGTGAACGCCGCCACGCCGCTGACCACGGCGGGAGCCGTGGTCGAGTCGGCGGGCGGGGTCGGTTCCATCGGCGTGTCAGACGTCCTTGGCCTGCTGGACGGCGTTGCCGGTGTAGCTGCCCGGCGTCATCGCCAGCAGGCGCTGCTTGTCGGCTTCCGGCAGGGCCAAGCCTTTGACGAATTCGCGCAACTGCTCCTTGCCGACCTTCTGGCCACGGGTCAGGCGCTTAAGCTGCTCGTAGGGTTCCGGCAGGCCGTGGCGGCGCATCACGGTCTGGATCGCTTCGCCCAGCACTTCCCAGTTGCCTTCGAGGTCCTGGCTCATCTTCCAGGCGTCGCCCTCGAGCTTGCCGATGCCCTTGCCGATGGCCTGGTAGGAAATCAGGGAGTGGGCAATGCCGACACCCAGATTGCGCAGGACCGTCGAATCCGTGAGGTCGCGCTGCCAGCGCGAGATCGGCAGCTTCTCGGCCAGGTGCTGCATGATCGCGTTGCCCATGCCGAGGTTGCCTTCGGCGTTCTCGAAGTCGATCGGGTTGACCTTGTGCGGCATGGTCGAGCTGCCGACTTCACCGGCGATCGTGCGCTGCTTGAAATAGCCCAGCGAGATGTAGCCCCAGACGTCGCGGCAGAAATCGACCAGGATGGTGTTGATGCGCGTCAGCGCATGGAAGTACTCCGCGATGTAGTCGTGCGGCTCGATCTGCGTGGTCGCCGGGCTCTGGCCCAGGCCCAGGCCCTTGATGAAGGCGGCGGAGAAGGCCGGCCAGTCGACGTCCGGGTAGGCGGCGTAATGGGCGCTCCAGTTGCCGACCGCGCCGTTGGCCTTGCCCAGCAGGGGCACGGCGGCCAGCGTCTCGCGCTGGCGGCTGAGGCGATGCACGAACACCGCCATTTCCTTGCCGACGGTGGTCGGCGAGGCCGGCTGGCCGTGGGTGCGGGCCAGCATCGGCTGCTCGGAGTAGCTGCGGGCAAGGGCCGCGATCGCGGCGATCAGCTTGTCGATCTGCGGCAGCAGCACCTGTTCGCGCGCCTCCTTGAGCATCAGCGCATGCGAGAGGTTGTTGACGTCCTCGGAGGTGCAGGCGAAGTGGACGAATTCCTTCACCGCCGCCAACTCGGCGTGGTTGCCGATCTTTTCCTTGAGGTAATACTCGACGGCCTTGACGTCGTGGTTGGTGGTGTCCTCGATGGACTTGATGCGCTGGGCTTCCTGGATATCGAAGCTGGCGGCGATCTTGTCGAGCTTTTCGCGCGCCGAGGGCGACAGTTTGGCGACTTCCGGAATGCCCTCGTGCGAGGCCAGCGCCTCCAGCCAGCGGATCTCGGCCAGCACGCGGAAGCGCATGAGTCCGTATTCGCTGAAGATTTCGCGCAGCTTGACGGTCTTTTCGGCGTAGCGACCGTCGATCGGGGAGACGGCGGAGAGGGAGGTGAGATTCATCGAGGGGGCGGTTTTGATAGGATTTACGCCCCATTTTACCAACCGGGCGCCGTCTCCGTCGCATGTCCCGTTCCCGCATCGAAAAAGACAGTCTCGGGACGCTTGAAGTCCCCGCGGACGCGATGTGGGGGGCGCAAACCCAGCGCGCGGTGCTGAATTTCCCGGTTTCCGGCCTCGGCATGCCGCCGGCCTTCATCCGTGCCCTGGGGCTGATCAAGGCCAGTGCCGCCGAGGTCAACGCCGAACTGGGCCTGGTCGAGCCGAAGGTCGCCGAGGCGATCGTGGCGGCGGCCACCGAGGTGGCGGAGGGCCGGCATGACGCCCAGTTCCCGGTCGACGTGTTCCAGACCGGCTCCGGCACCTCCAGCAACATGAACGCCAACGAGGTCATTGCCCACCTGGCGTCGAAGCGCTCGCGGCGCAAGGTCCACCCCAACGACCACGTCAACTACGGCCAGTCCTCCAACGACGTCATCCCCACGGCGATCCACGTCGCCGCGACGCTGGCCTGCGAGCAGGAACTGCTGCCGGCGCTGCGTCATCTGCAGTCGGCGCTGGAGCGCAAGGCCCTGGACCTGCGCGGCAAGGTCAAGACCGGCCGTACCCACCTGATGGACGCAATGCCGCTGCGCTTCGACCAGGAACTGGGCGGCTGGGCGCAGCAGGTCCGCCACGGCCGCGAGCGCATCGACGCGGCCCTGCGGCGTACGCGCCTGCTGGCGCAGGGCGGCACCGCGGTTGGTACCGGCATCAACGCCCATCCGAAGTTTGCCGCGCGCTTTGCGAAGAACCTGTCGAAGCGCAGCGGCGTGCGCTTCCTGCCCAGCCCGAACGCCTTCGAGAGCCTGTCCTCGCAGGACGCGGCGGTGGAGCTTTCCGGCCAGCTGAAGACCGTGGCGGTCAGCCTGATGAAGATCGCCAACGACCTGCGCTGGATGAACTCCGGTCCGCTGGCCGGCCTCGGCGAGATCGAACTGCCGACCCTGCAGCCGGGTTCCAGCATCATGCCGGGCAAGGTCAACCCGGTGATCCCGGAATCGGTCTGCATGGTCGCCGCCCAGGTGATCGGCAACGACGCCGCCATCACCGTGGCTGGGCAGAGCGGCAACTTCCAGCTCAACGTCATGCTGCCGCTGATCGCCCACAACCTGCTGCAGTCGATCCAGCTGCTGGCGAACGTTTCGCGACTGCTGGCCGACCGTGCCATCGTCGGCTTCACCCTGCGCGAAGCGCGCATCGCCGAGGCGCTGGCGCGCAACCCCATCCTGATCACCGCGGCCAATGCCGTGATCGGCTACGACAAGGGCGCGGCCATCGCCAAGCAGGCCTACAAGGAAGGCCGGCCGGTGCTGGAAGTGGCCCGTGAACTGACCGGCCTCGACGAGGCCACCCTGCGCAAGCTTTTGGACCCCGCCGCCCTGACCCGGGGCGGGATCCAGGCCGGACCCCAGTCCGGTTCGTAACCCTTATCCCTCCCTCGCAACCCATCCATAGAGACAGGTTCTCCCATGTCCACGATCAAGCAAGAGGACTTCATCCAGTCCATCGCCGATGCCTTCCAGTACATCAGCTACTACCACCCGCTGGACTACATCCAGGCGCTGGGGGCGGCTTATGAGCGGGAGGAATCGCCGGCGGCGAAGGATGCGATCGCGCAGATCCTGACCAATTCGCGCATGTGCGCCGAGGGCCATCGCCCGATCTGCCAGGACACCGGCATCGCCGTGGTGTTCCTCAAGGTCGGCATGCACCTGAAGTGGGACGCGACGCTGTCTGTGCAGGACATGGTCAACGAAGGCGTGCGTCGCGCCTACAACCACCCGGACAACAAGCTGCGCGCCTCGGTGTTGCTGGACCCGGCGGGCAAGCGCATGAACTCCAAGGACAACACGCCGGCCGTGGTGCACTACGAGATCGTGCCGGGCGATCACCTCGAGGTGATCTGCGCCGCCAAGGGCGGCGGCTCGGAGAACAAGTCGAAGATGGTGATGCTCAATCCGTCGGACTCGATCGTCGATTGGGTGATCAAGACGCTGCCGACGATGGGCGCCGGCTGGTGCCCGCCGGGCATCCTCGGCATCGGCATCGGCGGCACGCCGGAGAAGGCGATGCTGCTGGCCAAGGAATCGCTGATGGCGCCGGTGGACATCCACGAGCTGCGCCAGCGCGCCGCCGCTGGCATCGAGCTGAGCCGCGTCGAGGAGCTGCGCCTGGAGATCATGGACAAGGTCAACGCACTGGGCATCGGCGCGCAGGGCCTCGGCGGCCTGACCACGGTGCTGGACGTGAAGATCATGGACTACCCGACGCACGCCGCCTCGCTGCCGGTGGCGATGATCCCGAACTGCGCGGCGACGCGCCACGTGCATTTCCATCTCGACGGCACGGGTCCGGCGGTACTGGAAACGCCGTCGCTGGATGACTGGCCGAAGGTCACCTGGAAGCCGGACGAAAAGCTCGCCAAGCGCGTCAACCTCGACACGCTGACGCCGGCGGAAGTGCAGTCCTGGAAGCCGGGCGACACGCTGCTGCTCAACGGCAGGATGCTCACCGGCCGCGACGCCGCGCACAAGCGCATCCAGGACATGCTGAAGAAGGGCGAGAAGCTGCCGGTGGACTTCACCGGCCGCGCGATCTACTACGTCGGCCCGGTCGATCCGGTGCGCGACGAGGTGATGGGCCCGGCCGGCCCGACCACGGCGACGCGCATGGACAAGTTCACCGAGATGATGCTGGCGCAGACTGGCCTCAGCGTGATGATCGGCAAGTCCGAGCGCGGCCCGGCCGGCATCGAGGCGATCAAGAAGCACAAGGCGGCCTACCTGATGGCGGTCGGCGGCGCGGCCTATCTCGTGTCGAAGGCGATCAAGGCGGCCAAGGTCGTCGGCTTCGCCGACCTGGGCATGGAGGCGATCTACGAGTTCGAGGTCAAGGACATGCCAGTGACCGTGGC
>DATILC010000207.1:0-11101 GCA_035476855.1 Solimonas sp. | reverse complement strand
CTTGGACACGCAGGCCCGCGTGCCGGAGACGGCAAAAGTCTGGGCCGAGGGTGCGCGGCGCCTCTGGCTGACCGCCTGCGAGGCGCAGGCCCCGGCCGGCGTCGAGGCGGTCCGCTGCGCCACGGGCGAGGATGGCTCGCTGGATCTCGCCGCGGTGCTGCAGGCGCTGGGCCGGCAGCAGGTCAACGAGGCCCTGCTGGAATGCGGCCCGCGGCTCGCCGGGGCTTTCCTGCAGCAGGGCCTGGTCGACGAGATCGTCGCCTATCTGGCGCCGACCCTGCTGGGCCACGAGGCACGGCCCTTCGCGCAGCTGCCAGGGCTGGAGCGGCTGTCGCAGCAGCTGCAGTGGCGTTACACCGAAGTGCGGCAGCTGGGCGCGGACCTGCGCCTGACGCTGCAGCCCGTTTGAGGATGGAGCCTATCCGTGAGTAATACATGCACGCGCTGCTGCCAGAAATCGCGCCAGGCAAGTCGGCCGATGCGCGGTTGGGTGGGGCCCAATAAGCAGCGGTCGGCGCAGCATGGCGCTATTTCTGGCGCAGCCCGAAGGGACGGGGCCATTTTCGCGCCCCGCGTCCCCTATCGCCCCTTGTGTACATCGAGTACACCGCGGGACGATAGGGCTAGCGGGACACGAAAATGGCACGCCGTCGCGTGCGTGTATTACTCACGGATAGGCTCCTGAACATGTTCACCGGCATCATCGAGACCCTGGGGCGCATCGCCGCCATCGAAACCGTCGGCGGCGACCGCCGCATGCGCTTCGACGCACCGGGCTACCTGCGTGGCAGCGGGGAAGGCGACAGCATCGCGGTCAACGGCGTTTGCCTGACCGCGGTCGAGTTCAGCGACGACCATTTCGTCGCCGACCTGTCCGCCGAGACCCTGAACCTGACCACCGCCGGCCGCTGGCAGGCAGGCCAGGCGGTGAACCTCGAGCGCGCGCTGACGCCGCACAAGCCGCTGGGCGGCCACCTGGTGTCCGGCCACGTCGATGGCCTCGGCAAGCTGGTCGACCGGCACGAGGAGGCTCGCTCCTGGCGCATGTCCTTCGAGGCACCGGCGGAGTTGGCGCGCTACATCGCGCGCAAGGGTTCGATCTGCATCGACGGCATCAGCCTGACCGTGAACGAGGTCGAGGGGAGGCGGTTTGGGGTTAACATCATTCCCCATACGCTGACGCATACGACGCTGGGCAGCCTGGCGGTGGGGGATCCGGTCAACCTGGAAGTCGACCAGATCGCCCGCTACCTGGAACGCCTGCTGGCGGCGAGGGACGAAACATGAGCAACCAGAAAGTGACCAGCATTGGCAGCGCCCGGCCCCAGGGGCTGGATTCGACCGAGGACATCATCGCCGACCTCAAGGCCGGCAAGATGGTGATCCTGATGGACGACGAGGACCGCGAGAACGAGGGCGACCTGATCATGGCCGCCGAATGCGTGCGGCCGGAAGACATCAATTTCATGGCGCGCTACGGCCGCGGCCTGATCTGCCTGACTCTGTCGCAGGAGCGTTGCCGCCAGCTGCGCCTGCCGCAGATGGTGTCGCGCAACGAGGAGAGCCACAAGACGGCTTTCACCGTGTCGATCGAGGCGGCGCAGGGCGTGACCACCGGCATCTCCGCGCATGACCGCGCCAAGACCGTGCAGGCCGCGGTGAAGAAGGACGCGCGCCCGGAGGACCTGGTGCAGCCCGGCCACATCTTCCCGCTGATGGCCCAGCCCGGCGGCGTGCTGACCCGCGCCGGCCACACCGAGGCGGGCTGCGATCTGGCGCGCCTCGCCGGCTTCGAGCCGGCGGCGGTGATCGTCGAGATCCTCAACGAGGACGGCACGATGGCACGGCGCCCGGACCTGGAAGTGTTCGCGCGCGAGCACGGCCTCAAGGTCGGCACCATCGCCGACCTGATCCGTTACCGCCTGCACAACGAGCACACCATCGAGCGCGTCGCCGAGACGCATGTGAACACCGAGTTCGGCGAGTTCCGCCTGGTGACCTACCAGGATTCGATCGACAACACGGTGCATCTGGCGATGGTCCGCGGCGACATCGACACGAACAAGCCGACGCTGGTGCGCGTGCACATCCGCAATACGCTGCAGGACGTGCTGGGCGTGCAGCACGAGGACTTCGCCTGGCCGCTGCGCCTGGCGCTCAAGCGTGTCGCCGACGAGGGCAGCGGCGTGGTGGTGCTGCTGCGCAAGCCGGAGGCGCCGCGCGAGCTGGTGCAACAGATCATTTCGCTGAACAAGGAAACCGCCGAGGATTATCACGATCCCCGGCCGATGCTGCGCACCTACGGTATCGGCGCGCAGATCCTGTTCGACCTTGGCGTGCGCAAGATGCGCGTGCTGTCCTCGCATTACCGCATGCAAGCCATCTCGGGCTTCGGCCTTGAAGTAGTGGGTTACGTAGCTCCCGACGAAACGAAATGAAGAAACTGAAGACCGGATACGCCGCACCGAAGAAGCCGGGCAAGAAGGAATTTGCCGGCGCCCGCATCGGCCTGGTGGCGACGCGCTGGAACGTCGACCTCGTCGAGGCGCTGATCAAGGGCGCGCGTGAGTGCTGTCAGGACTGGGGCGTGCGCGAGGACAGCATCAAGGTCTGGTACGCGCCGGGCGCCTACGAGATCCCGCTGGCGGCGCAGACCGTGCTCGACAGTGGTGAGGCCGATGCAGTGGTGACGCTGGGCGCGGTGATCCGCGGCGACACGCCGCACTTCGACTTCGTCGCCGGCGAATGCGCGCGCGGCCTGATGGACGTGCAGCTCAAGACCGGCGGGCCGGTCGGTTTCGGCGTGCTGACTGTCAATACGGTCGAACAGGCCTGGGAACGTGCCGGTCCCGGCAAGACCAACAAGGGCTACGAGGCCGCCGCCGCGGCGCTCGAGATGCTGCGCCTGGTGCGGAGCCTCGCATGAGACATCCTATGTCTACTACGACATCCTGCGGCACCTCCTCATGCCTGCGCCGACTCCCGACGCTAGGATCCCCGCGCTTCGCGCGGGGCCCCTCCACGCTGGTCGCGTCGCTATGAGCGAAGGACAACCGCAGTCCCGCCGTGGCCTGGCGCGCCGCCTGACGGTACAGGCCCTGTACCAGTGGCTGATGAACGAAAGCTTCCCCGAAGTGCTGCTGAAGCAGTTCCGCGAGCAGGAGGACGGCCTCGGTCGTGCCGATCCGGCCTACTTTGAGCTGTTGCTCAAGGGCATCGTCGAGCATGCGCCGGATCTGACGCTGGCGATCACGCCGCACCTGGACCGCCCGCTGAACCAGCTCGATCCGGTGGAGCACGCGATCCTGCTGCTCGGTGCCTACGAACTGCAGTACTGCCCCGACGTGCCCTGGAAGGTCGCGGTCAACGAGTCGGTGAACCTCGCCAAGATGTTCGGCGCCGAGGAAGGTTTCAAGTTCGTCAACGGCGTACTCGACAAGCTGGCGCGCTCGGCGCGCAGCGCCGAGATCAAAGCAGGGTGAGCCGGAAGCAGGTGGATGTCCGGTGGACATCCACCCCGGCGACAATTCCGCAGGAGCGGAAATTGAGCGCAGCCCCGAACGCAGTGAGGGGTGAGGCTCAGGACGAGCCGAACAACGCCCGGCCATGGAGCGTTTGGCCCGGCGAGGAGCGACTCAATGTCGCTCCGAGATAAGCCAAACGCCGGGCAGGGGGTTCTGAAACCTGCCGAGGTCCCGCCAAGGACGGCAACCCGATTCCTGCATTGGGTACAGTGACCTACATGGACGAGTTCTCCCTCATCCGCCGTCATTTCGCTGGGCTGACCCCACCGCGCGGCGACGTCGTGCTCGGCATCGGCGACGACTGTGCGCTGCTGCAGCCGCCGCCGGGCCAGCAGCTGGCGACCACCAGCGACAGCCTGATCGAGGGTCGCCATTTCCCGGTGGGCACCGCCGCTGCCGACGTCGGCTGGAAATCGCTGGCGGTGAACCTGTCCGACCTCGCCGCGATGGGCGCCGAGCCGCGCTGGTTCCTGCTGGCGCTGAGCCTGCCGACGGCTGACGAGGCCTGGCTGTCGGGTTTCGCCGAGGGACTGGGCGAACTGGCGCGGCAGTCCGGCGTCGCGCTGGTCGGTGGCGATACCACGCGCGGTCCGCTCAGCATCACCATCACGGCGATCGGCACGGTCGCGCCCGGTGCTGCGCTGCGTCGCGATGCGGCCCGTTCCGGTGACCGCATCTGCGTCACCGGGACGCTGGGCGATGCAGCGCTGGCGCTGCGCCGCCTGTCCGATCCCGGCCTGCCGGCGGCCCTGCGGCAGCGCCTGGACCGGCCGACGCCGCGCAATGCGGCAGGGCTGGCCTTGCGCGGCCTGGCGACAGCGGCGATCGACCTCTCCGATGGCCTCGCCGGCGACCTCGGACACGTGCTGGCGGCCAGCGGGGTCGGTGCCGAAATCGATGTGGCGAAATTGCCGGCGTCGGCACATTTCAACGGACTGTCGGCCGCGGCGGATCGCGTGGAACTGCAGTTGCAGGGTGGGGACGACTACGAGCTTTGCGTCTGCCTGCCGCCGGATTGCATCGAGGAGGCTCAGCGGCGGCTGGATGTGCCGCTGACCGAGATCGGCCGGATCACGAGTGATCGCGGGCTGCGCTGCCTGGACGAGGCTGGCCAGGTGTTGCCGGTGGATGCACGCGGCTACACGCACTTCTGAGCAGCGACGCTACTCGTCGAGGATGTCCCGCGCCTCGACGAACTTCTTCATCCAGTACTTCTGCGCCACCGGCGCCACGATCACCTGCCGCCCGCTGGCAGGTGCATGCACGGCCTGGCCATCGCCGAGGTAGAGCGCGACATGGTCGATGCGCCCGCCGCCGAAGCTGTAGAACAGCAGGTCGCCGGGCTGGGCATCGTCGAGGTCGATGTCGTCGCCGATCTCGCTCTGGTCGCGCGAGCTGCGTGGCAGCTTCACCCCGGATTGGGCATAGACGTATTGCACCAGGCCGCTGCAGTCGAAGCCATCCGGTGTGCTGCCGCCGTAGCGGTAGGGGCGGCCGATCTGGCCAAGGGCATCGACCACCACGGTCTGGCGGATGCGCTCGACTTCCTCGCTGGAACGGCCGCCCCCGAAGCTGACGCAGCCCGCCAGCGTCAAGCTCAGCAGCAGCAAGACGAAGAGGCGCATCAGACCGGCGGCTGGGTCTTGACCATCGACGGCCGCCGCGCGAACTCGGCGAACCACTTGTCCAGCACCTCGTGGTCCTTGCGCCATTCGAGGTAGGGCATGCGGAAGTCGAGATAGGCGAGGGCGACACCGGCGGTGATTTCGACCACGCTGGGCTTCTCGTCCAGCACCAGGGTATGGGCCTCCAGCGCCAGCAGCTCCAGCGAACGCCGGATCGCGGCGGCCTGACGGTCGAGGAAGGCGTGGTAGATGATGCTTTCGGGGCGGCGCTTTTCCAGCAGCGTTGCCACCGCGGCGTCGATGATGCCCTGGGCGATCTTCTGGCGGCGGCGCGCGGTCCAGCGCTTGGTGCCGCGCGGCAGCGGCGCCAGGCCGTGGTACTTGGCGTCGAGGTATTCGATGATCAGGTCCGAGTCGGGCAGGGCCTCGCCCTTGTCGGTGATCAGGGTCGGGATGCGCGACAGCGGGTTGGCGGCGAGGAACTCCGGCGTCGGCGCGAACGGATCGGTGATCACTTCCTCGACCTGTTCGGCGAGTCGCAGCTCCTCCAGCGCGACACGGACCTTGCGGGAATAGGGCGAGGTCTTCGAGCAGTACAGCTTCATCATCTGGTGTTTTTCCCGGACTGCAGAAACGAAAACGGCCGCAGGATTGTAGCCTGCGGCCGCGGGACAGCGTTGCGGAGGGATCAGCCCTGCAGCTTGTCGAGGTAGCGCTCGGCATCGAGCGCAGCCTGGCAGCCGGTGCCGGCCGAGGTCACGGCCTGGCGGTAGACATGGTCCATCACGTCGCCGGCGGCGAACACACCCGGCACGCTGGTGGCGGTGGCATTGCCCTGGCTGCCCGACTGCACCTTGATGTAGCCGTCGTGCATTTCCAGCTGGCCCTCGAAGATCTGCGTGTTCGGCTGGTGGCCGATGGCGATGAACACGCCCTTCACGTCGACCTGCTGCGTGGCTCCGGTCTTGAGGTTCTTCAGGCGCGCACCGGTGACGCCGCTGGCATCGCCCAGCACTTCGTCGAGGGTCGAGTCCCAGACGATGGTGATCTTGCCTTCGTCGCGACGCTTGAACAGCTTGTCGTGCAGGATCTTCTCGCCCTTGAACTGGTCGCGGCGGTGCACGATCGTCACGTGGTTGGCGATGTTGGCCAGGTACAGCGCCTCTTCGACCGCGGTGTTGCCGCCGCCGATCACGGTCACGTCCTGACCCTTGTAGAAGAAGCCGTCGCAGGTGGCGCAGGCCGAGACGCCCTTGCCGCGGAACGCGGTTTCGCTGTCGATGCCCAGGTACTTGGCGCTGGCGCCGGTGGCGATGATCAGCGCGTCGCAAGTGTATTCGCCCTGGTCGCCAGTCAGCTTGAACGGGCGGCTCTTCAGGTCCACGCCATGGACGTGGTCGTAGATCATCTTGGTGTCGAAGCGCTCGGCATGCTGCTGCAGGCGCGCCATCAGGTCCGGGCCCATCAGGCCGTGGACATCACCGGGCCAGTTATCGACCTCGGTGGTAGTCATCAGCTGACCACCCACTTCGAGTCCGGTGATCATCGTCGGCTTCAGGTTGGCGCGCGCGGCATACACCGCGGCGGTGTAACCCGCGGGGCCGGAGCCGAGGATGATCAGGGGCAGGTGCTGGACAGTCATGGTTGTTCTCTTGTTTGCAGGGTTAAGACACCTGGGGCCGGTTGCCCGGCCCCAGGCTTACGTCGGACCGAATGAATCCTTACAGCTCGGTAGCGTGCTTGGCGAGGTAGGAAGCGACGCCTTCGGCGGTCGGCTTCATGCCTTCCGCGCCCTTCTTCCAGCCAGCCGGGCAAACCTCGCCGTGCTGCTCGGTGAACTGCAGCGCATCGACCAGGCGCAGGATTTCGTCGACCTCGCGGCCCAGCGGCAGGTTGTTGACCTGCTGGTGCTGCACGATGCCGTTCTTGTCGATCAGGAAGGTGGCGCGGAAGGCGACGCCGTCCTGGTGCTCGACGCCGTAGGCGCGAACGATTTCATGCTGCACGTCGGCGACGATCGGGAAGCCGACCTTGCCGATGCCGCCCTTGTTGACCGGCGTCTCGCGCCAGGCGAAGTGGGTGAACTGCGAGTCAATCGACACGCCGAGCAGCTGCACGCCGCGCTCTTCGAAAGCCTTGCGGCGGTTGTCGTGGGCGATGATTTCGGAGGGGCAGACGAAGGTGAAGTCCAGCGGCCAGAAGAACAGTACGACCGGCTTGCCCTTGTAGTCGGACAGCTTGATTTCCTTGAAGCTGCCATCGCCCATGACGGCCTGGGCCTTGAAGTCGGGGGCGGGGCGGTTGACGAGTACGCTCATGGTCGAATCCTCTGCGTGGGGTGGTAAGCGTGGTGCCGGGGGCAGGCGCCAGCTTCGGGAACGAGGGGCATGCTAAGCAGCGCCCCCTGATAGGTCAAAACATTTCTGGCAATTTCAGTGATAGCGATTCCTTATGATCTCCGCGCTCCGGAAAAGCTCCCCGATTCGCCTGCTGCCATGACAATCCCGTGACGGGGCATCAAAAGATGTTGATGCTTCATGGGCTTGTAACATGTTGCCAATACATTGCCAGATGACGTGTAATCAGGCGATGACGATGCAAGGCAAGCTCATTCTGGTCGTGGAAGACGAAGCGGCGATCCGCGAGATGATCCGGTTCGCATTGACGCGCGCCGAATTTCGGGTCGCAGAAGCCGGCAACGCCCAGGAGGCGCGCCTGCGCATTGCCGACGAGCGCCCCGATCTGGTCCTGATGGACTGGATGATGCCGGGGATCACCGGCGTCGAACTGACCCGCGAGTTGAAGGGCCAGCCGACCACCAAGGACATCCCGGTGATCATGGTCACCGCCCGAGCCGAGGAGGAGGACAAGGTCCGCGGACTCAACATCGGCTGCGACGACTATATGTCCAAGCCGTTCTCGTTTCCGGAGCTGATTGCCCGCATCCAGGCGGTGCTGCGCCGCTCCATGCCGGGTGGGGTGGACGAGCGCCTGGCGGTCAATGGCCTGGAGGTCGATGCCGCCAGCCAGCGCGTCACCGCCAAGGGCCAGCCGATCCGCCTCGGCCCCACCGAATATCGCCTGCTGCACTTCTTCGTCAGCCACCCGGAACGGGTCTACACCCGCGAGCAGGTGCTGGACCGCGTCTGGGGCCAGAACGTCTATGTCGAGGAACGCACGGTCGACGTGCATATCCGCCGCCTGCGCAAGGCGCTGGAACCCTTCGGTTTCGCCGACATGATCCAGACCGTTCGCGGCACCGGCTACCGCTTCTCCGAAAAGTTCTGATCCATGGCGCAAAGGCCGGAGGACTCCCGCCCGGCCGCGTCAACGGCCGCTGCCACGCCCAAGCCGGCGCCCTCCCTGCAGGAAACCCGGCTGGCCGAGACCTGGCGGCATGAACTGGTCAAGCTGGCCCTGCTGACCGTCGTTGGCGTGATCGTCGGCCGCATGTTCGGCCACGCCCTGCTGGCAGTTTGCGTGGTGCTGGTCGGCTTCCTCGCCGCGCACCTGCGTCACCTGGCACTGCTGCGGTCCTGGCTGCTCAACCCCAAGCGGGTCGAGTTGCCCGAAACCGCCGGCTTGTGGGGCGAGGTCTACGACCTGCTGCTGGATATGCAGCGCAAGAATCGCAAGAAGAAGAAAAAGCTGGCCCTGATGCTGGCCGAGTTCCAGTCGTCGACGGCCGCGCTGCCGGACGGCGCGGTGGTACTGGGCGAACGCGGCGAGATCGCCTGGTTCAACCATGCCGCCAAGACCCTGCTGGGCCTGCGCGCGCCGCAGGACGTCGGCCTGCGCATTCCCAACCTGATCCGCCACCCGGACTTCACCGAATATTTCTCCAGCGGCGATTTCGACCGGGAAATCGAGGCGCCGTCGCCGGTGAACCGCGCCAAGACGCTGTCGCTGCTGATCATTCCCTACGGCGCCAACCAGCGGCTGCTGATCGTGCGCGATGTCTCCGAACTGCGGCGCCTGGAGACGGCGCGCCGCGATTTCGTCGCCAATGCCTCGCATGAACTGCGGACGCCGCTGACGGTACTGCGCGGCTACCTCGACATGATGGAACCGGAGTCGCAGGGCCGGGGCGGCCTGGCATCCTGGCGCGGTCCGCTGCTGGAGATGCGCAACCAGGCGGTGCGGATGGAAGCGCTGGTCAACGACATGCTGAAGCTGGCGCGGCTGGAAGCGGATTCCTCGCACATGAAGGACGAACGCTTGGACGTCCCGGCGCTGGTGCAGCGCTCGCTCGACGACGTCCGCGCCCTGTCGCAGGGCGCGCATCGCTTCGAGGCACAGGTCGAGCCGGGGCTGGGGGTGATCGGCGGCGAGGTCGAGCTGCTCAGCATCTTCGGCAACCTGCTGTCCAACGCGGTGCGCTACACCCCTGCCGGGGGCGTCATCCGGGTGCGCTGGGAGGCGGCGCCGGACGGCGCACGGTTCTCGGTTGCCGACACCGGTATCGGCATCGCCGAGAAGGACATCCCGCGGCTGGCGGAACGCTTCTACCGGGTCGACGTCGGTCGTTCGCGTGCCAGCGGTGGCACCGGCCTGGGCCTGTCGATCGTCAAGCACGCGCTGGAGCGCTACGACGCGCGCCTGGAGATCGAAAGCGAGGTCGGTGTCGGCAGTACCTTCATCTGCTGCTTCCCGGCCCATCGCCTGCAGAAGATCGCCGGTCGCACGGGGCAGGGCGTGACAGCCCCCTGAGATCCGGCCGGCGTGGCCCGCGATATCATTCGTGCCATGAGATCCCATGCCCTGATGCCCTGGTGGTTGCTCGCTGCCGCGCTCCTGTCCCTTGCCACCTCCGCGCGGGCGGAGGGTGCGCTCGATCCGAAGCTGCCGGTCTACCAGCCCACCGCCAGACTTTCAGGCAATTTCAGCAGCATCGGCTCCGACACCCTCAACAACCTGATGACGCTGTGGGCAGAGGAGTTCAAGCGTCTGCACCCCAGTGTCAACATCCAGGTCCAGGGCGCCGGGTCCTCCACCGCGCCGCCAGCGCTGACCGAGGGCACGGCAAACTTCGGCCCGATGTCGCGACTGATGAAGAGCCAGGAGTTGCAGGCCTTCGAGCAGAAGCATGGGTATCCGCCGACGGCCATCGGCGTCGCGATCGACGCCCTGGCGCTGTTCGTCAACCAGGACAACCCCCTGCAGGAACTGACGATGGCGCAGGTCGACTCGATCTTCTCGCCCAACCTGCGCTGCGGTGCCAGTAAGCCTGCCCTGCGCTGGGGCGACCTCGGTCTCGGCGGCATCTGGACTCAGCGCTCGGTGCAGCTGTTCGGGCGCAACTCGGTTTCCGGCACCTATGGCTACTTCAAGGAAAAAGCCCTGTGCAAGGGTGACTTCAAGGAGCGGGTCAACGAGCAACCGGGCTCCGCCTCGGTCGTGCAATCGGTGGCTACCAGCCCGACGGCGCTGGGTTATTCCGGCATCGGCTACAAGGCCGCAGGGGTCAGGACGCTGAAGCTGGCCCGCAAGGCCGGCGGTCCGGCGGCGGAGCCCACCGCCGAGAACGCGCTGGCAGGCCGCTATCCGCTGTCGCGGACCCTGTACGTCTACGTCAACAAGCCGCCGAACCGGCCGCTGCCCCGGCTGGAGTCCGAGTTCCTGCACCTGGTGCTGTCCCGGCTGGGCCAGCAGATCGTCATCAAGGACGGCTATATCGCCCTGCCTGCCGCCGTGGCGGAGCGCGAACTGGCCAAGCTTCGTTGAGCCTGCAAGTCACCCCTGCCGGAGGGCTGTAACAGTACCGTCATCTTTCGTTCATATGCTTTTCATCGGTGACGCCCACACTCGCGGCGTTTTGAATCAGACCCTTGACCGAGGAAAAGTATGAAACTGAAAGCTATCGTTGCTGCCCTGGGCGTCGCCGCAGGCCTGTCCACGGCGGCCGCCTCCGCGGCGGACGCGAACCTGCCGGAATACAAGACCGCCTCGGGC
>DATILC010000206.1:0-4151 GCA_035476855.1 Solimonas sp. | reverse complement strand
TGCCGGTGCTGCCGGCCAGGATGCAGTCGCCGAGATTGAAGGGCAGCGGCTGCTGCTCGGGGCTGCCAGGGCGCTCGGTGGTGTCACGGACGATCACCCTGTCCAGCTCCAGGATCAGGGTCGAGCCGCTGCCGAGGTTGTCCTGCTGCAGCATGTCGCCGGGGTTGTCGACGAAGCTGCTGTTGCTCAGATACATCTCGCCGTGTGCGGGGCCGTTGCTGATGACGGCTTCCATGCCGTTGCAGGAAAAGCCGCCGATGCCGTGCTCGAAGATGTTGCGGTCGATGGTCCAGACCGCGTGGCCGTTGCCGGACAGATTCATGAACAGGCCCTCGCAGTCCGCGCCGGGGCCGCCGATCCAGGTCTGGGTGTTGTCGACCGAGTGGGCGACCAGCCGCGCGCTGTCGGTGATCTGCGTCGTGATCGCGTGCACCAGGTGGAACTCGCGGGTCTCGCCCAGCGGCCCTTTCTTCAGCTGGGTGACGAAGTTGCCGGAGATCTCGGCGCGGTAGTCGGCGCTGCCGCGGATGCGCAGGTCGATGCCGTTGCCGCAGGCGCTGTCGTGGACGTAGTTGTCGAGGATCGCCACCTCGCCGCTGCCCTGGTCGGCATCGACCATGATCCCGGCCCAGCCAGCCGGCAGGATCAGGGGAATGCCGAGGTAAGGCAGGCGCGTCGGCGCAGTGAAGCGCTCGACGGTGAAGCCGATGACGCAGCGCGTGTTGTAGCCGGAGACGTCATTGCCACGGATGGTCACGCCCGGCACGTTGTTGCCGTAGATCGCGCCGCGCGCGGCGCGGTCGATCACCAGGTTGCGCACCGCGCTGCCCTCGGCCAGCCGCACCGCATCGCCCTGCAGGCGCAGTGCGCTGCTGTTGGCGATGCGCGGCAGCGCGGTCAGCGTGCTGGCACCGGCCACTGCGGCGCCACCACGGGCCTGCACCACCTGCGGACCGTCGCCGATCAGGCGCTGGTTCGGCTTGAGTGCGATACCGCCATCCAGCGGCGCCTCGTCCAGCGGCGCCGCCAGCACGACGATGGTGTCGCCGGGCGCGGAGGCCTGTTCCACCGCCTGCAGCGAGTCGTAGGGGCGTGCGCGGCTGCCATCGCCCGGCTCGCTGGCGCGGGCACTGACGTACAGCGTCTTTCCCGATGCGCCGGCGGCACCGTCACTGCCACCGCCGCCACCGCAAGCCGCGAGCAGGGCGATCAGCGGGACGAGCAAGCCCCTGCGCCCGTGGGCGCCTGTATGGAATCGCATGAGGATGGACCTAGTGCAGTGCGGTCGTCGGCACCACCGGCAGCACGATGCTGGAGGGGTGGTCTGGATCGTTATAGATGCGCATCAGCCCGGCCAGTGACTGCAGCAGGCCCGCTACCGGCATGCTCGCGAACGGGAAGTTGCTGGCACCGACCGAGATGCGCAGTCGATGGCCTTTCTTGATCAGCGCCGAGGTCGGGAAGATTTCCACCGGCACCTTGACGATCTTGCCGCCGCCGGCGTCCTGCACCGACTCGATCGTGAACGGATGCCAAGGCTGGATCATTTGCCCATCGAGACGGCGCGAGCGGCCTTCATCCGCCACCGCCAGCGACGCCGTCTGCAGACCGCTGCTCAGTGAACGTGCCGTGCCATCCGGTTCCAGGTCGGAGAGACGCACCACCAGGCCGGCGTCCATCGCCGTGGTCGACATCCAGATGTCGGCGAGGATCGGGCCGTTGAGGTAGAAGTCCTCGGCCATCGGCTCGCTGTCGAACGTTGCCTCCAGCGACTGCACGATATTGTCCTGGTACCAGCAGGGCAGCGGCGCGTAGGCCAGCAGGCCCAGCGAGATCTGCATGCTGCTCTCCGAGCAGACGCCGTTGAACGGCTGCTGCACCACGCTGGCCGGCGCGGCGCCGGCGGCGGGTGCAGCTGGGTCGAGACCGCCACCGCCCTGCAGGAACCAGCGCTGCGCCTTCGCCTGCGGATGCGGCCAGTCGCTCGCCGTGACGAAGTGCTCATGCCCCCAGACCCACTGGGTGACGTTGGGCAGGCGCTCGGCGCCGTTGTCGACACCCTTGAGGTAGTGATCGAACCAGCGCAGCGCGATGTGGTCCAGCACCGGCACGCCCTCCAGCGGCAGGCCTTCGCCGGTGGACGCCTGCAGGTGATGCCATGGGCCGATCAGCAGCTTGGCGGTGGTGTGGCCCTTCAGCGCCTCGTAGTTCAGCGGCTCGCTGCGCTGGAAGATGTCGAACAGGCCGCCGACGATGAAGGTCGGCGCACGCACGTTCTGCGACAGCTCCAGCGGTGCCTTGGTCGCCCAGTAGTCGTTGTCGTAAGCCGAGTCCGGCTGGCCGGTGAGCACGCCCAGCGTGCGCGGCAGCAGGAAACCGTCGAGACCCAGCAGGTGGTCACCCACCGCCTGCGCGTACTGCTGCGGCTGGTCGTAGAACGTGGGGTTGAGCGTGCCCAGCAGCGTCACCACGCCCATCCAGGCCGGCAGGAAAGCAACGCTGGCCTGACCACCGACGAAGACCACGTCACGGTAGATGTCGCCATGCGGCACGATCGGGAACACCGCCTTGATCGCGGGATGGCCGTGGCTGGCCGCCAGCAGCGCAGTGGTGGCGGTCGCGGAAATGCCCCAGGTGCCGATCACGCCGTTGCTCCAGGGCTGCTTCACCACCCAGTCCAGCACCTGCGGGTAATCCTGCTGCTCGCGCGCGCTGAACGGATCCCAGCCGCCGCCGGAACGGCCGGTGCCACGCACGTCGACCTGGACGTGGTTGTAGCCGTGACTCACAAAGTACGGGTTGATGCCGCCGCCCAGCGAGACATAGTCGGTGACATTCTTGTTGTACGGCGTGAAGGTCACGATCGTCGGCAGGGGCGCGGTCTCCGGCGCGCCGCTCTCATGCGCCGGACGGACCACGTGCAGGGAAATGCCGACGCCGTCGTCCATCTCGACCAGGATGTTGTCCTCCTTGACCGAGGTTTCGTAGGTCGCGGGCGGGTCGTAGTCGCTCCATTCGGCGCTGGCATTGCTGGCGATGGACTTGTTGCTGCGAGCCGGCGCGGCGCGATTGCCGAGCAGGGTCCAGGCGCTGCGGCCGCCGGCTTCGTTGCCCGGGCCCGACGGCGCGCTGTCGCTGCCACCGCAGCCGGACAGGGCCAGCAGGGCGGTAGCAAGCAGCAGGCCTGTGGCCGGGTTCTTATGGTTTGTCATGACGCTCCTCAGCGCGTGTATCCACTTGGATACCAAGGTATCCAGTTGGATACTTGCTGTCAAGGCCGCTAGACTTGCGCCCATGGACAGCCTGCAAACCCCTCCCGCCGTCGCCCCCGTCAGCGGAAAACAACGCCTGATCGAAGCCGCCCTGCGCCTGGCCGCCCGCGAAGGTGCGGCACTGTCGTCACTGGGCCTGCGCGAGCTGGCCCGCGAGGCCGGGCTCAACCACAACACCTTCTACCGCCACTTCGGCGACCTCGACGAACTGGGCCAGGCCGCCGCGGCCTCAGTCGCCACTCAGCTGATGGCGGCACTGAAGGAGATCCGGCGCAATGCCGCACGCCATGCCGATGCGACCATCGGCTCCACCGAGTACTTCCTGGATTTCGTCCGCGACAACCGGGAACTGGTCACGGTAGGCCTGCGCGAACTGCACAGCACCGACTCGCCGATGCGCCGCGCGCTGCAGCAGGTACTGAAGGACATCGCACTGGAAAGCGTCGAACAGATCACGACGATGAACCTGGTGCCCGGCATCGGGCGCGACTCGTTGTTCCAGGCCACCTCGGCGATCACCTACTACATGCTCTACCGCGGGCTGGATTACCTCGAGCAGCCGCGCCAGCGCCGCGTGATCCGCGACGAGATCGTCGACTTCATCCGCGCGCAGTTCATGGGCCGCATCGCCCTGCAGGCCGCGATCAGGAAGCCCTGAGCCGCTCCAGTTCCGCGGCAACGCCGCGCATGCCCTGTTCCAGCCCGATCTTCGGCGTGTAGCCGAGCAGGCGCTGCGCCTTGGCGATCGAGTAGGCACCGCGGCGCTGCAGGAAGCGGATGCCCGCGGCACTGGCCGGCGGCTTGCGCCGCAGCAGACGGTAGAACAGCCCGGTCAGCCTCACCATCGCGATCAGCAGCGCTCCCGGCGCAGTCGGCACG
>DATILC010000205.1:0-1915 GCA_035476855.1 Solimonas sp. | reverse complement strand
CCATCGGCCGCGCCGAGGGCGCGCGGCTGGTCTGCGGTGGCACCCGTCCGCCGCACCTGCCCAAGGGCTGGTACCTCGAGCCCACGCTGTTCGACGGCGTGCGCAGCACCATGCGCATCGCGCAGGAAGAGATCTTCGGCCCCGTGCTGGCCCTGATGCCCTGCGACGACGAGGACGACGCCGTGCGCATCGCCAACGATTCGCCCTTCGGCCTGTACGGCGCCGTGTTCACGCCCGACCGCGAGCGCGCCCTGCGCGTGATGCGCGGCGTGCGCGCCGGCACGCTCAGCCAGAACAGCTTCCGCTTCGACCCCTCGTTGCCTTTCGGCGGATTCAAGCATTCGGGCATCGGCCGCGAAGGCGGCCAGGAAGGCCTGGCCGCCTATACCGAATACAAGTCCATGCTGCTGACCGCCTGAGGCCCCCTGTAGTTCCAACCTGTTTGACAACAAACCCCTGGAGACCACCATGGACAGGAAAACGTACGACGACTACCTGGCAAAGTTCAATGCCCGCGACTACGAGGGCTTTCTTGCCTATTGGGATGACGACGACGTCGATGTTTCGGTTGCCGGCGTCAGCCTGAAGTCGAAAGATCAGGTTCGCAAGTTCTACGCATTCCTGCACGACCATGTTCGCGAGGAAATCAGTGTGCACAAGTACATCTCGACCGACGAAATGGTCGCCATGGAAGCCACTGTTCGAATTACCGGCTTGAAGACCTTGACAGCCCAAGCCCTGGCGGAGCAGGGGCTCCACGGCTTCTTGCCGCTCGAGGCCGGGCAGGTCGTCGAAATTGCGCAGTTCATCCACTACCACCTGCGCAACGGTGCGATCACCAAAGCCCTGTGCGCCATCTTCCAGCCTGGGCGAACGTGAGAACCCTCCCGATCCAACGCGAAATCGCCGGCTCCGGCACGGGGCAGGTTCAGGCGCCCACGGACGTCGCAACCCTGATCGACGAACAGCCGATGTCGCGCGTGCAGGTGCTCGTCGCCGTGCTGTGCGCACTGGCCGTGTTCTTCGACGGCTATGACATCCAGGTCATGGCCCTGGCCGTGCCGGCGCTTTCGCAGGAATGGGGCATGGCGCCGTCTCGCTTCGGCATGGCACTGGCGGCCGTGGTGGTGGGTCTCACGCTCGGCGCGGCGCTGCTGTCGCCGCTGGGCGACCGCTTCGGCAGGCGAGCCATCGTCATCGTCTCGCTGTTGCTGGTGGGTGTCACGACGGCCTGCACCGCACTGGCCAACAGTCCGGAGCAATTCACGGCCTGGCGCTTCCTGACCGGCATTGGCCTGGGCATGTGCCTGCCCAACTGCAATGCGTGGACTGCCGAATACGCGCCCCTGCGCCGGCGTGCGCTGGTCGTCGTCCTGATGAACTCCGCGATCGGCATCGGCGCCTTCAGCGCCGGTTTCCTGGCGCCGCCGCTGATCGAATGGTGGAGCTGGCGTGCGGCCTTCGTGCTGGGTGGCGTGGCGCCCTTGCTGATCGCGCTCGTCCTGTTCTTTTGTGCGCCCGAGTCGCTCAAGTTCCTGGTGGCGCGGCGTCCCGGCGATCCGCGCATCGCGGCGATCCTGCGGCGCATCGCGCCCAAGGCCGACGCTGCGCTCGTTCACGCCGCGGCAACACCCACCGCTGCGCCGCGCGGCTCGGTCTTCGCGTTGCTGGCACCCGCCTACCGCGCCCGCACCCTGGTGCTGTGGGGCGTGTTGTGCCTGAACCTGTTCACGCTCTACCTGCTCATCAGCTGGCTGCCTACCCTGCTGCAATCGGCTGGCTGGTCTCTGGCGGACGCGCTGCGTGGCGCGGTGATGATCCAGGCCGGCGGCGTGCTGGGTGGAATTTTGCTGGCGCTGTTCCTCGATGGCGGCAAGGCAGTGGCCGCCTTGCGCGCGGCCTTCGCCCTGGCTGC
>DATILC010000204.1:0-4442 GCA_035476855.1 Solimonas sp. | reverse complement strand
GATCAGCGCGCCGCAGGCAGCGACACCGGAGTCCGAAGCACAGCGCTAGCGGAACTCGCCGCCGCTGATGCGCCCGCCCTCGTCGAGCTGCGCGAAGTAGCGGCTGCGGTCCGCACGATAATCCAGCGGCACGACCTCACCCGGCAGGACCAGGACGACGTCGGGGTAGTGCGCGCGGAACTCCACCGGATCGGGGCGCTTGTCGAGGAAATGGCGGAACGCGACCATCTCGGCGTCACTGATGAAGCCGTGATGCGGCGCCGGCGTCGGGGTATCGACGCCCATGCCGCGGCGCAGGCCCTTGCCCAGCACGCGGTTGACCAGGTTGATCGCGCCGTAGACGGTATCGGCGGTCTGGTCGTGGATGGCACGGACCACGCGCGTGGTGTCGCGCGTCGCCGGGATCGCCTCGAGGATGCCGAAGGGAATGCTGGCGATGCCGTGGTGGATGCCGCGGACGGTGTCGGTGCCGATGCTGACGCCGCCCTCGGCCAGCTTCTGCACCTGTGCCAGCGTGCTGACCGCACGGGCGGTGTATCCGGCGTCGCGCTGCCAGGTCTCGACCCGCCGGATCGTCAGCCGCAGGCGGACGACGTCATCGCGCAACACCAACCCTGCCACCAGCGTTCCACAGAACGTGGCAAACGTCAGCAGGGCAGTGCCGGCTTCAAGGAGCATGGTGCTGGCGCACCTCCGCGGTGACGCCGTGGCCCTTCAGTTCCTCGCGCACCATCTGCGCGGCACGCTGGTAGACCAGGCGGCGGATCAGCGTCGGCGTGACGCTGCCGAGCACGCCGGCGATCCAGGTTTCCTTGGCCGCCAGCTCCATCGGGTTGAGGATCTCGATCGAGATCAGGCTGGGGCGCGCGGCGCTGGTCAGCTCGAAGCTGCGCGCCGGGTCATTGCTGAGATTGGGCGCCAGTTCGCGCAGGCGGCCATGCAGGCTGTGCTGCACGCGCCACAGGCGCAGGAACAGCAGCGCCAGGATCAGCGACAGCGCAACGTTGAAGATCAGCAGGATGATGACGAAGGTGCTCACGCGGATCTCTTACTGGAACCGGCCGCCGGTGATACGGCCATCGGCATCGAGCTGGGCAAAGTAGCGGCTGTGGTCCATGCGCAGTTCCTTGGTGGCCATGTCGCCGGGCAGTACCAGCAGGACGTCGGGGTAGTGCGCGCGGAACTGCGCCGGCGTCGGCCGGGTCGCGATGTAGCGCTCGAAGGCGGCCATGTCGCTGACCTTGCCGGCCACCGGGGCGCTTTGGGATTCAGGCTGGTTCATCGGCTGGGCACAGGCGGCCAGGTGGAGGCTGGTTGCCGCGGTCATGCAGGCCAGCAGGAAGACGTGACGCATGCACCTTCTCCCGGATTGTTGTGCGCCTGTTTTAGCGCATTTCCGCGGCTTCGGCACTGGCGTTGGCGCCGGCCGCGGCCGGCGCCGGGAACAGCGCCACCGGCTGGCCGGCCCTGAGGGTCTCGACGCGCAGCTGCGGCCGCAGCGCGGCCATCTCGGCAAAGAAGCGGTCGAGCTTCACGATCAGCGGGAACGGCCGCAGCGGCGGCTGCAGCGGCCGGGTGAAATCGTCCCAGTGCGTCGGCAGCACGCGGCTCGCGCCGACCGCATCAACGGTCTCCTGCAGGTAGGCCGGCAGCTCATCGACCAGCGCCACGCCGAGGAAGGCGACATCGGCCTGCTGGCCCTTGAGCGCACCCGGCTCCCAGCCGGCGCTGCCGTGGTGCAGCAAGCGACCCTGCGGATGGGCCACCAGGATCGAGTACGCGCCGCCGAGCCGGTAGTCGAGATAGCGCGCCGGCGTCTGCAGCGGGGCGCTGATCTCGCCGGTGGGGTGGCCGCCGCTGGCGCCGGCGTGGCGGCTGGCGATGAAGCGCAGGCCGAAGGGGCCGTAGGTGTAGTCCTCGCCGGGCCTGATCGTGCGAATCTGCGTTTCCGGCAGGCCGGCGCCGCGGCCGATATTGGCGGTGCTCTCCGAGCCCAGCAGGGTCGCACCGGTGAGGCGCGCGACCACGCCGGCGTCCATTGCGTGGTCGTAGTGCGAATGCGAAACCAGCACCGCGTCGAGCTTGCTCACGCCGGCGGCGCGCAGGGCCGCGGCGATGCCTGCCTCGTCCGGGGCAATCGGCCGGTTCAGCAGCAGCGGCAGCAGGCCCTCAGGCCGGCTGAAGTAGGGATCGATGAAGATCGCGCGCTCGCCGTCGCGCAGCAGCAGGGCGGTAACGCCGAACCAGGTCGCGGTCAGCGCGCCGGGCGTGGGCGCGGCTTCGTAGTGGTGGGCTTCATACTCGGCCATGCCCGGCACCTGCTGGCGCAACCAGGCGATGCCGGCCACAGCCAGCAGCAGCACTCCGAGCAGCACCAGCGCCAGCCCGCGCAGCAGTTTCATCGCGACCCCCTTGGGAACCGCGACAGCATTCCACCGCGCGCGCCGCGCGGCAACGATCCGGACTAGAAGTCGCCGTAACGCCGTTTCTTGCGGCCGCTGCCCAGCCAGGGCAGCAGCAGGCCCAGCAGCACGCCGCCGCCGACCAGGACAGCACCGGTCACCAGGGTCTTGCGCCGCGCCCGCTCGGCGTCGTAGCGCCCGCGGATCGCATCATTGGTCTGCTGCAGTTCGGCGATCGAGGCCTTCAGCGTGTCGTTCTCGCGCGACAGCTCGAAGGCCGGCTTGGCCAGGCCCAACTGCTGCTGCGCGGTGGCCAGCTGGCGCTCCAGGTCCTGCACGCGCTGCTGCGCCGAATCGAGCGACTGCTGCGCCTGCTGGTAGCGCTCCTTCGCCGCCGGCAGCGAGGACAGGAAACGCGCCGTCATCCAGCCTTCGCGGCCATCGACGGTGCGCACCTTGGCGAAACTCTCGGGGCCAAGCGACTGCAGCACGGTGACGCGGGCGCCGCTCTTCAGCGTCGCGGTCGGCGGCGCATCGTTGCGGGGCTGGTCGCGCAGCGTGACGCTGATGTCGTCGGAGATGTAGTGCGGCCGTCCGGCCTGCGCATGGCTGAGCAGGGGAAGGAGCAGTGTGGAAACAAGCAATAACGTCCGTGTCATGGCGGGCGGAAGTCTAACAATGGGGTGGCGCGAAAATCACGCGCAATATTTTTGCCAGTTTCAGCCGCCGTTCAGCATGGGCTACAACGCGAGCCTGCGCATGTCCGCCAGCAGCTTGCCCAGCGCGACCACGAAGCGCGCCGCGGCGGCGCCGTCGATCACGCGATGATCGTAGGACAGCGACAGCGGGCACAGCAGCTTCGGCTGGAAGGCCTTGCCGTCCCACACCGGCTTGATCTGCGAACGCGACACGCCGAGGATCGCCACCTCCGGCGCATTGACGATCGGCGTGAAGAAGCCGCCGCCGATGCCACCCAGAGAGGAGATCGAAAAGCAGCCGCCGCGCATCTCGTCGGGCTTGAGCTTGCCGTCGCGCGCCTTCTTCGCCAGTTCGCCGCATTCGGCCGACAGCTGCACGATGCCCTTGCTCCAGACATCGCGCACCACCGGCACCACCAGGCCGTTGGGGGTGTCGGCGGCAAAGCCGATGTGGCAGTACTTCTTCAGGATCAGGCTGTCGCCATCGGGCGACAGCGAGCTGTTGAACTCGGGGTACTGCTTCATCACGGCCGCGACGGCTTTCATCAGGAAGGGCAGCAGCGTCAGCTTGAGGTTCAGTTCCTCGCCCTGGGCCTTGCGGAAGGCCTCGAGCTCGGTGATGTCGGCCTCGTCGTGCTGGGTGACATGCGGAATGTTGAGCCAGCTGCGCGACAGGTGCGCAGCCGAAATCTTGCGGATGCGCGCCAGCGGCTTGTTCTCGATCTCGCCGTACAGCGAGAAGTCCTGCGCCGGGATCGGCGGAATGCCACTGCCGCCGCCGGCCGCGGCCTTCGCCGGGGCGGGCGCGTTGATGCGCGCCTTGACGTAAGCCTGCACGTCCTCGATGCCGATGCGGCCACGCGTGCCCGAGCCCTTGACCTGCGTCAGGTCGACGCCGAGCTTGCGCGCGAACTGCCGCGTGGCCGGTCCGGCATATGGAACCTCCGCGCCTTCGCTCGCGGCGGACGGCGGTGGCAGCACCGAGGCCGGCGCCGGCTTCGGCGGTTCGGCAAGTACGGTCGGTTCGGTAGGCTTCGCCGGCGGCTCGACGGCGACCGGCGCAGCAACAGCAGCAGCACCGGCGGCGCCTTCGAGCATGCACACCACATTGCCCTTGGACAGCTTGTCGCCGAGCTTCACCTTCAAGCCACGCACGGTGCCGGCGGCGGGTGCCGGCACTTCCATCGTCGCCTTGTCGGATTCCAGCACCAGCAGCGGCTGGTCCTTCTCGACCTGGTCGCCGTCCTTGACCAGCAGTTCGATCACCGGCACGTCATGGCTGTCGCCGAGATCGGGAACCTTCACATCAACTGTACTCATCTTTCTATACCTCTTGGCAGGC
>DATILC010000203.1:0-11715 GCA_035476855.1 Solimonas sp. | reverse complement strand
ACGTCCCAGACCAGCCGGTCATGCGGCGTGTCGAAGGCGTGGTGCAGCGCCAGCGTCAGCTCCACCGTGCCCAGGTTGGCGGCGAAATGCCCGCCGATTCTGCCCAGCGTTTCAATGAGATAACGCCGCATCTCGACGGCCAGGTGCGGCAGCTCCGCGACCGGCAGCTTGCGCAACTCGGCTGGCGTGTTGACGCGACCCAGCAGGGTATATCCGGGGATTTCGACCATGGGCGGATTATGGACTCTGATGCCTCATTATCGGGCATCCATCTGCGAAATGTTGCACTGCGACAAATGTCACGAGGCGGCCTGCCGGGTCAGCAGACCCACCGGCGGCGCCCAGCGCTCACCCGGCTTGCGCTTCTGCGTCACCAGGGTCAGGCCCGAGGGCTTGAACACGTTGACGTTGTGCGACACCGGCGCGGTCAGGATGTACTGTGCCTTGGTCGAGGCGAGGAAGGCGCCGACCTTGTCGATGTTGAAGATGTCGAGATGCGCGAAGGGTTCGTCGATGAACACGAAGCCGCCGGCATTGGCATCGTCCATCATCAGGCCGACCAGCAGGATCATCGACTTCATCACCTGCTGGCCACCGGAGGCCTCGCCATCGTTGAGGCCGATCAGGCCCTTCTGGTCGAAGTTGAAGCGCACTTCCAGGCCGGCCTGCGCCAGCGCCAGGTCGTCGTTGCGGATCTCCGGGTGCTGCACGTCGACGTCGATGCCCGCGACGCTGCCGAGCTGCGTGACGTTCTGCGCATAGCGGCGGATGGTGGCGCGCAGCTTGTTGATGTAGGCGGAGCGCGCGTCGTCGGTCAGGCGGCGGGCGCGGTCCAGATGCACGCCGCGGTCCTGAATGGCGCGTTCGAGTTGGTTGTGGTCATTGCGCAGCTTGTCGCGGACCGCGACGACCTGCGCGTCGCGCTCGAAGGTGCTCTCGCTGAGTTCGCGGTGCAGGCGATCGAGCGCGCGCTCCGCCTCACTGATCGAGTTGAAGCGTTCCTTGGCCTCGCTGCGCGCTGCGGCGCTGCGCCATTGCGGACGGCCGCGCCAGTCCTGGCGCAACGTGCGGATGCGCCGGCCCTGTTCGATGCGCGCCTCGCGCAACTGGCCGGTGACCTGCGGCAGCTGCGCCTGCAGCGCCTTCAGGCGATTGGCGTTGTCGCGCACCGCGGCGCGCTGGTCGGCGATGCGATCGGCGAATTCCTTCTCGCGCTGGCGCAGGGCGTTGTAGCGCTCCTGTACCTCGCGCACGGCCTCGCGCTGCTCGTCCTGGCGCGCCTCGGCGGCGGCGAATTCGGCAGTGCGGTCGGCAAGGTCCTGCGCCGCGCGAGAGCCGGACAGCAGGGCCTGGATGCTGCTGAGGCGCTCGGCCAGTCGCGCCTCGCGTTCGGCGCAGCCCTCGAGCTGTCCGCGGCGGCGCTCCAGTTCCTGCCGCGCCTGCTCCAGCGCGCGGGCGCCGAAGTGGAAATCGCTGACGCTGATGTCGCGGGCGCCGCGGCGTTCGCCGTGGAAGCCGGCGGGCGTGATCCAGGCCTGGTTGCGCGACAGGTTGGCGCCCTCGCGGGCGTCGGCGACGCGCTGGATGTCATTGAGCTGCTGGAACAGCCATGCCGGCACCGGCGCGGAAAAGCGCAGGCATTCCGCCAGGGTGCCGCGCTTTGCAGCCGGCGGTGAGACGCGGTCCGGTACCACGAAATGGCGGTAGCGATGCTGCTCGCCCAGCGCCCAGGCTGCGGCGGCGTCGCTGGAGCGCTCCAGCAGGATGATGTGGCGATGGGACTTCAGCACCGCTTCCAGCGCGCCCTGCCAGTCCTCGTCGGTGACGCTGACGATCTCGCCCAGCGTGCGGTGCAGGATGCCGGCGCCGTCCAGCGCCTGGCGGAAGCGGATCACGTCGGCCGGCGTCGGTGCGCGGCCGGATTCGAGCGCGCCGATGCGCGATTCCAGTTCCGGCAGGGCGGAGCGCAGCTCGGCACGCTCGGTCTTGAGGCGGCTCAGGTCCTCGCGCAGGGCTTCCTGTTCCTTGCTCAGCGCCGCGGCGTCGAAGCCCTGGGTCTGCTGCGCGGCGCGCTCCTCCAGGCGCTTGCGTTCCGCGAGCAGGGCCTCGGTGCCGGCAAGCCCGCGATTGACCTTCTGCAGGCGCTCGCTCTCGGCGCCGAGCTGGTCTTCCAGCTGCTCGCTGTCATGCTCGCTGAACTGCAGCTCCGCCTCCAGCGTCTTGGCGCGCTGCTCGCATTGCGACAGTTCGCGCAGTTCGACCGAGTGCTCCTGGCGCAGCGCGGCGAGGTGGGCGCGGGTGCCCTTGATCGCGGCGTAGGTATCGGCGATGCGGATGCGCGGCAGCCACTCGGCCTGGATCGCCTCGGCCTCCTGCGTCAGGCGCATCCAGTGCAGGAAGGAATTGACCTTGGCTTCGGCCTCCTGCAGGTGCAGGCCCAGCTCGGCACGGCGCGCCTCGGTCTCCTCCAGTTCCTTCTGCGCCAGGTCCTGGTCGGCTTGCGCCTTGGCGTAGTTGTCCAGCACTTCCTGGTCGCCGAAGACGTTGAACACCAGCGCCAGCAGCTGGCGCGGGCTGTATTCGCAGAGCTTGTCGGTGTCGCCCTGTTCCAGCGCCAGCACGCGGCGGATCGCGCGGGTCAGGCCAGCGTGTTCGAGATCGGATTCGTACTGACGCAGGCCGACCCAGCGCACTTCCGGATTCGCCTCCGCCTGTTCGATGGTGATGTCGCCGGCGGCGATGCCGTACTGGCGTTCCCAGTCACCGCCCTTCTTGCGGATGCGGCACAACAGGGTGACCTGCGGATTCTTGATCGGGAAGAAGGCCTGCTGGCCGGAGGCGCGGCGCGGGTTCTGCACCACGGCGCGCAGCCATGCGTAGGGCTGTTCGGAGCGGCGCACGTAGCGCTTGTAGTCGCGGCCCGTGGCGCATTCGATCGCCAGCAGGGTGCGGAAGGCGTCCAGCAGCGTGGTCTTGCCGGAGCCGTTGGGGCCAACCACAGTGACGATCGCGCTTTCCAGCGGGATGCTGAAACGGCGCCAGTAGTCCCAGTGCAGGACCTCGATCTTCTCGAAGCGGAACATCAGTGGGTTTCCTCGTTCTCGCTGTCGGCGTTCTGCGCCAGCAGGTCGGTGAGCGCGCCGTCGAGGATGCGGTTGGCCATGCGGTTGTAGTCGAGCACCACGTCGAGCAGCGGGCCTTCGACCAGCTCGCCCTTGCGGGTTTCCTCGACAAAGCCCAGACGCTTGAGCAGGCCGAGGTTGGTCTGCAGGCGCATGCGGCCACCCAGGCGGTCGGCGAAGTCGGAGAAGATCGCGGTGGTGGCGACGCTGATGCCGACCGCGGCGGCGTCCGGCAGGGGTTTGTCCTGCGCGAACATCTCGCCCTGGCCCACCGGCTGCGTCTTCTGCTGGCGCTCCAGCTGGCGCTGGCGCTTGGGCAGGATCAGCAGGGCCCAGAGCACCACCAGCAGCGCGATCGCGTCGCGCGGCAGATTGAGGTTGTTCGACAGCCAGTGGGTATCGCCGCCGAACACCGGCGCCTCGAACTCGCGCTTCAGGCGCAGGGCAACGTGATCGGCGTAGGGATTGTCGTGGAACTCCATGCCGCAGCCGGCGAGGCGGGCCTGCAGTTCCTCCTGGAACACCAGGTCGGTGATGGCGCGGCGCACCAGCGCGTCGCTGCGCGGCAGCACCTGCTGTGCCGACAGCCGGGCGATCAGGATCGAGATGTCGTCTTTATCCATTGGATTCCTGCGGTTCGATGCGGCCGGCGCTGATGCGGGCGACGCCGGCGCGGCGTACTTCCACCAGCATGTCCTCGCCCGGCACCCAGCGCCGCGGCAGGCGCGCGAGGTCGGCGGTCGGGCCGGTGAGGGTCTTGGACTCCGGGTCGCCCAGCAGCGACAGCAGCGAGTAACGGTAGGAGGAATGCTCGAAGTCGCGGTGCGGCACGCAGTCCTCGATGCTGGCGACGGCGGGCAGGCTGCCCAGTTCCTCCAGCCATTCCAGCAGCTGTGGCGCCTGCTCCTCGCCTGGCAACTCGACGGTGTGGGTGCCTTCCACCGGCGGCAGCGGCGTGTCGAGTTTCTCCGGGCGCAGCTTGTCGATCAGCTCGAACTCGGCCACGTCCAGCAGCAGGTCGCCGAGGGCAAGGGCATTGCGCGGCAGTACGCTGACCGCGTCATCGCAGAGCGACACCAGTTGCGCCGGCGTGCGGCTGCGCAGCCAGGCGGCGAGGTCGGCGCTCGACAGGCCGCTGCTGCCGAGGTGGATGCGTTGGCTCTCCAGCTTGTTGAGCTCGCGCTGGAACACGCTGCTCAGCGACAGCAGCGAGCTCTGCACGCGGGCGATGCGGAAGGCGACGTCCTGCACGGCCGGGTCGTCGAGATGATCCTTGATGCGGTCGATGATCTCGATGCTCTTCTCGACCCAGTGCCAGACCTGCTCCAGCCGTGATTCGGCAGCGCGGATGCGGCGCTCGGAGCGCGACACCACGGCCTGTTCGAATTCCTCACGCAGGCCGTTGAGGCGCGACAGCAGGTGCTGCAGTTCCTCGGTGCCGATGCGGCCCAGCACGCTGCCGGCGGCGATCTGGCCGGCGATGTAGCCCAGTTCCTCGCCCTGGTCGTCGAAGCGGATCAGCGTCGCCAGCGCGGTGACCACCATGCGGCCGCGGGGGCTGAGCTGGTAGGTGGAGGCTTCCGTGTCCCACTGCAGCAGCCCGTTCTCGCGCAGGCGCTGCATCACGTTCTCGAGCTTGGCGGGATCGAGGTAGGCGAAGCGATCGCGCAGCTCGCTCGGCGACCAGGACGGGCGGTCGCCGCGTGCGGCCACCTCGCGCAGCACCAGCAGGCGGATCACCACGGCGCTTTCGGTGCCGTGGAACACGGTCATCAGCGCGCCGAGGGAGTCGCGGGCCTGCAGCAGCGGCGCCAGCGCGGCGACGTCCGCCGGCTCGTAGCCGGGGCGGAAAAAATCCTGCAGCCGCGCATCCGGCGCGGAATCCACCGCCAGGTTCATCAGCGGTCGCGGCCTTCGACGTGGTGGGCCAGCCAGATCAGCGGCTCGGCCTCGTCGCCGAAGACGTTGACCGCGGCACGGGCGGTGTCGAACAGCTCGGCAGCACGTTCCTTGGCGGCGGGCAGGCCCATCACCGAAGGGTAGGTCGACTTGTAGGCCGCCTGGTCCTTGCCGGCGGTCTTGCCCAGGTCCGCGGAACTGCCCTCGATGTCGAGGATGTCGTCCTGGATCTGGAAGGCCAGGCCGACACACTTGCCGTAGCGGTCCAGCTGGTCGAGGTGGGCGGTGTCCAGCGGCGACTTGGCGTAGCAGGCCATCAGCAGGCAGGCGCGGATCAGGGCGCCGGTCTTGTGGATATGCAGGGCCTCCAGCTCCGGCAGGCTCAGGGTCTTGCCCTCGGACTGCAGGTCGATGGCCTGGCCGCCGACCATGCCGCGCGAACCGGCGGCATCGGCCAGCACCTCGATCATCTTCAGGCGCTGGATCGGCTCGACGCCGGAACCGTGGTCATGGGCCAGCACGAAGAAAGCCAGGGCCTGCAGGGCGTCGCCGACCAGGATGGCGGTGGCCTCGTCGAAGGCCTTGTGCACGGTCGGCCGGCCGCGGCGCAGGTCGTCGTTGTCCATCGCCGGCAGGTCGTCGTGGACCAGCGAGTAGGCGTGGATCAGCTCGACCGCGCAGGCCGGGGCGTCGACACTGCGCGGCGGCAGGCCCAGTGCCTCGCCGGCGGCGTAGACCAGCAGCGCCCGCAGGCGCTTGCCGCCGTCGGTGGCATAGCGCATCGCCTCGTGCAGGCGCGGCGGGTAATGGCCGTTCTGCGGCAGCCAGTGCTCGAAGCTGCGGCGCAGGCGTTCCTGGTAGGCCGGGACGCGGGCGAGGAATGAAGCGCTGCTCATAGCGCTGCGAGTAGCGTGGAGGGGGCGATGGCGTTGCTGAGGGCTGACTCAATGTCAGCCCGAAGTTGGCCATCGCCTGCGCAGCACGGGGATCCTAGCGTCGGGAGTCGGCGCCCGCATGAGAGGAGGCCTGACGGCAGCCAGCTTGATGCGGTGCGTCTCATGCCTCGGCTTCCGGTTCCAGCAGGTTGCGGACACGCAGTTCGGCCGTGTCCAGTGAGCCGCGGCAGGTCTTGCCCAGCGCCATGCCGCGCTCGAACAGCTTCAGCGACTCCTCCAGCCGCAGGTCGCCACGCTCCATTTTCTGCACGATTTCCTCAAGTTCCCGCATCGATTCCTCGAACTGGCTGACGGGATCGTTGGCGGCGGCTTCGGGCAGCGGGCTGGCAGGCTTGGGCATGGGCCTAAATCTTTGAGTTTTCAGGGCGGCATTGTAACGAGGTTGAAACCCCGGCAGGCATCCGTTAGCTTCCGCCGCTCTCCGAATTCCAGACGACATGGCTGCCAAAGACTATTCCGCCGAAGCCATCGAGGTCCTGCAGGGCCTCGACCCGGTGCGCAAGCGCCCGGGCATGTATACCGACACCACCCGCCCCAACCACCTGGCGCAGGAAGTCATCGACAACGGCGTCGACGAGGCGCTGGCCGGGCATTGCCGCAATCTCGGGGTGATCGTCTTCGAGGACGGCTCGCTGGAGGTGTCCGACGACGGCCGCGGCATGCCGGTGGACATCCACCCGGTGCACAAGGTCACCGGCGTCGAGTTGATCCTGACCAAGCTGCACTCCGGCGCCAAGTTCTCCAACCAGCAGTACCAGTTCTCCGGCGGCCTGCACGGCGTCGGCGTCAGCGTGGTCAACGCGCTGTCGAACAAACTCGAGGTGCGGGTCTGCCGCGGCGGTATCGAGTATTCCATCGAGTTCCAGGACGGCGAGCGCAGCAAGCCGCTGAAGGAAATCGGCACGGTCGCGAAGAACCGCACCGGCACTACCGTGCGCTTCTGGCCGGACCCGAAGTATTTCGACACGCCGAAATTCTCGATCCCGCGTCTCAAGCAGATCCTGCGCGCCAAGGCCGTGCTCTGCCCGAACCTCAAGGTCACGCTGGACGACCAGATCGGCAAGGAAAAGCAGGTCTGGCAGTACGAGAACGGCCTGCAGGACTACCTCAAGGATTCGCTGCAGGGCGCCGACACGCTGCCCGCGGAGCCCTTCATCGGCCAGTTCAAGGCGACGCGCGAGCAGGCCGAGTGGGCGCTGGTCTGGCTCAACCAGGAAGGCGGCCGCAGCGAACCGGTGGCCGAGAGCTACGTCAATCTCATTCCGACCGCGCAGGGCGGCACCCACGTCAACGGCCTGCGCACCGGCCTGACCGAGGCGGTGCGCGAGTTCTGCGAGTTCCGCAACCTGCTGCCGCGCGGCCTCAAGCTGAGCCCGGAAGACGTCTGGCAGGGCTGCGCCTATGTGCTGTCGGTGAAGATGCAGGATCCCCAGTTCGCCGGCCAGACCAAGGAGCGCCTGTCCTCGCGCGAGACTGCGACCTTCGTCGCCGGCGTGGTGCATGACTCCTTCAGCCTGTGGCTGAACAAGCATCCGGAGCAGGGCGAGCAGATCGCGGCGCTGGTGATTGCCAACGCCAATGCGCGCCTGAAGCTGTCAAAGCAGGTGGTGCGCAAGAAGATCACCAGCGGCCCGGCGCTGCCCGGCAAGCTGGCCGACTGCGTGCTCAACGACGTCAACCGCACCGAGTTGTTCCTGGTCGAAGGCGACTCCGCCGGCGGCTCGGCCAAGCAGGCGCGCGACCGCGAGTTCCAGGCGATCATGCCGCTGCGCGGCAAGATCCTGAACACCTGGGAGGTCGATGCCAACGAGGCACTGGGCTCCGACGAAATCCACAACATCAGCGTCGCCATCGGCGTCGATCCGGGCAATGCCGACATCAGCGGCCTGCGCTACGGCAAGATCTGCGTGCTGGCCGACGCCGACTCCGACGGCCTGCATATCGCCACGCTGCTCTGCGCGCTGTTCCTCAAGCATTACCGACCGCTGGTCGAGGCCGGCAACATCTACATCGCGATGCCGCCGCTGTTCCGCATCGACGCCGGCAAGCAGGTGTTCTACGCGCTGGACGAGGCCGAGAAGCAGGGCGTGATGGACCGGCTTGCGGCCGAGGGCAACAAGTCGAAGCTCAGCGTCACGCGCTTCAAGGGCCTCGGCGAGATGAACCCGCTGCAGCTGCGCGAGACCACGATGACGCCGGACACGCGCCGCCTGGTGCAGCTGACCCTCGACGACACGCCCGCCGACCAGATGCTGGACATGCTGCTGGCCAAGAAGCGCGCCGGCGACCGCAAGGACTGGCTCGAGCGCGAAGGCAATCGCGCCGAAGTCTGAGCACGAATAGACCATGACTGAAATCACCGAAACCGAACGCCTGCCGCTGCGCATCTTCGCGGAGAAGGCCTACCTCGACTACTCGATGTACGTGGTGCTGGACCGTGCACTGCCGAACATCGCCGACGGCCTCAAGCCGGTACAGCGCCGCATCATCTACGCGATGAGCGAGCTGGGCCTGTCCGCCGGCCAGAAGCACAAGAAGTCCGCCCGCACCGTCGGCGACGTCATCGGCAAATTCCATCCGCATGGCGATTCCGCCTGCTACGAAGCGATGGTGACGATGGCGCAGCCCTTCAACTACCGCTACCCGCTGGTGGACGGTCAGGGCAACTGGGGCTCGCCGGACGATCCGAAGTCCTTCGCCGCGATGCGTTACACCGAGTCGCGGCTGACGCCGTACGCCGCGACCCTGCTGGCCGAGCTGGGCCAGGGCACGGTGGAGTGGGCGCCGAACTTCGATGGCACGCTGGACGAACCGAAGCTGCTGCCGGCACGCCTGCCGAACATCCTGGTCAACGGCACGACCGGCATCGCGGTCGGCATGGCCACTGACATCCCGCCGCACAACATCCGCGAGCTGGTGGCGGCCTGCCTGCATCTGCTCAAGCACCCGAACGCGCATATCGAGAAGCTCTGCGAGTTCATTCCGGGACCGGATTTCCCGACCTCCTGCGAGATCGTTTCCGAGCCGCATGACCTGCTGAAGATCTACCAGACCGGCAACGGCCAGATCCGCGCCCGCGCGCGCTGGGAGCGCGACGACGACGGCAGCGTCATCGTCACGCACCTGCCGTTCCAGGTCTCGCCGGCCAAGGTGCTGGAGCAGATCGCCGACCAGATGCGCGCGAAGAAGCTGCCGCTGGTCGAGGACCTGCGCGACGAGTCGGATCACGAGAACCCGACGCGCCTGGTGATCGTGCCGCGCTCCAACCGCGTCGATGCCGAAGCGCTGATGCAGCACCTGTTCGCGACCACCGATCTCGAACGCAGCTATCGCGTCAACCTCAACATGATCGGCCTAGACGGCCGGCCGCGGGTCAAGAACCTCAAGGACATCCTGACCGAGTGGCTGGAGTACCGCTTTGCCACCGTGACGCGGCGCCTCAACCATCGCCTGAACAAGGTCAACGAGCGCCTGCACCTGCTCGAAGGCCTGATGGTGGCCTACCTCAACATCGATGAGGTGATCCACATCATCCGCACCGCGGATGATCCCAAGGCCAAGCTGATGCTGGCCTTCGGCCTGTCCGAGATCCAGGCCGACTACATCCTCGACCTCAAGCTGCGTCATTTGCAGAAGATCGAGGAGATGAAGATCAAGGGCGAGCAGGACGAGCTCGCCGCCGAGCGCGCCAAGCTCGAAGAGCTGCTGGGCGACGACGACAAGCTGAAGAAGCTGATTGGCGACGAGCTGAAGGAAGACGCGAAGAAGTACGGTGACGACCGCCGCTGCCCGATCAACGCCAAGCCGCCGGCGCAGGCGCTGGAAGCCACCGAGATCATCCCGGCCGAGCCGATCACCGTGGTGCTGTCGAAGGCCGGCTGGATCCGCGCCGGCAAGGGCCACGAAATCGATCCGCTGTCGCTGAGCTACAAGTCCGGCGACGAGTTCGGCCACGCCGTGCTGGGCAAGACCAACCAACTGCTGGTCCTGCTCGACCACAAGGGCCGCAGCTACACGCTGAACGCACGCGAGCTGCCATCGGCGCGCTCGCAGGGCGAGCCGGTGACGACCAAGCTCGACATCCAGGACGGCGGCAAGATCACCGGCGTGCTGATGGGCGAGGGCGCCGAGCGCCTGGTGCTGGCCAGCGACGAGGGCTATGGCTTCATCGCCAAGCTCAGCGACATGGAGTCGCGCCTCAAGGCCGGCAAGGCCGTGGTCAACGTCGGTGACAAGGCCACGCTGCTGCCGCCGATGCGCACCGCCGACCCGGCCAGGGACCGCTATGCCCTGACGACCGCGGAAGGGCGCCTGTTGGTGTTCCCGCTGTCCGAGTTGCCGGAACTGGCCAAGGGCAAGGGCAACAAGCTGGTCACATTGAAGGGCGAAGATCGCATCCTCGCCAGCTGCGTGCTGCCGGCCGGCGCCAGCCTGACCCTGGTCTGCGGCAAGCGCACGCTGACGCTGAAGCCCTCGGACATCGAGAGCTACGCGGGCGCCCGCGCCAGCCGCGGCGGCCACCTGCCGCGGGGCTTCCAGCGCGTGGACAGCATGCAGGCGGAAGGGAAACCCGGGGCTTGATTTCACGGTCCAAGACCCCACACTGATCTAAGCCACAACTACTGCAGCCAGGGAACATGAAACGCATTGGATTGTTTTTGCTGACGAATATCGCCGTGATGCTGGTCCTGTCGGTCACCGCCAGCCTGCTCGGCGTCAACAAGTACCTGACCGCCAACGGCCTCAACATGGGCGCGCTGCTGGTGTTCTGTGCCCTGTTCGGCTTCGGCGGCGCCTTCATCTCGCTGGCCATGTCGAAGTGGATGGCCAAGCGCTCGACCGGCGCCCGCGTCATCACCCAGCCGAGCAACTCCGGCGAAATGTGGCTGCTGCAGACGGTCGAGCGCCAGGCCCGCGCCGCCGGCATCGGCATGCCGGAGGTCGCGATCTTCGACGCGCCGGAGCCCAACGCCTTCGCCACCGGCATGAGCCGCGACAGCTCGCTGGTCGCCGTCTCCACCGGCCTGATGCGTGCCATGAGCCAGGACGAAGTCGAGGCCGTGCTGGCGCACGAGGTCAGCCATATCGCCAACGGCGACATGGTGACGCTGACCCTGGTGCAGGGCGTGGTCAACACCTTCGTGATGTTCCTGGCGCGCGTCGTCGGCTATGCCATCGACCGCGCGATGAACCGCGGCAGCAATGACGGCCCGGGCTTCGGCTACATGATCACGGTGTTCGTGCTCGAAATCGTGTTCGGCTTCCTCGCGACCATGATCGTCTGCTGGTTCAGCCGCCAGCGCGAATTCCGCGCCGATGCCGGTGCTGGCCATCTGGCCGGCAAGCGCAAGATGATCGCCGCGCTGCAGCGCCTGGCCTCGGCCAGCGGCCACTCGACGCTGCCGCAGCAGGTCACGGCCTTCGGCATCGTCGGCGGCGCCAAGAAGTTCTTCATGACGCATCCGCCGATCGAGGAGCGCATCGCCGCGCTGCAGCAGGGCGCGTAGCCTCACAAGGTGTCAAACAGGGGCGGCCTTCGGGCCGCCTTTTTGTTGTCTGGATTGACGTGCCCATCCCGGGGTAACAGGCTGTCGGCATGGAACTGTCGGAGCAGGAACTGCGCGCCGTCCCGGTCTTCCTGATCAGCCTGGGCATCGGCCTGCTGATGGGGCTGGAACGCGAGCGCCATGCCGAGTCGCGAGCCGGCCTGCGCACCTTCGGCCTGGTGGCGCTGGCGG
>DATILC010000202.1:0-12610 GCA_035476855.1 Solimonas sp. | reverse complement strand
GTGCCGGACCAGGTCATCGCCCCGACGCTGCTGACCGACCTGCTGGGCCTGCTGCCGATCGAGATCGCCAACGGCGCCCCGGGCCTGCACCTGGCCTCGACCGAGCCGCCGCTGAAACCCTACGCGCAGTGAGACTTGACCATACGCCGAACGGTCGATGATCCGCGCCGGCGTTTGCTCGACACTGTGGCCATGAGCACCGACACCCATCCCATCGTCATCATCGGCGCCGGCCAGGCCGGCGCCGAGACCGCCATCGAACTGCGCAAGCTCGGCCACCAGGGCCGCCTCGTCATCGTCGGCGAAGAGGCCCAGGTGCCCTACAAGCGCCCGCCGCTGTCCAAGGCCTACCTCGCCGGCAGCATCGCCGAGGAAAGCCTCTACGTGATGCCGCGCCCGCAGCTGGAGAAGTTCGGCATCGAGGTGATGACCAGCATGCGCGTCGAGCGCATCGACCGTGCCGGCAAGACGCTGGCCCTGTCCGATGGCAACTCGCTGGCGTACTCGAAGCTGTGCCTGGCCACCGGCGGCCGCGCACGCATGCTGAGCACGCCGGGCGCCGACAAGCCCAACGTCTACCCGCTGCGTTCGATCGCCGACGTGCAGGCGATCCGCGCCCACTGCCAGCCGGGCAAGCGCGCCGTGATCGTTGGCGGCGGCTTCATCGGCCTGGAGGTCGCGGCGGTCGCGGTCAAGATGGGGCTCAAGGTCACCGTGCTGGAAGGCCTGCCGCGGGTGCTGGCACGCGTCACCGTGCCGGAGGTTTCCGCCTTCTTCGAGAAGGCACACCGCGATGCCGGCGTCGACCTGCGCACCGGCGTGCAGATCGAGGCCTTCGAGGGTGCGGAGCGCGTGACCCATGTGCGTCTCGGCGACGGCACGCGCATCGAAACCGATTTCATCGTCGTCGGCATCGGCCTGATCGCCAATGTCGAGCTGGCACAGGCGGCGGGACTGGCGGTCGACAACGGCATCGTCGTCGACGAGTTCTCGCAGACCTCGGACCCGGACATCGTCGCCGCCGGCGACTGCACCAACCACCCGAACCCGCACTACGGCCGCCGCCTGCGACTGGAGTCGGTGCAGAACGCGATGGAGCAGGGCCGCGCCGCGGCGCACACCCTGTTCGGCCAGCCGAAGCGCTACGACATGGTGCCGTGGTTCTGGTCCGACCAGTACGACCTCAAGCTGCAGATGGTCGGCCTCTCCACCGGCTTCGACCAGTTCGTGCTGCGTGGCGATCCGGCGACGCGTTCCTTCGCCGCGTTCTACCTGGGCGACGGCAAGCTGATCGCTGCCGATGCGATCAGCCGGCCGCAGGATTTCATGATCGCCAAGAAGCTGGTGGCGCTGCGTGCCGCGGTCGATCCGGCCCGGCTCGCCGACGAATCGATTCCGCTAAAGTCTTTGTTACCCGCCTGAGCCCGACGAGAGTTCCATGCCGAAGATCACCTTCATCCAGCCCGGCGGCGCCAGCGAAACGGTTGACGCGAAGCCTGGCCAGTCGGTGATGGAGGCGGCTACCGGCAGCATGATCCGCGGCATCGTCGGCGAGTGCGGCGGCTCCTGCTCCTGCGCCACCTGCCATGTCTATGTCGACGAGCCCTGGTTCTCGAAGCTCAAGCCGGCCGACGAGATGGAAGCCGGCATGCTCGAAGGCGCAGTCGAGCCCGGCCCGCAAAGTCGCCTGTCCTGCCAGATCCCGGTGACCGAGGCCATCGAGGGCCTCACCGTGCGCATCCCGGCCGGCCAGGTCTGAATCCCACCAACACCGTTCCCCGGAAATTGAATCCCATGCTGATGTTCACGCGCCCCGGGCGCATTGCCGTGCCCGATGACCTGCGCTCGCTGAGCCGTATCGACCACGCCGCCGAGTGCCGTCCGCAGGACGTCGGCATGACCGACGAAGGCGTGCGCAAGATCTGGCGTTCGGTCGAAGCGCTGTACGGCACCGGCCTGCAGCCGGCGATCACCCTGGTGATCCGCCGCCACGGCCGCATCGTGATGAAGCGCGCCATCGGCGCCCTGCGCGGCAACCTGCCGGGCGAGGGCGCGCCGCCGACACCGCTGAGCCCGGATGCGCCGATCTGCCTGTTCTCCGCCTCCAAGGCGATCTCCGCGCTGCTGCTGCACAAGCTGATCGAGCAGGGCGAGTTGTCGCTGGAGGACCGCATCGCCGACACCATTCCGGAGTTCGCGCAGCGCGGCAAGGGCCGCGTCACCGTGCGCCAGTTGCTGGGCCACCGCGCCGGCATCCCGGACATCCCGCACGTCGATCCCTCGCCCGACCTGCTGCTGCGCTGGGACGAGATCGTGCGCCTGCTCTGCGAGGCTGAGCCCTTCGATCGTCACTTCGACCGGCAGGCCTACCACGCACTGACCGCCGGCTTTATCGTCGGCGAGTTGCTGCGCCGCAAGACCGGCCGCGAGCTGCCGGAGCTGCTGCGCGAGTGGATCGCCGAGCCGCTGGGCTGCCGCTACATGACCTACGGCCTGTCGGCCGCGGACCGCGAGCATTCGCCGCGCAACGCCTGCACCGGCATGGCGCCGATGTGGCCGCTGACGCGCATCGCCAAGCAGGTGCTGGGCGTGCCCTTCGACGCCGCGGTTGAAGCTTCCAATGCCGATGCCTTCTATCAGGCGGTGGTGCCGGCGGGCAACATCTGCGCGACCGCGGATGAAACCAGCCGCGTGTTCCAGATGCTGCTCAATGGCGGCATCTACGAGGGCCGCCGGGTGTTCAAGCCGGAGACGGTGGCGTCGATGATCACGCGTGTCGGCCGGCCGTTCCAGCTCGACCGCACCCTGGGCATTCCGATGCCGTTCTCGGCGGGCTTCATGCTGGGTGGTGATCCGGTGGGCTTGTACGGGCTCAAGAGCGGACGTGCCTTCGGGCATATCGGCTTCATGACGGTGATCACCTGGGCGGATCCGGCGCGCGACATTTCGGTGGCGTTGCTGAATACGGGCAAGACCTTGTCGCCGGAGGGGTTGCTGCGGGCGACTCAGGTGGTTGGGGCGATTGGGTCGGCTTGTTCGATTGTTTGAGCGGGGGGTGGCGGCCGCGAGGCCGCCCCTAGAGACATCCGCTCAAGCAGCCGGCGGATACCCCAACCCCTTCAACGCCACCGCAATCTCCTCCAGCGTCTTCGGATCATCGATCGTCGCCGGCACGTTGTACGGCTTGCCGTCCGCGATCGAACGCATCGTCGCCCGCAGCACCTTGCCCGAGCGCGTCTTCGGCAGCCGCGCCACCACCGCCGCCTGCTTGAAGCTGGCCACCGCGCCGATCTGTGCACGCACACGCTCGACCAGCTCGCGGATCAGCTCATCCTGCGACCGGTTCACGCCGGCCTTCAGCACCACCAGCCCCACCGGCAGCTGTCCCTTCATTGCATCCGCCGCACCGATCACCGCGCACTCCGCGACATCCGGGTGTCCGGACAGGGCTTCTTCCATCGAGCCGGTCGACAGGCGATGGCCGGCGACATTGATGATGTCGTCGATGCGCGACATGATCCAGGCGTAGCCGTCGGCATCGATGTAGCCGGCGTCGCCGGTCAGGTACCAGCCGGGATAGCGATCGAGATAGTTCTCGCGATAACCCTGCTCGTTGTTCCACATCGTCGATAGCGCGCCCGGCGGCAGCGGCAGCTTCAGCACCAGGTTGCCGATCTCGTCGGCGCCCAGGCGCTTGCCGTCGGCGTCCAGCGCGCAGAGCTCGAAGCCCGGCACCGGCACGGTCGAGGAGCCCGGCTTCACCGGCATCGGCTCGATGCCCTGACAGTTGGCGATCGCCGGCCAGCCCAGCTCGGTCTGCCACCAGTGGTCGACCACCGGCACCTGCAGCATCTGCTGCGCCCACTGGATCGTGTCCGGGTCGGAGCGTTCGCCGGCGAGGTAGAGCGTGCGCAGGCAGGAGAGGTCGTACTGCTTCAGCAGCTCGCCGCGCGGGTCTTCCTTCTTGATCGCGCGGAATGCGGTCGGCGCGGTGAAGAAGGTGCTGACCTTGTGCTGGCTGATCACGCGCCAGAATGCGCCGGCATCCGGCGTGCCCACCGGCTTGCCTTCGTAGAGGATCGTGGTGCAACCCTGCAGCAGCGGCGCGTAGACGATGTAGGAGTGGCCGACCACCCAACCAACGTCCGAGGCCGCCCAGAACACTTCGCCGGGCTTGGTGTTGTAGACCGCTTCCATCGAGTAGCGCAGCGCCACGGCGTGGCCGCCGTGATCGCGCACCACGCCCTTGGGCTTGCCGGTGGTGCCGGAGGTATAGAGCACGTAGAGCGGATCGGTCGCGGCCAGCGGCACGCAGTCGGCAGGGCGCACGTCGGCGATGGCGGCGTTCCACTCGACGTCGCGCGGCGTCTGCATCGAGCCACGGCATTGCGGGCGCTGCAGGATGATGCAATACGCCACCTTGTGCGTAGCCTGTTCCAGTGCGCTGTCCAGCAGCGGCTTGTACTCGATGATGCGCCCGGCCTCGATGCCGCAGGAGGCGGAGACCACCAGCACCGGCTGTGCGTCGTCGATGCGCTTGGCCAGCTCCGGCGCGGCGAAGCCGCCGAACACCACGGAGTGCACTGCGCCGATGCGCGCGCAGGCCAGCATCGCGATCGCGGCCTCCGGCACCATCGGCATGTAGATCACCACGCGGTCACCCTGCTGCACGCCCTGCGAGACCAGCGCGCCGGCGAAGCGCGCGACGAGGTCGCGCAGCTCGCTGTAGCTGTAGGTCCGCAGCATGTTGGTGACCGGGCTGTCGTAGATCAGCGCGAGCTGTTCGCCGCGGCCGTTTTCCACATGCCGGTCCAGCGCGTTGTAGCAGGTGTTGAACAGGCCGCCGGCGAACCAGCGATGGAGCGGGGCCTTGCTGTCGTCCAGCACCTGGTCCCAGCGGCGGTGCCAGTACAGCTGCTCCGCCTGCTCGGCCCAGAAGGTTTCGGGCTCGGCGATGGAGCGACGGTATTCGGTCTGGTAGCGGCTCATGCTTTTCTCCTCCAAACGAATTCCCCTCTCCCGCTTGCGGGAGAGGGGTTGGGGGAGAGGGCTTCTGTAAATCCTGCGTCGGTCAGCCCAGCGCAGTTTTACAGAAGTCCTCTCCCGACCCTTCCGGGCCACCCTCTCCCGCCAGCGGGAGAGGGGACAGATCAGGCGGCGATACCCAGCCGCGCCTTCATGTACTCCAGCATTTCCTTGCGCACCAGCTTCACTTCCGGGAACAGCGCGGAGAACAGCGGGAAGGCATGCGGCAGCACCGGCCAGATTTCGCACCTGACGTCGACGCCGGCCGCCTTGGCGCGGCGCGCCATCAGGATGGTCTCGTCCTCCAGCACTTCGCTGTCGGTGGCGTACATCAGCATCGGCGGGAAGCCGGTGCAGTCGGCATACAGCGGCGACAGTTCCGGATCGGAGGCATCCCAGTCGCCGGCGAACATCTCGTCGACGCGTTGCAGCGCGCGGATCGGCAGGATCGGATCGCTCTTGCGGCGCCAGGTGCGCGATGGCGGGGAATGGATGCGGCCCATTTCCGTCGCCGGCGACACCGGGATCGCGCAGGCCGGCATCGGCCAGCCGTTCTTGCGGATGCGCTGCAACAGGCCCAGGGTCAGATGACCACCGGCGGAGTCGCCGCCGAGCACGATGCGTTCGGGCGGAAAGCCCAGGTCCAGCAGCGAGCGGTAGGCGCGCTCGCAGTCGTCCAGTGCGGCCGGGAACTTGTTGCGCGGCCCCAGGCGGTAGTCCGGCACGTAGCCGACGCCGCCCAGTTTTGCGGCGAAGCTGGCCACCATCTCCAGGTGCGCGGAAGGTGCAGCCGGCAGGATGAAGGCGCCGCCGTGCAGCCACAGGACCACCGGCTTGTGGTTCTCGCGCAGGTCACCGAACACATGCCCCGGCACCTGGCCGACCACCGTGTATTCGAGCGGCAGGCCATGGGTGTTGGGGCACTTCATGTGCGCGACCAGCAGCTGGACGCCGGCGATCTTCTCGTCGGAGCCGCGCACCATGCGGCCCAGCCAGGGGCGCAGGAACACCTTCAGCAGCCAGACAATGATGCGGCTGCGCCGCGAGATCGGCACGGGCCGGAATACCACGCAGCTTTCGGTGGAGGCGGGCAGCAGGGGCTGGCGGGACGGCTGGTTCGGGGTATCGGCGTTCATTAGGTTCCCTCAGCTTGGCACTATGTCGCGGCGCCGGTTGGCGGCGCTTCATCCATTCAGGTGAGCAAGGCTCACCAGGGATCGTTTGCGGCGATATCCGGTCCCCAGCGGCGTCGTGGCAGCGGCGGCAGGCTGAAGGCCTCGCGCACGCGGTCGGCGGGAAAAAGGATGTGCTTCGGCTCCAGCACGATTTCCTCCAGCAGGCGCTGGCTGACCTCCATGGCCGAGCGCACGGTGCCGTAGCGAATCCAGGCTTCCACATCCAAGCTCATGCGGGTGATGGTCGATAGCACCGAGCGCGAGTTGCTGGTGGCCAGCGCCGTCGGCCGCGTCGCCTCGGCTTCTGCCCCCGCCCGGTCGCCGTCGATGTCCAGCCACAGCAGGCTTTGGAGCAATTGCTGCGCGAACCGCTCCGGGATCGTGGCGTAGGGCGCCGCATCGATGGCCAGCGCCAGCCGCGTGCGGTCGTTGACCGCGAGCATCAGCTGGATGCGACTGATGCGGATCAGGTTGGCGGTCCATTCGCCCAAGCGGTTGAGCGGTTCTGGTGGCTCAGCGACGGGCTTGGCCTTCATGGCTTTTAGCAGCTTGGCGGTGCAGCGCAGAGCGGGCATTTAACCCCCATACCGCCCGCTCAAAGCTGCCAACGTCATGTTCTCCGCAATCGCATCATGCGGAATCAGCACATATCGCCATGGTTTGCTGTTGTAAGTCCGTGCATGCGCCGAAGCATGTGCACACCAGCGGATCGCTGCGTCTTTCTTGATCAGAACGACGGCATCTTCCATCTCGTTCTTTGCCTTGGGTTCCAGCATGTAGATGCAGTCGTCGGCCTCCGCCACGAAGTCCGGTTGATACTCCTGATGATCCGCCCCGTTCTTGTAGAAAATCTGGAACTGGCCCTTCGCTGGCCGGAACCACTTGAGTGCATCACGATCCAGGATGACGGCAAGCTTGCGCTCAGCATCGGAATCGAATTTCTGTACTGGATACAGGCAGCGCTGGAATCCGCCGAAGACGTACTTCGCCATATTGCTTTTATCGGCAGGCGAAACGCGGTAGTCCGCAGTGGGTTCCTGCACCGAATAGGTATAGGCGCTGGTCTTCAGCTCGGTGAAGCCCTTGCTGACCTTGATCTCATATTCCACCGATGGGTCCACCCAGTAATGTTCTTGCATCTGGGCGTGGATGAAGCGTGCGATGTCGCGCTGATAGCAACGCAAGACCTTGCGCGTATCGTCCTCGGACAGATAGCCCTTGAAGTGCTCAACGGTTTGCCGGGCCAGGTCGTAGAGCAGGTCAGCGTGCTCGTCATAGGAAATATCGTTGAAGTCCACCAGTCCGCTGACGACGTAGTCTTCCAGCCGATGCTCTTCGATTCCGGCCGCACCCGGTGACACGACCTCAAGCTGACGCGTCCGCAATAGCTGTACCCAGAGCTCGTCTGACACCGCTGGATACTTCAAGGACTCCAGCTTGAGTCTGAACGGCTTGAAGCCTGATTTCACCTCGCCCTTGGGTACGACGAGAATCCGTGGAATATCGATGGTCTGTGACGTCACCATCCCTACAGTTTTCGCTACCACGGCAGCGACATCGGTAGTCTCTCCGACGCCCTCGAGCTCCATCTGAGCGGGGCGACGCTGCTCTTCGACCGCCTTGACGATCGCCGCCAGTATTTCCGGCTTCTTGAGATACTCGACTGTCGGCACCAGCGTCGGCTGCCCGCTTAGTTTTTGAATGGCCTCGTAGGCGAGCTGGGCCACCTCGCGCTCTTGTGGATTCTCAAATGCAGGAACTGCGTCGCAATCCGCCACCATGGTGCTGGCGGTGACCTGCGCGGGCTGCAGGCCCAACCGGGTCGCCAGCTGCGGCTGGGAGACGACGGTTGCCGTCTTTTGCTGCAAGCGCTCCGGGTCCAGAACCACCGACTGCATACGGATCGGCGAATCCGCCCGCCCCGCCTCGTCGAGAATCTCCTGGAAGCGGTCATGCGCCACGATGTTGAGCCGGTCCACGGCCGACACACCGGTGCGCTTGCCATAGGGCAGTCGCAGGCCGCGCCCGATGGACTGCTCGATCAGGATGCGTGCATTGGCCGCGCGCAGCGGCACGATGGTGTAGAGGTTCGTCACGTCCCAGCCTTCCTTCAGCATGTTGACGTGAATCACGATCTCGGTCGGCTCCTCGGTGGACTCCACCTTGAGCAGCCGCTGGATCATCTCTTCTTCCTCCGCGCCGGACTTGCTGGAGTCCACCTGGATGACCTTGTCCTTGTAGCGACCTTCGAAGAAGACCTCGGACTGAATCCGTTGCAGTAGCGCACCGGCATGCGTGGTGTCGCGGGCGATAACCAGCAGGAACGGCTTGACGATGCGATTACTCGTCTCTCGCGCGTAGGTCTCCAGCTCCACCTTCACGCTTTCGTGCAGGCGGATGCCGTCTTCCAGCTTCAGTCGCTCGATCTCCTCCGGCGACATGCCGGCGGGGTTGAAGTTCTTGCGCGTGACGACCGCCGGTTCCTTGACGAAACCATCGGCCATCGCGGTACCCAGTGGATAGTCGAGCACCACGTTCTTGAACGGCACTGCCCCCCGGGTCGTTTCCACGAACGGCGTGGCCGTCAGTTCCAGTCCCAGGATCGGCTTCAGCTCATTGATGGACCTCACCCCGGCACTGGCGCGATAGCGATGCGACTCGTCCATCAGCAACACCAGGTCCGGCAGGCCTGCCAGATAGTCGAAGTAGCTCTGACCGATGTACTCCGACAGCCGCTTGATCTTCGGCGACTTGCCGCCACGCACTTCCGAGTTGATCTTGGAGATGTTGAAGATATTGACCTTGCAGCGGGTCAGGTTCGAGAATAGCGAGCCGGCCTTGGCCTCGTAGGTATCGCCCGTGATGATCTCCGGCGGATCGATGGCGAATTCGGCAATACCCCGGAATACATACTTAGGGCTTTGCCGGTCCTCGAAGTCCGCGATCAGTTTGTTGTAGATCGTCAGGTTCGGCGCCAGCACGAAGAAGTTGTCGATGCCATGCGCCAGATGCAGATAGCTGATGAACGCACCCATCAGCCGCGTCTTGCCCACGCCGGTAGCCAATGCAAAGCACAGCGAAGGGAACTCGCGCTCGAAGTCAGTGACCGATGGGAATTCGCTGCGAATGATCTCCAGCGCCGCAGCCACGTCCGCGCCTTTGCGCGGCGGCAGGATTTCCGTCACCCGGTCCAGCAGCTCCAGCGAACGTCGCTGAGGTGATCGCAGGCTCAGCCGCCCGGCAATGGCGTTGACGTGCCGATTCATTCCTTCTCCCCTTTATTCTTGCCCGGCTTCTTCGCGGCCGGCTTGCGCTTGCGGGCAGCGATGCCCTTCACCTGCCTGGCCGCCGCATCGAAATCCCGTTCGACTGCCGTCAGCTCCTGTGCACGCTGCTGCCGGAACAGCTCGAACTGCGCTTCTGCATACGTCAACGCTACCTCGTGCTTGATCCTGCCCGCATGAGTGAGCACTTCACGCTCGCCCAAGCGCAGGAAGTCATCCAGCTTGGAGATCCAGTCCGCCATCGCCATCGGCCGCCGGTTCAATGCTTGTACCTCGGCGAACTCCAGGTAGGCGTTGACGATCTTGTTCAGGGCATCCAGTTCTTCGGCGTTCAGGTAGTTCTTGGCGATACCCACATCCAGCTTGCGCGGCCGGCTGGCGCTCCAGTTGGTCATGCCCATGTTCGGCTTGCCGGCATCGGCGCGTGCCTTCACGATCTCCGCCGCCGTGTGCCCATGCGCCGCCCAGTGCATCTTGTTCTGCACCGTCTTGAAGAAGCGCTGACTGGCTTCCGCGCTGGCGTCGTAGTCCACGCTGGTGGAATAGATATCCAGAACCTTGCGCCAGAACATCTTCTCCGAGGAGCGGATGTCCCGGATGCGGGCCAACAACTCCTCGAAGTAGCCGTCATCCGGCCCACGCTTGAGGCGCTCATCGTCCAGCGTAAAGCCCTTGACCAGGAACTCCCGCAGCCGCTCGGTCGCCCATTGGCGGAACTGCGTGCCGCGCGGCGAACGCACCCGATAGCCGACCGCGAGAATGGCATCCAGGCTGTAGTGCAGGACCGCCCGGGAGACGCGCCGGGAGCCCTCCTGCCGAACTATTAAGTAATCCTTAATAGTTGCCGCCTCGGTCAGCTCCCCCTCCTCGTAGATTGCCTTGAGGTGGATATTGATATTGGGAACAGAGGTTTGGAACAGATCCGCCATCTGTGCCTGGGTCAGCCAGACGGTCCCACCCTGCAGCCGGACTTCCAGCCGGGTCGCCGCATCCTCGGTCCGGTACAGCACCACATCACCCGATCCGGGGCTTTCCTCCGGAAGCTTCGTGGGAGCCTTGCGACTCATGCCGACTCATCCCCAAACAAGCCCTGCTGTCCCACCGCCTCTGCTGTTCTCCCTCTCCCCTCGCGGGAGAGGGCTGGGGTGAGGGGGGACTCTGGTGCAGCTGGCGCCTTCGGCAAGTTCTCCACCTGCAGCGAATAGTCGTCATGCCCCCACTCGCAGCGTGACAGCACCTGCCGGGGAATCTTTTTCACCGTGAGGTTTCCATACTCCTCACGCCCGCGGAACGCCGTGCACAGCACCAGCAACGACCGCTCCGGCCCCACCTCGTCGGAGAGCTGCTGCAACTGCTCATGCGACAGGCTGGCCGTGGTCACATAGACGAAATCGCGCTCGGTGGAATGCCCGTGCTGCCAGTACAGCGCATCGGACGGGGCGTAGGTAAAGCCCTCCAGCTTGCACAGCGCCTCCGCCAGTTGGGCCGCGTTGTACTGCTGGTTGATGACCCAGTTGCCCCACTTGTCCTTTTCCATCAGCGAAGGTGCCAGCCGGTAGTAGCGGAAGCCGCCGCCGCCCTTCCAGCCTGCCGCTTCCGTGATGCCGCCGGGGTCATCGCCGTCGATGACCTTCTTCAGGCGCGGAATGACGTGCGTATGGCAGTGCTCCCCTAGCTCCACCATGATCCAGCGACGGCCCATCTTGTGGGCAACGGCGCCGGTGGTGCCAGAGCCGGCGAAGGAGTCGAGGACGAGATCGCCGGGGTTTGAGCCGATCTCTAAAATTCGACGTATGAGCTTCTCCGGCTTAGGGGTCATAAAAACATCTGCCTCATCAATCCCGGCAAACAGCGAGCGCACCTCTACCTTTGCTTCTGCGTTTGTCCCCACATCGTCGTGAAACCAGAGCGTTGCCGGCACGACTCCTTGCTTCGCTTCCGCTAGAAATTTCTTTATCCGCGGAGTTGCCGTACCGTCTCTACCCCACCAGACTCGCTTATCTCGCTCAAGCTCATCGAAAGTCTGTCGAGAGACTCGCCAATATGTGCCCTGTGGCGGTGTAAACACCTTCCCAGTAGGCGAAGTGATCTCATACGTTCCCTGGCTGTAGAAATTCCTCGCCTGAATTGCGTTCGTAGTCCAAGGGCCGCGTGGATCGCCATCCGGATTTGTGTAGCTGTCGTCGAGGCCGGCACTCCTTGGCAATAGATTGCGCTGCCACTGGTCGGCTGACTTGGCGTAGATAAGCACGTACTCGTGCATATCCGACAAGAAGCGCGCTGAATTTTTTACCGTGAAAAGTTTCTGCCAGATAACGCTGGCAACAAAATTCGCCCGCCCAAACACCTCATCACACAAAACCTTGAGGTAGTGCGCTTCATTGTCGTCGATCGTGATCCACAGCGAGCCATCCTCCGACAGCAGCCGCCGGATAATTTCCAGCCGGTCGCGCATCAGGCTTAGCCAGATCGAGTGCTCCACCCCATCGTCGTAATGTGTGAACGCACTGCCGGTGTTGTAGGGCGGATCGATGAACACGCACTTCACCTTGCCCGCAAACTCCTGCTCCAGTGCCTTCAGCGCCAGCAGGTTGTCGCCGAAGATTAGCCGGTTATCGAACAGATCCCCGTCCGCCACCCGATGCTTCGCGTGATACGAGCGTGCTGGGTCTTCCAGCAAGATTCGCGGTTCCAGCTTCGGCCGGTTCTCCTTGCCGATCCAGGTCAGTTCCAACTTCTGCTTGATCACGCTACGCCACCAATCTGAGGAGCCTTTTGGGCAATGTAAGAAAACAAATCTTCAGGGTAAGGCTGTCCCAACTTGTGCTGCTTTGTTTTGTGCTCAATAGCCGGGTCAGTTGCCAGGCCATAGTGCTGTATCGCAACCTTCCGAAGTAATGGAACTACATCACCTTGATTCCGGAAAATTGAAAGCGGTCCCTTGTATGCCATTGTCTGTGTGGCCTCCCAATGAGCTTGCCGCAATTCGTCCAAAGGCGCGCTTAGCGCTGCAGCCAACTTCGCATTGTCGACCAACGAAGGCGATGCCACTGCATCCCTAAGCCGCTTGGCCATAACCCAAGCAACAGCATGCGCGCCATGCTTGTAGGCCAGCCGCTCTCTGCC
>DATILC010000201.1:0-14914 GCA_035476855.1 Solimonas sp. | reverse complement strand
GCTCTCTCGTCAGAGTCATTCCCCGTTTAGCTCAATTAACATTGGCTTTACGTTGATACTCTCGGTGTTGCTATGGCTTCAGCCACGCTTCCGGGAGCACCCACACAAATCACTTGCTTTGTTCTTAAAGATCAAGGCTTTCTGGCTTCGTCGCTTCGCGTCGTTGCCGTCAGCAGGGAGGCGCATTCTAGGCGGTATTCAGAATGCGTCAACACAGCTTCATGAATAAAATGTTAACCGCCTGATTTTTCTTGTTTTTTAGTTTCTTCCGAAAATGTTCGCCCTAGGGGGCAGCGCCCGGATTGAGCAACTACTGCTCAGCCGACGGCAGTTTCGACCAGTTCCGCGCGGGCAAAACGGCGGGATCCGACCTGCAACAGGTAGGTTTTGCCGGCCGCAAGCACCAGGCCGCGATCCTCGATCCGCTGCTGGTCCACCCTGACGGCCTTCTGGTCGATCATCCGGTTGGCCTCGGAGTTCGACGGCACCAGCCCGGCCTCCTTGAGTACCCGGCCAATCGGCAGCCCTGCGGCGGGGGCAGCAATGCGCACCTCCGGAATGTCCTCCGGGAGGGCTCCCTGGGAGAACTGCGCGATGAAGGCGGCCTTGGCGGCCTCGCCAGCCCCGGTGCCATGGAAGCGCGAGACGATCTCGATCCCAAGCTCCATCTTGATGTCACGGGGATTGGCTCCCCCCACGACCGACTGCCGCAGCCGGGCAATCTCGGCCAGAGGCTTGAATGACAGGAGGTCGTAGTAGCGCCACATCAATGTGTCGGACACCGACATCAGCTTGCCGAACATGTCGCCCGGGGCCTCGTTGACCCCGACATAGTTGCCGAGGCTCTTGGACATCTTCTGGACGCCGTCCAAGCCTTCCAGGATCGGCACGGTCAGGATGCACTGCGGTTTCTGGCCGTAGGCGGACTGCAGGTGCCGGCCCATCAGCAGATTGAACTTCTGGTCGGTACCACCCATCTCCACGTCCGCCTTCAGGGCCACGGAGTCGTAGCCCTGCAGCAGCGGATAGAGGAACTCGTGGACGGCGATGGGCTGGCCGGCGGCGTAGCGCTTGGAGAAATCGTCACGCTCCATCATGCGCGCGACCGTGTGCTGGGCCGCCAGCCGGATGATGCCCTCGGTGCCGAGGGCGTCGAGCCACTGGCTGTTGAACACCACCGTGGTGCGCTCGGGATCGAGGATCTTGAACACCTGCGCCTTGTAGGTCTGGGCATTCTCCTCAACTTGCTGTCGCGTCAAGGGCTTACGCGTTTCGTTCTTGCCGGTGGGGTCGCCGATCATGCCGGTGAAGTCGCCGATCAGGAAGACCGCTTCGTGGCCCGCCTCCTGGAAGGCACGCATCTTGTTAAGCAAAAGCGTGTGGCCCAGATGAAGGTCCCTGGCGGTCGGGTCAAACCCCGCCTTGATCCGGAGTTTCTGTCCTTTTTCCGTCGCTTCCTGTAGGCGAGAGCGAAATTCGGCGTCAGGAATGATTTCATCGGTACCGCGGACGAGTTCGGCGAGGTCGACAGTCATGGGAAAACGAGGGAGGTAGCGGTCGTGGATCGTGGGTCAGATATGGCTAGGGCAGGAAATACCAGCGGCCTTTCTTGCAATGCCTGGAAAATTGTGTTTCCTTACGCATTATTACATCCCGGTGAGGCGTCGGTCACAAAGGCGACCCCGGATTGCCGCGCGACCCCAGCGCGGATACACGTTTTTTGAGTTTTCGCGATGAACTTCGATTATAGCCCAGCAGAGCTGGCTCCCCGCCGCTCGGCCCGCCGCTCTGTTGTCATGGCCACGCTCAGCATGGCGATGCTCTCTGCCGTGGTCGCGCACGAGAGTATTGCCACGCGCAGCAGTGCGCTGGCCGAGGCCGCGTCGCCGGAAGTGGCGGCCGCGTTCCCGGACAGCGCCGCCGACGTTGCGGTCGAAGCCGCCCTGCAGCAGCAGGTGACGGCGGAGACTCCGGCAGCACCGGCCCCGACCGACTGGAAGGCCATCACCATCGAGCCCGGCCAGACGCTGTCGACCCTGTTCGAGCGCGAAGGCCTGCCGCACAGCGAATCGCTTGCCCTGCTGAAACTCAGCAAGGATGCCGCCCAGCTGGCCAGCCTGCGCGTTGGCGAAGTCATCCGCCTGCGCAAAAACACCGAGCAGGAGCTGGAAGAGCTGAGCTACGGACTCGACGAGACGCATACGCTGCAGGTCCGCCGTGTCGACGACCAGCTTGAGGCCTTCACGATTGCCGCGGAACTGGAGAAGCGACAGGCGGAGGTTGCAGGAATTATCGGCTCTTCGCTGTTCGCTGCCGCACAGAAGGCCGGGCTGTCCAACCGACTGACGCTGGAACTGGCGCAGATCTTCAACTACGACATCGACTTCGCCCTGGACCTGCGTCGCGGCGACCGCTTCGTCGTGGTCTATGACGCGTACTACAAAGATGGCAAGAAGCTGCGCGACGGCAACATCACGGTCGCGGAGTTCATCAACCGGGGCAAGGTGCATCGCGCGATGCGCTATGTCGACAAGAAGGGCAACGCGGCCTACTACGCGCCGGATGGCAAATCCTTCCGCAAGGCGTTCATCCGCACCCCGGTCGACTTCGCGCGTATCAGCTCCGGTTTCAACCTGGCGCGCCGTCACCCCATCCTCAACGTGATCCGCGCCCACAAGGGCGTCGACTATGGCGCCGCCACCGGCACCCCGGTCAAGGCCACGGGCGACGGCGTGGTGGAGTTCCTCGGCGGCAAGAGCGGCTACGGCAACACCATCATTCTCAAGCACGGCCAGAAGTACACGACGCTCTATGGCCACCTGTCGCGCTATCGCAGCGGCCTGCGCAGCGGCACGCGCGTGAAGATGGGCCAGGTGATCGGCTACGTCGGCTCGACCGGTCTGGCCACGGCACCGCATCTGCACTACGAATTCCGCGTCAACGGCATGCACGTCAACCCGATCACGGTGTCGCTGCCGCGTGCCAATCCGCTGTCGCGGTCGGAAGTCGCCGCCTGGCGCGCCGGCAACGCTGGCGCGCTGGCCGCCCTTGATGCGATCTCGATGCAACAACAGGCCGCGGCGGAAGATTTCTCCGCAAACAGCGCAACGCCCTGAAAAGAAAGCCGCCCGCAGGCCGATGATGGAGTACTTCGTCGGCCTGATGTCGGGCACCAGCATGGACGGCGTCGATGGCGTCGTCTGCGAGTTCGATGGCATCCAGTTCCGCGGCGTGCGTGCGCACGCCGCGGTCCACTACCCGCCCGAGCTGCGGTCTCGCCTGCTGCGGCTGCAGCGTGAATCCCCTTCGCTGACCCTGAGCGCCCTGGCCGAGCTTGATCGCGCCGTCGCCGGGGTATTTGCCGACGCCGCCCTGGCCGCGATACAGGCCAGCAGCCTGCCTGCAGACGCGATCCGCGCCATCGGCTCGCACGGACAAACTGTGTTCCATGATCCGGCGGGCGTGGGCAGCAGCCTGCAGCTGGGCGACCCGAACAGGATCGCGCAGGCAACCGGCATCACCACCGTGGCCGATTTCCGTCGCGCCGACATCGCGCTGGGCGGACATGGCGCCCCCCTGGTTCCGGCCTTTCACCAGGCGCTGCTGGCTCACCCGGACCTGCCCCGCGCGGTGGTCAACATCGGCGGCATCGCCAACGTCACGCTGCTGGCAGACGAGCAGTCGGGCAATGTCCGCGGCTTCGACACCGGCCCCGGCAATGGCCTGATGGATGAGTGGGCGGAACGCCACCTGGGGCGGCCCTTCGACGCCGGCGGCGAGTTTGCCGAGCGCGGGCGTCTGCATTTGCCGCTGCTGGAGGCCCTGCTGGCGGACCCGTATTTCGCCGCGGCGCCACCCAAGAGCACCGGTCGCAGCGACTTCCATCTGGACTGGCTGCAGCAACGCTTCCCCGAGCTGGCGGCCGTTGCGCCTGCCGACGTGCAGCGCAGCCTCTGCGAGCTGACCGCCTACACCATCGCCGAAGCGATCCGGCAGTACGGCCCGGGCACACACGAGGTGCTGGTCTGCGGCGGCGGCATCAAGAACCGGCCACTGTTGCGGCGGCTGGGGGAACTGCTGGCACCAATGCGCCTGCGCTCGATCGCCGAAGCCGGCCTCGATCCGCAGCAGGTGGAAGCAGCCGCCTTCGCCTGGCTGGCGATGCGCACGCTCAACGGCCTGCCGGGCAACCTGCCGGCCGTCACCGGCGCATCAAGGCCGGCGGTGCTGGGGGGCATCTACCGCGGCTGAGGGCGCCGCGGACTCGCGGCGCCGGACTCGCGCGGCAGGGCTATACGGAAAACGAGTTGCCGCAACCGCAGGTGGTGCTCGCATTGGGATTGCGGATCACGAACTGCGCACCTTCGACGCTTTCCTTGTAGTCGATCTCGGCGCCGCCCAGATACTGGACGCTCATCGGGTCAACCAGCAGAGTGACACCGTTCTTGACAATCACGGTGTCGCCATCCTCGACGTCCTTGTCGAACTTGAACCCGTACTGGAAGCCCGAACAGCCGCCGCCGGTGACGAACACCCGCAGCTTCTGGTCGGTATCGGTTTCCTCTTCCAGCAACTCCCGCACCTTGTTGGCGGCGGCATCCGTGAAGATCACGGGGACTTCGTATTCAGCTTCAGCTTGCATCACAACACTTCCTTGGCCTGCCCGGCCCTCGTTCAGAGGGCCTTGGCGCGGCGGACCTCACTCAGCTCGTCAACCTTCTCTTCGGGCTTGGGAGCAGGCAGTGCCGAGCGGCTGGCCGCCGCTGCACTCGCCTCACCCTCATGCACCAGCTGGCCGTTGACCGTGGCCCCGCCTTCCATCTCGATGATCTTGTAGTACACATTGCCGTTCACGCGCGCCTTGGCTGCCAGCGTGATCTTTTCCGAGGCATGCACGTCGCCGGTGACGGCGCCGTTCAGGACAATATTGGGGACGCGCACGTCGCCTTCAACCAGGCCGGTGTCGCTGACCGACAGCGAAGCCGCCTTGTCGCCATTGGCCAGCACCTTGCCCTTGATCTTGCCGTCGACATGCAGGCCGCCGGAAAAGCGGACGTCGCCGAGCACCTCGGTCTGACGGCCGATCAGGGTATCCACCGAAGTGGCCGCGTTACTGCTTTTGGGACTGTTGTTGCTGCCGAACATTTTCATTTCCTCCGCCTCCGGCCAGGATTCGATTCCATTCGAAGCTTTCCTCGACCTGGCGCGCATTGTCGCCATCGATCTGCAAAGTCACGACGGCGCGTTGCGGCTTGAAGCCCTCGGGCAACCGGAATTCGCCGTGGAACTCCTCGTAGTACTTCATCGAGAATATCAGCTTTTGCGGGTCCCCGACCGCGAGGTCGGAGAGCGCCAGATTGTGGCGGGTTGCACCCTGCAGGCCCTGGATTTCCATCCGGACCGAGCCGCCGACGAACTTTTCCAGCCGTGAAGCCTGAATCAGCGTCAGGTCATAGCTGAAAGTGGTCCGGTCCACGGCCTTCAGCCGCAGTTCCTGGACGCGCACACCCGCGACACGCGCCTGCCCGGGTGCCATGCCGCGATAGAACACCACCTGCTCACGCAGCGTCGAAACCTCGTTCTGCAATGTCGTCAGCGACTGGCGCACCTCGTCGCAGGCATGTGCGTCGATCTCGACCGAGCGCTTCTGGTAGGCCAGCTGGTTGCGCAGGTCCTCGATCTCGGTACGGGCGGCGCGCAGGTCGCGTGTCAGTGCTCGGCGATCCTGCTGCGCCCGCTCGAGGTCGGTCTGGGCGCGAGCGAAGTCGCTGACCGTGGTGGCGCGGGTATAGGAGTAGATGCCCCAGACCAGCACCGCCAGCAGCGAGGCGCCCACGGCCACCAGCCCGGTGCGGAACCAGGGCCGATGCCGCGTGATGACAATCTTGTGCTGCATGCGGTGCGAAGGTTCAGGGCGACAGCGGCGGCGCGCCCAGGCCCAGCGTCTCGTCGAGGCCGAGCATCAGGTTGAAGTTCTGGATCGCCTGGCCCGACGCACCCTTGACCAGGTTGTCGATCACCGACAGCACCACGGCGGTCTTGCCGTCCGGCGCCTTGTGCACGGCGATGCGGCACTGGTTGCTGCCGCGGACGCTGCGCGTCTCGGGATGTTCACCCGCAGGCATCACGTCGACGAAGGGCTCGCCGCGATAGCGCTGCTCGAACAGCGCCTGCAGATCCGCCGAGGGATCCTTCAGCCGCGCGTACAGGGTGGCGTGGATGCCGCGGATCATCGGCGTCAGGTGCGGGCTGAAGGTCAGGCTGACCGCAGCATCGGATACCGCATTGAGACCCTGCGTGATCTCCGGCCAGTGACGATGACCCGGAATGCCGTAGGCCTTCATCGAGTCGGTGGCCTCGCAGTAGAGCGAACCGATCTTCGCCTCGCGACCGGCACCGCTGACGCCGGACTTGCAGTCGGCGATCAGGCCATCGGTCTCGATCACGCCGGCCTCAAGCAGCGGCAGGTAGCCCAGCTGCACGGCCGTGGGATAACACCCCGGGTTGCCGACGACGCGCGCACGCGCGATGTCCGCCCGGTTGACCTCGGGCAGGCCGTACACGGCTTCCGCCAGCAGCTCGGGAGCGCTGTGGTCCATCTGGTACCAGCGCTTGAACTCGGCCGTGTCCTTGAGGCGGAAGTCGGCGGACAGATCGACGATCTTCACGCCGCGCGCCACCAACTGCGGCGCCATCGCCATGCAGGCGCCGTGCGGCGTGGCGAAGAACACCGCCTCGCACTCGGACAGCCGATCGACTTCCGGCACGCTGAAGCTCAGGTCGGTAAAGCCGCGCAGATGGGGGAAATGCTGGTCCGCACGCAGGCCGGCCTCCTTGCGTGAGGTCAGCATCGCGACCTGCACCTTGGGGTGCTGCGCCAGCAGGCGCAGCAGTTCGGCGCCGGTGTAACCGGTCCCGCCGACGATTCCGACCTTGATCATGACTCACATCCAGCTGTTGAGGGCGCGATAATAGAGGCTCTGGACCCCCCCACGCTACGCACAGGCCACCCTAGACATGCTTTGGATCAAGGCGTTCCACATCATTTTCGTCGTCGCCTGGTTCGCCGGCCTGTTCTATCTGCCGCGGCTGTTCGTCTACCACTGCGAGGTCAAGGACACGGACGGCCACCAGCGCTTCTGCATCATGGAGCGGCGCCTGATGGTCATGACCACGATCGGCCTGATCGGCACCTGGGTCCTCGGCCTGTGGCTGCTGTCCGAGATTCCCGGCTACATGAAGGCCGGCTGGCTGCACGCCAAGCTGACCCTGGTACTGGCCCTGTCCGGCTACCACGGCTGGCTCAAGACCCGCGTCCGCGCCTTCGCCGAACAGCGCAATACGAAGAGCGCGCGCTTCTACCGCATCATGAACGAGGTCCCGGCGCTGGCCCTGGTGGCGATCGTGATCCTGGTGGTGGTGAAGCCGTTCTGAACGGAAAAGGCCCCTCGCGGGGCCTTTTTTTTGCTGCGGGCAACGGATGATCAGGAGGCTTCGGGCAATTCGCCGGTGGCCGACTGGATGTAGTTCTGGATGCCCATCCGCTCGATCAGGCCGAGTTGCTCCTCGATGAAGTCGATGTGCTCCTCCTCGCTGTCGAGGATGTCCTCGAACAGCTCGCGGCTGTTGTAGTCGCGCACCGTCTCGCAATAGGCGATGGCGTCCTTCAGCAGGGGCACTGCCTCCATCTCCAGGCGCAGATCGCACTCCAGCAGTTCCTTGACGTCCTCGCCGATGTACAGCTTGCCCAGGTCCTGCAGGTTGGGCAGGCCCTCGAGGAACAGCACGCGCTTGATCAGCTTGTCGGCGTGCTTCATCTCGTCGATCGACTCGTGGTATTCGACCTTTTCCAGCTTCTTGAGACCCCAGTTGCCCAGCATGCGGGCATGGAGGAAGTACTGGTTGATCGCCGTCAGTTCGTTCCTGAGGGCGAGGTTGAGGAATTCTATGACCTTGGCATCACCACGCATGGCAGGCTCCGGGTGGGCTGAACGTGCAGTGTAGCCGTCGGAACGCTCACGCGTCCAGCCTAAGTCACTGTTTTAATTTGATTTTTAAACGCTTTTGCATGCGATTCGCATGCGCGTTCAAAAGCCTCAGGCGGTCAGCATGGCCGCTGCATTGGCGGCGCCCATCATCGGCAGCGGACGCTGGGCCAGGGCCTCGCCCAGCACCTCGCGCGCGGCCGGCACGCATTTGCCGCAGCAGGTGCCCAAACCGAGTTCACGCGTGAGATCCCGCAGGCTGACGACCTCGCCAGCCATTGCGGCACGGCGGATGTGACGGTCGGAGACAGCCTTGCAGACGCAGATGATCATGCGCCTATTGAAGGCTAAATGATAATGATTGTCAATAGACTTCCGCTTTCACGGACTACCGCTCAGTAGCGCGGCTCGTCCGCCAGTCGGTCGCGCTGCCGCTGCAGCGAATCCAGCTCGCGATAGAGCAACTCCAACTCACGGCGGTGGCGATAGCGCTCGTCGCGCGACAGCGCCGGATCGTCGAGTGCGCGCTCCTCGTTCTCGATGCGACCACGCAGGGAGCTGATCTCCTGCTCGATGTTGTAAATCTCGCGGCCGAGATCGTAGGCACGCAGGAACTCGGCCTCGAGCGCCAGCTGGCAGACGCGCTGGTAAGCAGCGCCGCGACGGCCCTCGCGATAGCCGGTGTCGGGCGTGCAGTAGTACTTGAGACCCTGCTCGCGACCGACCAGGTAGGCGCGATCGTCGGGGGCGATGCCATGCTCGGTGCAAGCCGTGCGGTGCTCTTCCAGCCGCGCTGCCGGATAGCCGGACTGGCCGTCGCGGGCACCGAGATCGGTCCAGTTGGCCTGCAGGCATTCCGACTGGCTCAGGGTGGCGCAGCCGCCCAGCAGCAGTGCCGACAGCAGCATCAATCCGCGCAGGACCATCCCCCGTTCCCCCGATTACGGCCTTCAGGCTGCGAAGGACCGGACAGCCCCGGCGACCGGTCGTTCCAGCAGCGGCGCCAGTTCTGTCAGCGCACGCTGGTAGACCTCGCGCTTGAACTCCACCACCTCGTCCAGCGGCAGCCAGTAATCCACCCAGCGCCAGCCGTCGAATTCGGGCTTGTCGCTGGCATCGAAACGCACCTGCTGGTCGTCCACCAGCATGCGCAGCGCGAACCACTTCTGCTTCTGGCCGATGCACAGGCGCCCACGCGGCCGGCGCAGGTAGCGCTGCGGCAGGCGATAGCGCAGCCAGCCACTGGTGACGCCCAGTACCTCGACATGCTCCGGCAGCAGCCCCAGTTCCTCGTGCAACTCCCGGAACAGCGCCGCCTCGGGCGATTCACCGCGCTTGATGCCACCCTGCGGGAATTGCCAGGCTTGCTGGCCGATGCGCTTGGCCCACAATACCTGCCCCACGGCACTGACCAGCACAATGCCGACGTTAGGACGGAATCCTTCGGAATCAATCACTTGTGGATAAAGCGCTGGAAAGTTATTGAACCGATTCTACAAGATGTGCGCCCTCGCACCAGACCTGCCCGGCCCGTCCGCCAGGCTTTTTTGAAACAAGACCATGAAACTTGCCATCTTCGATCTTGACCACACCCTGCTTGCCGGCGACAGCGACTACCTGTGGGGCCAGTTCCTGGTCGAGCAGGGGCATGTCGACCGCGAGGCCTACGAGCGCGAGAACCGGCGCTTCTATGAGGACTACCAGGCCGGCACGCTCGATATCCTCCAGTTCTGCGCCTTCAGCCTGCGCCCGTTGTCCGAGCATCCGCTGACAACCCTGCATGCCTGGCGCCGGCAGTTCGTCCGCGAAAAGATCGAGCCGATCGTCGCCGCAGGGGCCCCTGCGCTGCTGGAACGGCACCGCGCCGAAGGCGCGACGCTGCTTATCACCAGCGCCACCAACCGCTTCGTCACCGAACCGATCGCGGGGCTGCTGGGCGTGCCGCATCTGATCGCCACCGATCCGGAACTGGTCGATGGCCGCTACACCGGCCATGTCGCCGGCCTGCCGAACTTCCAGGGCGGCAAAGTCACGCGGCTGAAGCAATGGCTGGCGGCGCAGCCCGTGCGCTACGAACACACGATTGCCTACAGCGACTCGCGCAACGACATCCCGCTGCTGGAGATGGCGCAGCAGGCGGTCGCGGTGGATCCGGATGAGGTGCTGCGCGCCGAGGCGCAGCGTCGCGGCTGGCCGGTGATCAGCCTGCGCGGGTGAGGTGGATCAGGCGGATGTCCAGTGGACATTCGCCCCGCCGAACGCCCGGCCATGGATGGCCGGGCCGGGGTTCAATCAGCAACCGAATGTCGCGCCATGGACGGCGGCGGCTCAGCCCAAGGCCAGCCCCGCAAAAGCCTCGTGCAGGCGGCCATTGGTCGCCCGCACGGTCGTGGTTTCCAGCCCCACCGGATGGCCTTCGAGATCGGTGAAGGTGCCGCCGGCCTCGCGCACGATCACCGTCAACGCGGCGATGTCGAGGATGTTGACGTCGGATTCCACCACCGCGTCGATGCGGCCCGAGGCCAGCAGGTGGTAGTGCAGGAAATCGGCGTAGCCACGGATGCGGTGCAGCTGCGGGATCAGGCGGCCGAGCTCGGCCCACTGCGGCGAGCGCGCCAGCCGCGCCAGGTTGCCGGTGGACAGCGTTGCCCTGGCCAGCGTGTCGACCTTGCTGACCTCGAGGCGCTCCTCGCCCAGCCAGGCGCCCTTGCCCTTCTCCGCCCACACCAGCTCGCCGGCGCCGCCGTTCCAGCAGGGCGCGCTGGACAAGCCCAGCACCAGCTCGCCGCGGTGCATCAGGGCGATCTGGATCGAGAACATCGGGTAGCCACGGACGAAGGCCTTGGTGCCGTCGATCGGATCGACCAGCCACAGGTACTCGGCATCCTGGTTGGACTTGCCGGTCTCCTCGCCGAAGAACCCGTGCTCCGGAAAGCGGGCCTGCAGCACCGCCTTGATCGCATGCTCCGAGGCGACATCGACCTCGGTCACCGGACTGGCGTCAGCCTTGTACTGCACATCGAAATTGCCGCGGTAGGCCTTGCGGATGATCTCGGCAGCGGCAGCGGCAGCGGCTAGCGCGGCGCTCAGGAAGGGGCTGTTCATCAGTGAAAACGGGTCCAGGTCGCTCTAATCCGCGCGCATGATACGGCCTTGCGGCGGTGCTGCGTATAATCCGCGCCGCTACAGGTTCCCGCAGCAATGCTGCGGGTGAAACGGGAAGAGCGTGCGATGCGCTCACTGCCCCCGCAACGGTAAGAGGTTCGGGATCGGCCATAAGCCACTGTGCTCAGCACGGGAAGGCGGCCGCTCCAGCAAGCCTCGAGTCCGGAGACCGGCCTGCAGCAGGCTCCGGCGCCTTGCCGGTTTTTTGTTCTGACGCTGCGGGGATGCAGCGGGGGATTTCCATGAAGAAACTTGTCCTGGGTGCAGCCTTGCTTGCGCCTTTTGCCGCCATGGCCGATGAGGCCGTGCGCCTCGACCCGGTTGTGGTCACTGCCACCGGCACGCCGGTTCCCGCCTCCAAGACCCTGGCCAGCGTGATCGTGATCGATCGCGAGGAGATCCAGCAGGCACAGGCCGGAGACGTGCTCGAACTGCTGCAGTTCTACGCCGGCCTCGATATCGACCGCGCCGGCGGCCCCGGCCAGTTCGGCCAGGTGCGCATCCGCGGTGCCGAAGCCGACCAGGTGCTGCTGCTGGTCGACGGCGTGCGCATGACCCCTGCCGCCAATGGCGCGGTACTGCAGAACCTCGCGCCCGAGCTGATCGAGCGCATCGAAGTGGTCAAGGGACCGCGCTCGACGCTCTATGGCTCGGAAGCCCAGGGCGGCGTGATCCAGATCTTCACCCGCCAGGCCGAAAAGACCGGCTTCGAGGGCCGCGTCGGCCTCGGCACCGACGACACGCGCAGCGCCTCCGCAGCACTGAACTACGCTGCCGCCAAGGAACACCTGTCGCTCAACGTCGAGAAGACCAGCAGCGAAGGCTTCCCGCCCTGCGCCGGCGACGTCATCGACCGCGGCTACGACCGCACTGCGGTGAACCTGCGCGGCGATGCGCAGATCGGCCAACTCAAGGTCGGCGTGCGCGCCTACGACAGCCGCGGCAACAATGCCTATTCGAGTTACTGCGGCGCCTTCAACGCCCCGGTCGACGCCGATTTCGTGCAGCAGGCGATCGCACTGGAACTGGGCCTGCCGGTCACCGCCAGCTGGCAGTCGACGCTGACCCTGAGCCGCGCCGCCGACAAGCTCGAACAGAACCAGGACCCGGGCTTCATCCACAGCCGCCGTCCCCAGGCTGATTGGCGCAACGTCTTCACGCTGGGCAGCCATACCCTCAGCGTCGGCGCCACCGCCGCCCGCGAGGAAGCCGACATCCTGTTCCCGGGCTTTCCGCCGTTCCCGGACACGCGCATCCGCGACGAGCTGGAACTGTACTCGGCGCATGTACAGGACAGCTTCGACCTCGGCCGCCACCATGGCGTGTTCGGCGTCGCCCACGGCGACCACGACAGCTACGGCAGCGAAACGACCTGGAACGCCGAGTACGGCTTCGACCTGTTCGCCTCAACCCAGCTGATCGTCTCGGCCGGCACCGGCTTCCGCATTCCCAATGCCACCGAACGTTTCGCCGGCTTCGGCGGCAACCCGGACCTGCGGCCGGAGGAATCGCGCAACGTCGAGCTGGGCCTGCGCCAGCGCATCGGCAAGTCGCAGCGCATCGACCTGCGCGCGTTCCGTACCGACACCGACGACCAGATCGTCTTCTCCGGCGGCCAGAACAACAACGTCAGCGAATCCAGCAACCAGGGCCTGGACCTGAGCTACAACTGGCACACGGCGGTCTGGTCGGCCACCGTCAGCGGCCTGCTGCAGGACCCGGTCAACGAGGACACCGACCGGCAGCTGGCGCGTCGCGCCAAGCGCTCGGCTGCCGCCAAGCTGCAGCGCCGCTTTGGCCCGCACAGCCTGGGCTTGGGCGTGACCAGCAGTTCCGAGCGCCCGGACACCAACTTCGGCACTTTCCCGGCCACGCCGGTCAAGCTGCCGGGGTACGGCCTGCTCAACCTCTACGGCACGCTGGGCCTGGGTGAAGGCTGGAGCCTGGAGAGCAAGCTGGAGAACGTGCTCGACAAGGAGTACCAGACCGCCTTCGGCTACAACCAGCAGGGCGCAGCCTTCTTTGTCTCGCTGCGCTACGCGCCGTAAGCTGCAAGCCCGCTCCCCTTGCCGGGGGAGCGGGTTCTTCAGGCATCCACCGACGCAGGCACCATGGGCAACCGACTCAGCAAGATCGTCACCCGCACCGGCGACACCGGCACCACGGGCCTGGCCACCGGCGGCCGCCTGTCAAAGGCGCACCAGCGTGTGCAGTCGATGGGCGATGTCGACGAGCTGAACTGCCACATCGGCCTGCTGCGCACGCAGTCGCTGGCACCGGCACTCGATGCCAGCCTGCAGCGCATCCAGCATGAACTGTTCAACCTGGGCGGCGAACTGGCCATGCCTGGCCACGCGCTGGTCACCGAAGCCCATGTGGAGAAACTCGACGAGGAACTCGGCGCGCTCAACGAATCATTGCCGCCGCTGAAGGAATTCGTGCTGCCCGGCGGTTCGCCGGCGACCGCGCAGGCACACATGGCGCGGGCAGTGGCGCGGCGCGCCGAGCGCGCGCTGTGGACGCTGCATGCGGAGGAGCCGCTGAGTCCCTTCGCGATGCAGTACCTCAACCGCCTGTCGGACTACCTGTTCGTGATCGCGCGCACCCTGGCGCGCGCCGATGGCGCAGGCGAGGTCAGCTGGAATCACCGCCGCTGAGGTAAACCCGCCGCGCGCTGTCCATCGCCTGGCACAGCTCCTCGATCCCGTCGAGCACGCGCGGCGACTGCCGCGTCAGCGTCGAAGCATCCACCTCGTAAAGCTGGCCATGCGCCACCGCGCGCACCAGCGGCCATTTCTTCCAGAACCCGCGGATCTCGGCAGTCATGTCCTGGCGGCCGAACACGATCACATCGGGGCTCGCCGCCAGCACTGCCTCGACCCCGACCGGCGCCGACAGCTGCGGCAGCGCGGCGAAGACGTTGGCGCCGCCGCACAGCGCGATGCTTTCGCTGACCGGGCTGCGCTGGCTCAGCGTGAACATCGGCTGCACTTCCAGCTGGTAGAACACCCGCAGCGGCGCGCGGCCGCGGAATCGCAGACGAATGGCGTCGAGACGCTGGCGATAGGTCGTGGCGGACTGCTCGGCCGCCGGCCTGCTGCCGAGCAGTCCGCCCAGTTCCACGATCGCGCGGCCGATGTCGTCAAGCTTGCGCACCGTCACCCAGCGCACCGGGATGCCGGCGGCGCGGATGCGCTCGGTCAGCTGCGGCGAGGTGCCGCCGTTCCAGGCCAGCACCAGGTCCGGACGCAGGCCCAGCACGGCCTCGGCATTGACCGTGAAGGCATCGCCGATGCGCGGCTTGCCACGCGCGCCCGGCTCGTCCGTGTACTTCGCCACGCCGACCAGCTTGTCGCAGGCGCCGGCGGCGCAGACCAGTTCGGCCAGATGAGGCGCCAGCGTCACCACACGTTCGGCCGCAGTGGCCGTGCCGGCGGCCAGCGCCAGCCACAACATCAGGAACAGACGCATCAGAACATGCTACCGGTGGCAAAGAACGCGAAGAAGGCGACCAGGATCAGCAGCGCGCGCCACTGCATGTGCAGCACCTCGTCGAGACTGGCCTCCAGCGAAGCCGGCACCACCACGCTGCCGTCGGACTCTTCGCTGCGCAGCGAAGCCGAGGAAACTTCCGCCAGCACCGCCCAGGTATGCGAGCGCCAGCCGTGCTGCGGACGTTCCGCCAGCAGCTGACGCCAGGTGCGCGTGGCGTCGTCAAGGCTGCCGCCGAGGCCATAGAGCAGCGCGGTGATACGTGCCGGCAG
>DATILC010000200.1:0-5699 GCA_035476855.1 Solimonas sp. | reverse complement strand
GCCTACGGCCTCAGCCTCGGCGCCAATACCCGCGCCGGCATGATCACCCGCGGCCTGACCGAGATCATGCGCCTGGCCAAGGCACTGGGCGGCAAGCCCGAGACCCTGATGGGTCTGGCCGGCATGGGCGACCTGGTGCTGACTTGCACCGACAACCAGTCGCGCAACCGCCGCATGGGCCTGCTGCTGGCGCAGGGCAAGTCGGTGCCCGAGGCGATCAAGGAAATCCAGCAGGTGGTCGAGGGCGTCAAGGCCGCGCCGGAGGTGCTGCGCCTGGCGCGGCGCTTGGGCGTGGAAATGCCGATCACCGAGGCGGTCAACGGCGTGATCCAGGGTGAGCTGACGCCGGTCGAGGCCGTGATGCGGCTGGCGACGCGGCCGGCGCGGGCTGAACTGGGCTGAACAGCCGAAAGATTTTTGCCACGGATTACGCGGATCGACGCGGATCAAGGCATATAAGAATCTTTTAATCCGCGTTCATCCGCGTTCATCCGCGTGATCCGCGGCAAAGGGCGTGTTTGTTTCATCGCTAGCAGAAATCCCGCTGCCGCCAGGCCTCGTACACCGTGATCGCCGCGGCATTCGACAGGTTCAGGCTGCGGTTGCCGGGCCGCATCGGCAGGCACAGCCGCTGTTCCTCTGGCAGTTCCTCCAGCAGATCCTGCGGCAGTCCGCGAGTCTCCGGGCCGAACAGCAGCACATCCCCGTCGCGGTAGCTCACCCGGTCGTAACGCGTACGGCCGCGCGTGCTGAAGGCCAGCAGCCGCGCCTGCGGCAGCGCGGCGCGGAAAGCAGTCCAGTCGGCGTGCTCCCGCACTGCCGCGTACTCGTGATAATCCAGCCCGGCCCGCCGCAGCGCGGCATCTTCCATGCGGAATCCCAGCGGGTGGATCAGGTGCAGCTGTGCGCCGCTGTTGGCGCAGAGCCGGATGATATTTCCGGTGTTGCCCGGGATTTCCGGCTGGTACAGGGCCAGGTGGATCATGTCTCGCGGCCTCGGCCACAGTGCCAGCAACTCTCGAAATTGACCGGCGAGGATTCGCCGCAGGCGCAGAGCCACTCGGCCTGCGCATGGCGCCGGTGCTCGTACTGCCGCAGCAGTTCGCGCGCCCGCAGATGATCGGCCGGGTCCTGCAGGCACAGCCGCGGGTAGGGGTCGGCGCCCAGCTCACCGCGGCCTGACCAAAGGCCGGCGCCCAGCACCAGGCAGGCGATGCCGTGTGCCGCCAGGTATTCGCGCAGGATTTCCGCCTCGATCGGGTCGGCCGCCAGGTAGACCGTGTCCATGGCGCTGATTGTAGGGCCGCGCCGAAGTTGATTGACAGCTTTTGAACTGCCGCCTAAGCTGCTGTCGCTGCTGGAAAATCGTTTGGGGGATGGTCATGAAACTGTTCAATTTCGCTGCTGCCGCCATTCTTGCGCTGAGCGCCGCGGCGGCACATGCCGACGAGTATCGCGATCCCGCGACCGACAAGCCGACGGCCGGTGCCATGGCGGTTGATCTGCTGCTGGTGCGGCCGGTCAGCTTGGTCGCCACCGTGCTGGGCGTGGGCCTGTTCGTACTCAACCTGCCGCTGTCGATCGTGCAGGGCGAGCCGCCGGTGGATCCGGCGAAGCGCTGGATCGTCGAGCCGGCGCGCTACACCTTCGACCGCCCGCTGGGCGAGATGGAATAAGGCGCACAGCGCCGCAAGCAAAAGTTGCAGACAAGCCGCTGGCGTTGATGCCAGCGGCTTTTTTCTTGCCCGGCTATTTCGCCGCCGGTTCCGGCAGGCGATTGCCGTCGGCATCCAGCACCTGCACCTCGCCCAGTCCGAGCGCGCGCACCGGCGCCTCGATGCGCGACAGGTCGCCGACGATCACCCAGGTCAGGGCGCCCGGCTGTACCAGCCTGCGCGCGGCCGCGTTGACCAGGTCCGGCTGCAAGGCCTCGACCTTGGCCGGCAGCGCATTCCAGTAGTTCTCCGGCAGGCCGTACTTCAGCAATGTCATGTAGGACTGGGCGATCTCCGCTGAGGTCTCGTTGCTGCCGGGCAGGCGACGCACGATGCGATCCTGCGAGGCGCGCACCTCGTCCGCCTGCAGCGGACGCTCGCCGATCAGGCCCTGGTATTCGCGCAGCAGTTCCTTGAGGGCATCGGCGGTCTTGTCGACCTGTACTGGCGCTCGCAGCACGAACGGCCGCTGCGCCTGGGTGGGTGCGACATCGCTGCGCACGCCGTAGCTCCAGTGCTTGTCCTCGCGCAGGTTGAGATTGACGCGCGACAGGAAATCGCCGCCGAAGGCGTCGCCGGCCAGCCGCATGGCGATGTCATCCGGATCGCTCAGCGGCGGCGCCAGATGGGCAGCGACGATGTAGGACTGCGGGCTGCCGCTGCGGTTGACCAGGAAGACGCGCGGCTTCGACGGCAGTTCGACGGTGGCCAGGGGTTTCTGCGGCAGCGGCTCTGCCGGTGCACGCCAGCCGCCGAGGCGTTGCTCCAGCAAGGGCCGGATGCGCGCGACGCTGGTGTCGCCGACCACCAGCAGCGTTGCATTGTCGGGCCGCAGCCAGCGCGCGTAGACCGCGCGCAGTGCGGCGGCATCGAGCGCCGCGATGTCTTCCTCGCTGCCGAAGCCACTCAGGGCGCCGCCATAGGCATGTCCCTGTCCATACAGCAGACGCGGATAGATGCGGCCGGCGATGCCGGCCGGCTGGGCCTTCTCCTGCTGGATCGCCGCGATCGACTGGCGCTTGATGCGCTCCAGTTCGTTCGCCGGGAACGAGGGATTCAGCAGCACGTCGGCGAACAGCTCCACTGATTCCGGCAGGCGGTTGCTCAGTGCATTGAGCGACACGACGAAGCTGTCGAGATCGGTGCCCGCGCCGAGTTCCGCACCCAGTTCTTCCTTGCGCGCGGCGATCGCCAGCGCGTCGCGCGTGCGCGTGCCCTCGTCGAGCATGTCGAGCATCAGCCGGGCGCTGCCGGGGCGGCCGCCGAGGTCGGCGGCGAAGCCGGCGTTGGCGACCAGGCTCATCAGCACCACCGGTGCCGACGGGTACTCGGCCAGCGCCACCTTCAGCCCATTCGACAACTCGAAGTGCTGCAGCGGCGGCAGCCGCAGCGGCGGCGGTTCGCCGGGGCCGGGCAGCGTGCTGCGGTCAGCGCCTTGCTGGTTGGCGCTGTATTCGGGGAAGGGCTCGACCAGCAGGGTGAACTGGCCGTCCGCCATCCAGGTGCGCGCTGCGCGCTGCACCTCGGCCGGTGTTGCACGGCGCACGCGTTCGGATTCGGCGGCGTAGGCATCCGGCGAGCCGCAGTAGACCTGGTAGGTGGCCAGCGCCAGCGCCTTGCCGCGGTAACCGTCGATCTGTTCCAGCGCGCGCGCCTTGGCGGCGAAGTAGCGGGTCTTGGCGCGCTGCAGTTCGGTCGGCGTCGGTCCGCTGCGCAGGAAGCGCGCCAGTTCCGACTCCATCGCGGCTTCCGCCGCGGCGCTGTCGCCGCCGGGCTGGACGTAGGCGTCGAGCGTCAGCGGTGCTGCGATCTCGAAGGGCGAGCTGCCGCCGCCGACGCTGGTGGCGATACGCTCGCGGTAGACCAGGCGCTGGTACAGGCGGCTGTTCTTGCCCTCGACCAGGGTGTCGTTGGCCAGCGCCAGCAGCGGCGTGTCGGCATCGCAGAAGCCGGGACCGTTCCAGACCTTGAGCACGCGCGACTGCGGCACGCGGTCCTGCAGCACGGCACGCTTGCTGCCGCTGCGCTGCGCCGGCCAGGCGCCGAGGCGTTCGCGCACCGGGCCGGAGGGAATGTCGCCGAAGTAGAGCTGGACCTTCTGCAGTACCTGCGCCGGGTCGATGTCGCCGGCCACCACCAGCGTGGCATTGGCGGCGCCGTAGTGGCTGCGGAACCAGGCCTTCACGTCCTCCAGCGTCGCCGCATTGAGGTCCTTCTCCGAGCCGATGGTGGTCCAGGAGTAGGGATGTCCGCTCGGGTAGATCGAGCGCATGATCACTTCCCAGATGCGGCCGTAGGGCTGGTTCTCGCCCTGGCGTTTCTCGTTCAGCACCACGCCGCGCTGCTCGTCGAGCTTCTTCTGGTCGACCACGCCGAGCAGATGGCCCATGCGGTCCGATTCCAGCCACAGCGCGCGGTCCAGCGCCGTCACCGGCACGGTCTCGAAGTAGTTGGTGCGGTCGTTCCAGGTGGTGCCGTTGACCTTGGTGGCGCCGACTTCGGACAGCGGCCGGAAGAACTCGTCGTTGTGGTTCTCCGAGCCATTGAACATCAGGTGCTCGAACAGGTGGGCGAAGCCCTGGCGTCCGGTCGGCTCATCCTTGCTGCCAACGTGGTACCAGACGTTGACCGCCACCAGCGGCGCCTTGTGGTCCTCGTGGAGGATCAGCGTCAGGCCATTGGGCAGGATATGCTTCTGGTAGGCGATGCCCAGCTGCGGATACACCGGTGCCGCCGGTTTGGCGGCGAGGGCGGTGGCCGACAGCAGCAGGCCCAGCGCGGCGAGCAGCGCCTTGGTCATGGTCTTCAATCCTGGAATGGTTTTGCGGGTGGTTATAGCTTGAGCAGCATACTGACGCCATATCGCGACGCAGGTTCCCCGATGGCGATCGAACTGCCCGAGGGCTGGCTCCCGGCGGCACGGCGCCTGCCTTCCCCCAACCACGACCCGCGACCGGATGCCGACGACATCAGCCTGCTGGTGGTCCACAACATCTCGCTGCCGCCGGACCGCTTCGGCGGCCACTGGATCGATGCCCTGTTCACCAATAGCCTCGACCCGGCGGCGCATCCCTATTTCGAGACCATCAAGGACCTGCGCGTTTCGGCGCACCTGTGCATCTTCCGCGATGGCCGCGTCACCCAGTACGTGCCCTTCGGCCAGCGCGCCTGGCATGCCGGGGTCTCGCGCTTCGACGGCCGCGAGCGCTGCAACGACTTTTCCATCGGCATCGAGCTGGAGGGCTGCGACAGCAAGCCCTTCACCGCCAAGCAGTACGCGCGGCTGGTGCGGGTGACGCGGGCGCTGCTGCAGGCCTACCCGCGGATCACGCCGGCGCGGATCGCCGGGCACTCGGACATCGCCCCCGGGCGCAAGACCGATCCGGGCCCCTGCTTCGACTGGGCGAGGTACCGCGCGGCGCTCACCGGTAAAGTAGGCGCATGAACCTGATCGGCATCCTCATCGCGCTGGGACTGGAACGCCTGCTCGGCCAGATTCCCGGTTGGGGACGGCCCTTGCTGTTCCTCGGCTACGTGCGCCTGCTGATGCGCGGCCTGCCCTGGCCCGGGCTGTGGCGCTCGCCGCTGGCGCCGGCACTGGTGCTGCTGCCGCCGCTGCTGCTGATCTGGTGGATCAGCCAGCAGTTCAGCCATCCGATCGCCGAGCTGGCCTGGTCCTCGCTGGTGCTGCTGCTGTGCCTGGGGCCGCGTGACCTGGCCGAGGACGTGCAGCTGCTGATCGCGGCGCGCGAGGCCGGCGATGTCGCCGCCGCCGCGCAGCTGGCCGCCGCATTGCAGCGCGGGCCGCAGCCGGACGCCAGCCATCGCTCGTTGCTGGGCGCGCTGTTCATCCAGTCGCACGAGCGCCTGTTCAGCGTGCTGCTGTGGTTCTTCGCACTGGGGCCGGTGGGCGCCGTGCTGTACCGCTGTGTCAGTCGACTGCCGCGCCTGCTGCGCGAGACCGTGCCGGACAGCCCTGCGGCG
>DATILC010000199.1:0-12620 GCA_035476855.1 Solimonas sp. | reverse complement strand
GCATCCGCTAAGGTTCCGGGGCTGCGCCCTCGCCGCCCAGGCGGCGATCGGGGTGCGGCGTGAACCCCGCAACAAACCAACAGGAAGGCTGGCGTGATTCAGAAGTGGACGAGCGACCGGATGCCGTCGCAGGCAGGGCGCAGCGTGGTCATCACGGGCGCCAACAGCGGCATCGGGCTGGAGATGTCCGTCGCCTTCGCCGCCGCCGGCGCCCAGGTCGTCATGGCCTGCAGGAACCCGGAGAAGGCCGCCGACGCGCTGGCCGGGCTGCGCCAGCGCGTGCCGAACGGCAAGGCAGAGCTGATGACCCTGGACCTGGCCAGCCTCGCCTCCGTGCGTGCCTTCGCTGCCGAATTCCATCGCCGGCACGACAAGCTGGACCTGCTGATCAACAACGCCGGCATTCTCGGCGTGCCGCTGAGCCGCACCGTGGACGGTTTCGAGAGCCAGATGGGCACCAACCACCTGGGGCACTTCGCACTGACCGGGCTGCTGATCGACAAGATCATGGCGACGCCGGGCTCGCGCATCATCACCCTGGGCAGCCTCGGCCACTGGCGCGGCGATGGCCTGGACATCGACGACCTCAACTACGGGCACACGCCGTACACCGAGTTCGGCGGCTACGCCAACAGCAAGCTCGCCAACATGCTGTTCGCGCTGGAACTGGCCCGGCGCCTCGAAGCCCGCGGCGCGCAGACCCTCGCGGCGGCAGCGCATCCGGGCTTCGCCGCCACCAACATCAAGAAGGCCAACAGTGCGCTGCGCCGGGCCTACGTCAAGATCGTCACGCCGATCTTCCTCAAGTTCCTGATCAACACGGCCGAGGTCGGCGCGCTGTCATCGCTCTATGCCGCGACGATGCCGGATGTAAGCAGCAACGACTACTACGGCCCCGACGGCTTCAAGGAGCTGCGCGGCTATCCGGCGAAGGCAACCCGCAGCGATCGTGCGCTGGACACCGACGCATCGCGGCGGCTGTGGGAAGTCTCGGAGCAGCTGACCGGGGTTTCGTACCTCGGCTAGAAAGCAGGTCGGCGGGGCGGTTTCTCCATCCGGGTAGGTCTCCCCCAGCCGCTCCCCGCTACACTGGCCGGGAGGGCCTGATCGCCAGGCTCGCGCCGCCCTGCCCGAATACCGTGCCCCACGCCCGACTCCCGCCGCTCAATGCCCTCCGCGCCTTCGAGGCGGTGGCGCGGCATCGCAGCTTCCGCAAGGCGGCGGACGAGTTGTTCGTGACGCCGGCGGCGGTCACCCACCAGATCAAGGCGCTGGAGGAACAGCTCGGCGTCGAGCTGTTCAAGCGCCTGCCGCGGCGGATCGAGCTGACCCCGGCGGCGATGGCCGCCCTGCCGGTGTTCCAGCGGGCCTTCGATCTGCTCGCCCGGGGCGTCAGCGAGCTGCGCGACTTCGGCCGCACGCCGCGGCTGACGCTGCGGGCGACACCTACCTTCGCCTCGCGCTGGATCATGCCGCGACTGCACCGCTTCCTGTCCGCGCACCACGGCATCGACGTGCGCGTGCTGGCCAGCGGCAATCTGCTGACGGCACGCATGGCGACGGCCGACGATGTCGACGAGGCACCGCCCGAGCCCGACATCGACATCCGCTTCAGCGATGTGCGCCCGGACGGCGAGTTCGTTGACCTGCTGTTCGCGCTGGATATCGTGCCGATGTGCCATCCGCGCTTGCTGAAGCAGGGTCCGCATCCGCTGCGCAGCCCCGACGACCTGCAGCATCACACGCTGCTGCACGGCGACATGCACATCAAGGACCGCTCGCATTCGGGCTGGGCGCAGTGGCTGCGGCAGGCCGGCGTCAACAGCGTCGATCCGCGCCGTGGCCTGCAGTTCGACCACTCGACGCTGGCGCTGGACGCGGCCACCGACGGGCTCGGCGTGACCCTGGCGACACCGCTGTTTGCATCGGACGAGCTGGAACGCGGGGATGTGGCTGTGGCCTTCCCGCTGCCGATCCGGCTGGGGCGGGCGTACTACACCGTCACGGCAAACACTGCGGAGGGCCGGCCGGAGGTCGCGGCCTTCCGCCAGTGGCTGCTGCAGGAGGCGGCGCTGGACGTGAAGAACGCCGAACAGTCGACCAAAAGGAAAAGGCCACGGAGGGGGTCCGTGGCCTAAATGTAGATCCCATGGCGGGATCTGGAGGAGAGCGTTTACCAGTGCTTCGGACTGGGCCGCGGTGCGCGGCAGGGGGTATATGGGTTCCGTCGCGGGCCTTAGCGGGCGTCGGAGAACTCGTTGAAGGCGACCGACAGCAGGCTCACCGCGACGCTGGCGACGATGATGGTGGCGAACATTTGCAGGTACCTCCGGTTGCTTGGTGTTGCTTCAGTGAGTGCAAGATACCCCGTCTTGTTGCACTGCAACAATTGATATGTATTCAGTAGACCGGTTAGAAAAACTAAACGGTCGAAGGGTTGCCCGCAGCCGGAGCAGGCATTGCCACCCCCTATCCGGGTCGGTCCCGCGCCCACTGGGACCGCAGTGCGGCTGCCTATAATCAAGCGCTGCAAATCCACCGCCACCTTTCCCTAGCACGGCCACGCCATGACCCTGTCGCGTCAGCTGTTCCTGTCCCTTGCTTCCCTGCTTCTGGTCTCGACGCTGGCCGCCTGCGGCAGGTCGGACCCGGTGTCCGGAGGCGCCCGCGGCGATGACAACAACGGCGCCGTGCAGATCCGCGTGCTGTCGAACCGTGCGGACCTGATCTCCAGCGGCGATGCACTGCTGGAGGTGAAGCTGCCGGCGGGTGCGGATGCGAGCAAGCTCAAGGTGATCGTGGCGGGAGCGGATGCCAGCGCGCAGTTCCTGCGGCGTGCGGATGGTCGCGTGGTCGGCCTGGTCAGCGGCATGGCGATCGGCGCGAACACCATCACGGCGAGCTTGCCTGGCACCGGCGCCGCAAGCGTGACGCTGACCAATCACCCGCACGGCGGCCCGGTGTTCGCGGGTCCGCAGTTGCAGCCCTGGACCTGCCTCAACGAGGGTGCGGTGGATGCGCAGTGCAACCAGCCGCCGGAGTACGCCTTCGTCTACAAGTCGAGCAATCCGCTGCTGCCGGGCCTGCAGCCCTATGACCCGGAGAGCCCGCCTGCCGACGTCGCCGAGACCACCACGGACCAGGGTGTGACGGTGCCCTTCATCGTGCGCGTCGAGACCGGCTACCAGGATCGCGACCAGTACAAGATCGCGGCGCTGTACCAGCCGGAGCAGCCCTGGACGGGTGCGGCGCCGCAACCGCAGTTCAACCGCAAGCTGCTGATCAACCATGGCTTCTCCTGCGGCGTGCAATACCAGACCGGCGAAGCGCCGCCGGTGACCCCGAGCAGCGGCACCGATACCCCCATCGTCGGCGGCGAGCTGCTGCCGGTGGGCCTGCCGCTGGAGGTGCTGAAGGACGCCACCGAGTACGCGCTGGGCCTGGGCTACGCGGTGATGTCGACGGCGCTGGACCACAGCGCCCAGAACTGCAACGTCGCGCTGCAGGCGGAGTCGCTGGTGATGGCCAAGGAGCGCGTGATCGAGCAGTACGGCGAGTTGCGCTACACCGTCGGCGAGGGCTGCTCGGGCGGCTCGCTGGCGCAGCAGCAGATCGCCAACGCCTATCCCGGCATCTACCAGGGCATCCTGCCGACCTGCTCGTTCCCGGATGCTTGGAGTACCGCGACGCAGTTCCTCGATTACCACCTGACGCTGGACTACTTCCTCGATCCCTCGCAGTGGGGCGGCGTGGCGTGGCTGCCGACGCAGATGGCGGCGGTGCAGGACCACCTCACCATCGCCAACTCCGAGGTCAGCGACAGCGCGCAGTTCCACGTCGCGGTACCGACCGATCCCTGCGGCGGCATCAGCGATGAACAGCGCTACCACCCCGACACCAATCCCGGCGGCACGCGCTGCTCGGTGCAGGACGCGGCGATCAACCTGCTGGGCCCGCGCCCGCCGGCACTCTGGACGCCGATGGAGCAGCAGATCGGTCGCGGCTTCGCCGGCTTCCCGCTGGACAATATCGGCGTGCAGTACGGCCTCAAGGCGCTGCAGCAGGGCCTGATCCTGCCGGCGCAGTTCGTCGACCTGAACGTCAAGATCGGCGGCGCCGACCAGGACGCCAACGTCATCGACGAGCGCGTGGCGGCGGTGCAGCCGGCGCTGGCCAATGCCTATCGCACGGGCATGATCAACGAGGGCAACAACATGGACGAAGTGGCGATCATCGATTGCCGCGGTCCGGATCCGGGCGCCTTCCACGACGCCTACCGCGCCTACGCGATGCGCGCACGCCTGGATCGCGCGCACGGCCACCACGACAACCAGCTGATCTGGGAAGGCCCGGTGCCGATCCTCGGCGACAACAGCTGCGCCAGGAACAGCTTCATCGCGATGGACCGCTGGCTCACCGCGGTGGAACAGGACAGCAGCACGGCACCGATCGCGCAGAAGCTGGTGACGAACAAGCCGGCGGATCTGCAGGACGCCTGCTTCGATGGCCTGGGCCAGAAGCTCACGGACGGCATCTGCGGTCCGCTGGTGGTGGGCATCTACGGCACGCCGCGCACGGGGGCCGGCGACGCCATCACCACCGACACCAACAAGTGCCAGCTCAAGCCTCTGGACCGCACCGACAACTACGGCCCGCAGGCCTTCACCGACGAACAGTGGGCACAGCTACAGGCGGTATTCCCCGATGGCGTCTGCGACTTCAGCAAGCCCGGCGTGAGCCAGCAGCCGACCATTGCGTGGATGGCCTACGGCAATGCCAGCACGCCGGTCTACGGTGGCCGGCCGCTGCCGGCAGTGCCGGCCAGCTCGGGGCTGGGCTGGGCTTCGCCGGCGTTCCAGGTGTTTGCAGCGCCGTAAGCCTGCGCACGGGTGGAAGGCCAGGGGGCTTCTTCGGAAGCCCCTTTTTTATTGGCGGGCGCCGGCCTGGAGAGAAACAGCCGGGCGACCTTCTGGGCCGCCATCCGGAACCGTTTGTCCAGCCCTGCGGACTCCTGCCTACTGTCTGTGCGAGCATGGCTGGCCGGTTCCACGCGACACACAATTAAGGAACTGCTCCCCTGATGCAGCCCCAATAAACCCAGTCAGTGGAGATACGCCCGTGCCCCCCGTTCCAAGCCTGAGCCGGATGCTCGGCGTCCTGAGCCTGTTATGTCTCGCCGCCTGCGGAGGCGGTGGTGGCGGCGGTGGAGATGACAATGCCCCCGGGGGCGAGTCGCTGCCGCTGATTCAGTCTTTCGCAGCCAGCCCCGCCAGCATCCTGCCGACACAGGCTGCCACCCTGAGCTGGAATGCCGCCAACGTGACGCAGGTGAGCATCGAGCCGGGCGTGGGCACACAGCCGGCGCAGGGCTCGGTCGCGGTCCGTCCGCTGGTCACCACCACCTACACGCTCACGGCGACCAACAGCGCCGGCAGCCGCACGGCCACCACTACGGTAACGATCACCGTGGCGCCGGCGGCCCCCAGCGTGGCCAGTTTTACCGCCAGCCCTGCGACAATCCCGGCCGGCGGCAGCGCCCAGCTGCAATGGGACACATCCAACGCGACGCTGGTAAGCATCGACCAGGGGGTCGGTCCGCGTACGGTGGACGGCAGCGTCTCGGTCAGCCCCTCGGCGACCACGACCTACCGGCTCACCGCCACCGGGCTCGGCGGCTCCACCACGGCGGAGGTCACGGTCACGGTGATCCCGGCGCCCGTCGTCGACAGCTTCGGCGTCGCACCGGCAACCGTGGTGAGGGGAGAATCCGCCACGCTGAGCTGGACCACGACCAACGCCACGCAGGTCAGCATCGACCAGGGCATCGGCAATCGCGCGGTGGATGGCAGCATCAGCGTCTCGCCCAACGCCACGACCACCTACCGGCTGACCGCCACCGGGACCGGCGGCACGCGGACCGCGGAGACCACGCTGAAGGTGGTGGTCTACGACTGGACCGCGCTGGCGGCGGCGCTGGACAGCTATCTGGGTACCGACGCGGGCCAGGTGGAGGGCTACATGTTCGCGCTGGAGCTTCGCGGCCGCACGGTGTTCGAGCGCGCCGGCGGCAACCTGCGCAGCGGCATGACCATCCTGGTCGCCTCCGCCAGCAAGCCGGCCTCGGCGGCAGCGATCCTGTCGCTGGCGGACAGCGGCCTGCTCGACCTGGATGAGCCGGTTTCGACCTATATCGGCAACACCCTGACCTGGCCGCTGGCCAAGGCCACGATCACGATGCGCATGCTGCTGAACCATACCTCCGGCCTGCCGTTTGGCTCGCCTTGCATGGAGGACGACACCACCACGCTGCAGGCCTGCGCACAGGAGATCGCCGATACGCCGCTCAATTTCGCGCCGGGCCTCGTGTTCAACTACAGCGGCGCGGGTTACCAGCTGGCCGGCTACGTCGCGCAGCAAGCCGCGGGCATTTCCTGGGTGCAGCTGTTCAAGCAGCGCATCGGCGATCCGCTGCAGTTGAGCAGCTTCCGCTACGTCGGCAACAACAATCCGCGCATCGGCGGCGGCGCGCTGTCCAACACCAGCGACTACCTGAAGTTCATGCGCATGTTCCTCGACGGCGGGCGGGCCAACGGCCAGCAGGTGCTGTCCGCCGAAAGCGCCGCCAGCGCCAGTTCCGACCAGATCGGAGCGCGCCCGGTGCTGTTCAAGCCGGTGGCCGACGACAGCGAACTGGACCAGTACAGCAACGGCTGGTGGATCACCTCGGCGGACGCGCATCCCGGCAGCAACGGGCCGGAGCTCACCGCGCCTGGCCTGTTCGGGGCGACGCCGTGGATGGACTTCGACAAGGACTACAGCGCGACGCTGTGGATCCTCGAGACCACCGACACCGGCACCACGATCTGGAGCGACGTCCGCCCGCTGATTCTCGAGCAGCTCAACCAGTAGCAGCGCAGGGACGCAAGCTGCGGGGCGTTCGGCCGATGTAGTATCGGCCGGACCCTCCACTTGCTTTCCACATGACCACTCGCCTGATCCGCGGCCTGGGTTTCATCGACGCCGCTGCCATCGTCGTCGGCTCGATGATCGGCACTGGCGTGTTCCTGAAGTCGGGGATCATGGCGCAGCAGGTGGGTGCGCCCGGATGGGTGCTGCTGGCCTGGGTGCTGGCGGGCCTGCTGTCGCTGGCCGGCGCGCTGACCTACGCGGAGCTGGGCGGAATGTTTCCGCGGGCCGGCGGCGAGTACGTCTACCTGCGGGAGGCCTACGGCGACCTCAGCGCCTTCCTGTTCGGCTGGACCCGCTTCTGGATCGCCGGGCCGGGCACGATCGCGGCCTACGCCGTGGGCGCCGCCACATTTCTCGAAGGCGCGATGGATCTCGGCATGGTCGGCGGCAAGGCCGGCATGGGCGTGCTGTTCATCCTGTTCTTCACCGCACTCAACTGCCTGCAGGTGACGGTCGGCGGGCACTTCCAGTCCTTCATCACCGGCGTGAAGCTGCTGCTGATCCTCGGGCTCACCGTCGGCGTGCTGGGCTTCAGTCCTGCGGCGAGCGTCGACCATCTGGGCGAATCCGGTGGCGTGCAGACGCTGAACCTCAGCGGCCTGGGCCTGGCGATGCTGGCGGCGCTGTGGGCCTACGACGGCTGGAACAACCTGCCGATGGCCGCGGGCGAGGTGAAGAACCCGGAGAGGAATGTGCCGCTGTCGCTGATCCTCGGGGTGCTGCTGGTGCTGGTGATCTATTGCCTGATCAACCTCGGCTACTTCCTCGCCCTGCCCTTCGCCGAGGTGCTGTCGGCCAACGCCTCGAACCATCCAGATGCGCTGCCGGTGGCGACCAAGGCGGCGATGAGCTTCATGGGTGCGGCGGCGGTGGGGGCGGTCTCCATCGCCTTCGTGATCTCCGCGCTCGGCGCCATGAACGGCTCGGTGCTGACCAATGCGCGCGTGCCCTATGCGATGGCGCAGGATGGCTTGTTCTTCCGCCAGCTCGGCTACCTCAGCCCTGCCTCGCGCGTGCCGGTGATTTCTGTGCTGACGCAGGCGCTGATCGCGGTGGTGATGGCGATGATGGGCAGCTTCGACCAGCTCACCAACTACGTGGTGTTCTCGTCCTGGATCTTCTATGGCCTGTGCTGCGCTGCAGTGATGGTGCTGCGCCGCAAGCGCCCGGAACTGGCGCGGCCCTACCGCGTCGTCGGCTACCCCTTCGTACCGGCGGTGTTCGTGCTGGTGTCGCTGCTGCTGATCGTCAACACGGTGTGGACGATGCCGGTGGATACGGCGATCGGACTGGCGCTGATCGCGCTGGGGGTGCCGGTGTTCTACAGCTTGCGCGCGTTCTGGCGGCGCTCGGCGACGGTCGACGCCTAGGTTGCGGGCCAGGCCCGCTCAGCGGTCCTACAATGGCCCGGACCCGCAGCGGCGCTGCTGGATGCGGGTTTAAGCTGTATCGCCGTAGCCCGGGAGCCCCAGATGCCTGCCACGCCGAGTGCACACCTCCAAGCGACCGCGACCAGGTTCGAGGCGGAGATCTCGAAGCTGCTGCTGCACGACAGCGTCCTGCCCGGCGCCGCACCCGGCCTGCTGGGACCACTGGCGGAGGCGGCGCGCAACGAGCAGCTGTCCGCCCAGGAACTGGCCACGCAGATTTCCCGCGATCCTTCGGCGGCGGCGCGGCTGATCCGCTTCGCCAACAGTCCGTTGTACGCTGGCACGGCACCGGTCCGGACCTTGCAGGCCGCGATCACCCGCATGGGGCTGACCTCGATACGGCGGCTGCTGCTGTGCCTGTCGCTGCACGGAGCACCGAAGCCCCGGCTTGCGGCGCTGCGCGAGCGCCTGGCACAACACTGGAGATCGAGCATCGAGGTCGCGGCCCTGTCGCAGGTCTACGCCGAACACCACAGCGCTCTCGATCCTGACGAAGCCTTCCTTGCAGGACTGATCCACCAGATCGGCACGCTGCCGATCCTGTATCTCGCCGATGCCCGACCGGAGCTGGTCGGCAGCGTGGAAATGGTCGACCAGCTGATCGATCTGCTGCAGGCGCGGGTGGGCGGGCAGATTCTGGCGAGCTGGCGCTTCCCGCCCAATCTGGCCGCGGTTCCGGGGCGGGTGTTCGATCCTCCGCAGCAGGCCGAAACCAGCCAGATCGAAATCGCCGACGTCGTGACCGTGGCTGCCGGACTGGTCAGGGAGCGCCTGTACAACGACACCAGCGTCCGCCAGAGCGCGGCCTGGCGCAAGCTCCAGCTGGACCGGCCCGATGGCCTGGAACTGGGCGTGGACATCGGTGCACAGCTGCGCGAGGCGGAGCTCCTGTTCGCCTGAACCCCGGCCGATGCAATGCCCCTTGATCCGCCTGGGCTGAAGTCCAGTTCGTATCGCCCGCTTGCAGCGCAACAGGCGCCGGATATGTTCAGATAACGCCCCCGCCCGGCCTCCCTGGCCGCCGCCCGACACATGGAGCAAGAAATGATCACCACCGATTCCGGCCTGCAGTACGAAGACACCATCGTCGGCAGCGGCGCCGAGGCCGTCGACGGCCGCGCCGTGCGCGTGCACTACACCGGCTGGCTCTACAAGGACGGCCAGGCCGGCGCCAAGTTCGACTCCAGCAAGGACCGCGGCCAGCTGTTCAGCTTCTTCCTCGGCGGCGGCGAAGTGATCAAGGGCTGGGACGAGGGCGTGAAGGGCATGAAGGTCGGCGGTACGCGCCGGCTGGTGATCCCGGCGTCGCTGGGCTATGGCGCGCGCGGCGCGGGTGGCGTGATTCCGCCGAATGCGACGCTGCTGTTCGAAGTGGAACTGCACGGCGTCTGAGTCGCTGACAGCACCGGAAACCAACGATGAGCGAATTGCCGAGCTGTCCGCGCTGCCGGATGGAGAACACCTATCCGGACGGCGAGCTGATGATCTGCCCGGACTGCGGACACGAATGGTCCGCAGTCGCTGCGGCAGCGGCGGCGCCGGCCGAGGACAGCGACGTGCTGGTGGTGAAGGATGCCCACGGCAATCTGCTGGCCGACGGCGACACCGTGATCCTGATCAAGGACCTGAAGCTCAAGGGCTCCTCGACCGTGATCAAGGGTGGCACCAAGATCAAGGGCATCCGCCTGGTCTCCGGTGATCACGAGCTGGATTGCCGTGCCGATGGCATGAGCGTGATGCTGAAGGCGCAGTACGTGAAGAAGGCCTGAGCGCGCCATGTCCGCACTGCCCGCAAGCATGCGCGCCGTCAGCTTTGCCGCTCCTGGTGGACCGGAGGTGCTGGTGCCCGACACCGTGCCCCTGCCGGTGCCCGGCCCGGACGAGGTGCTGATCCGCGTGCAGGCCGCGGGCGTCAACCGGCCCGATGTGCTGCAGCGCAAGGGACGCTATCCGATCCAGGCGAAAAGCTCGCAGATCCTCGGGCTGGAAGTCGCGGGTGAAATCGCGGCGCTGGGCGACGGAGTCCACGGCTGGTCGGTAGACGATCGGGTCTGCGCGCTGATCACCTCGGGCGGCTATGCCGAGTACGCGGTCGCGCCGACACCGCAGCTGCTGCGCTGGCCGGAGGGCTACAGCGCGGAGCTGGCGGCCTGCCTGCCGGAAACCTACTTCACCGTCTGGGCCAACCTGTTCCAGATGGGGCGCTTGCGAGAGGGCGAAACCGTGCTGATCCACGGCGGTGCCGGCGGCATCGGCACCACGGCGATCCAGCTGGCCCGGGCCTTCGCGGCGGAAGTCCTGGTCACGGCCGGCAACGCCGCGGCCTGTCGCGCCTGCGAGGCGCTGGGCGCGAAGCGCGCCATCGAGTACAGCTCCGAGGACTTCGTCCGGGCAGTGGCGGAAGCCACCGGCGGACGCGGCGTCGATGTGATCCTCGACACCGTCGGCGCGAAGTACTTCCAGCGCAATCTCGACTGCCTGGCGATGGACGGCCGCCTGTTGCTGCTGGGTTTTCTCGGTGGAGACGTGGCCGAGCGCGTCAACCTGGTCCCGATCATGGCGCGGCGCATCGTCATCACCGGCTCAGCGATGCGCCCGCGCAGCGTCGCGGAGAAAGGCCAGATTGCGCGCGCACTGGAGGCACAGGTCTGGCCGCTGCTGGACCAGGGACTATGCCGCCCGCTGATTGCGCGGTCGTTCCCGCTGGCGCAGGCCGCGGCGGCGCACCGGATGATGGAAGCCGGCGGCTACACCGGGCGGCTGGTGCTGCAGGTGGCGTAGGCGTCGCGCCCGCGAGACTCAGCGCCCGACCATCGACCTCGCGATCACCTCTTTCATGATCTCGTTGGTGCCGCCGTAGATGCGCTGCACGCGCGCGTCGGTCCAGTAACGCGAGATCGGGTATTCCGCCATGTAGCCGTAGCCGCCGAACAGCTGCAGACAGGCATCGACGACGCGGCATTCCATCTCGCTGGATGCGAGCTTGAGGATCGCGGCGGTGGCCACATCGAGCTTGCCCTGCTCGTAGAGGCGGCAGCACTTCTCGTAGAAGGCGCGGGTGGTCTCGATGTCGGTCTTGATCTTGGCCAGCTCGAAACGCGTGTTCTGGAAGCTGGCGATCGGCTGGCCGAAGGCCTTGCGCGACTGCACGTACTCGACAGTGCGCTGCAGCGCACCTTCGGCATGGGCAACGGCGGCGACGGCGAGCATCAGGCGCTCGCGCGGCAGCTCGTCGATCAGTTGGCCGAAGCCGTTGCCGATGCGGCCCAGCACCGCATCCGGTCCCAGCGGCACGTCATCGAAGAACAACTCGGAGGTGTCGGCAGCGTGCATGCCGATCTTCTCGAGGTTGCGACCGCGGCGGAAGCCCGGCAGTTCAGTGTCCACCAGGAACAGGGTGACGCCCTTGGCGCCGGCCTTGGTGTCGGTCTTGGCGGCGACGATCACGACATTGGCGTGCTGGCCGTTGGTGATGAAGGTCTTGGAGCCGTTGAGGCGCCAGCCTTCACCATCCGGCGTGGCGGCGGTGCGGATCGCCTGCAGGTCGGAGCCGGTGCCGGGCTCGGTCATCGCCAGCGCGCCGAAGCATTCGCCAGTGACCATGCGCGGCAGGTACTTCTGCTTCTGCGCCTCGCTGCCCAGGTGCAGGATGTAGGGCGCGACGATGTCGGAGTGCATCATCATGTTCGAGGTCAGCGACATGTAGCCCAGTCGCGCGGACTCCTCGGCGATGGCGAAGGAGAACTCCAGCGGCGCGCCGCTGCCGCCGTACTCCTCCGGTGCGTCGACGCAAAGCAGGCCGGCGTCACCAAGCTTGCGGTACAGCTCACGCGGCACGATCCCGGCCTTCTCCCATTTCTCGTAATGCGGCTCGACCTCGTCGGCAAGGAAACGGACGACGGTGTCGCGCCAGGAGGTCAGTTCGGAGGTGTCGGAGTCTGCGTAAGCCATGATGCGGATTCGGGTGGTCAAGGAATGCCCGCATCCTAGGGGCGCCGGGGTGAGGCGGCCTCACCAGTTCGGGGTATCGCCGCCCCTCAATGCCCGGCCCACTGCGCCGTTCAGACCCGCCAGTTGGCGTTGCGCTCCCAGAATTCGACGCTGCGGCGATAGGCCTCGCGATCCAGCGACACACCGGACCCGCCCTCCTCCACGCCGAGGGCATTGCGCATCATCGTGATCGGCGCCATCGGGATTTCCTCCGGCTCGGCGGTCGCCAGG
>DATILC010000198.1:0-21011 GCA_035476855.1 Solimonas sp. | reverse complement strand
GGATCGCGGATAATGCCGCCCCTCATGGCCCGCCCCTACGACCTCATCGCCAACGCCCTCGCCGAGCAGCGCGACCAGCTGCTGGCGCGCGACTACGTGCGCTTTGCCAAACTGGTCGAGCGCGCCCAGCGCGGCGGCAAGCTCGACGCCGCACGCCTGCAGCAGGACGTCGACAAGGCCAAGGAGCGGGTGACCCAGCGCAAGGCCCTGGTCCCGGCCGATCTGCACTACCCGGACGAGCTGCCGATCGTGCAGGCCCGCGCCGAGCTGCTGGAAGCGATCCGCGATCACCAGGTCGTCGTGGTCTGCGGCGAAACCGGCTCCGGCAAGACCACGCAGCTGCCCAAGCTCTGCCTGGAACTGGGCCGCGGCACGCGCGGGTTGATTGGTCACACGCAGCCGCGCCGCCTTGCTGCGCGCAGCGTCGCCAACCGCATCGCCGCCGAGCTGCAGGGCAACCTCGGCGACACCGTCGGTTATGAAACCCGCTTCGACCGCCGCGTTTCGGAGCGAAGCCTGATCAAGCTGATGACCGACGGCATCCTGCTCGCCGAGCTGGGCCGCGACCACCTGCTGACCAGCTACGACACGATCATCATCGACGAGGCCCACGAGCGCAGCCTCAATATCGACTTCCTGCTCGGCTGGCTGCGCCGCATCCTGCCGCAGCGCCCGGACCTGAAAGTGATCGTGACCTCCGCGACGCTGGACCCGGAGCGCCTGTCGCGGCATTTCGGCAACGCGCCGATCAAGCTGGTTTCCGGCCGCATGTACCCGGTCGAGCAGCGCTACCGCGCCTTGCCGGACGACGGCGACCTCGAAGGCGGCATCGCCAACGCCATCGAGGAACTGTGGCGCCCGACGCGTCCCGGCGGCAACGCCGGGCAAACGATGATTGGCGACGTCCTCGTCTTCCTGCCCGGCGAGCGCGAGATCCGCGATGCCGACCGCGTCCTCGCCGGCCGCTTCCCGCGCGCCGAGGTGCTGCCGCTGTACTCGCGCCTCGCCGCCACCGCGCAGGACAAGGTGTTCTCGCAGGGCAAGCAGCCGCGCATCGTGCTCGCGACCAACGTCGCCGAAACCTCCGTCACCGTGCCCGGCATACGCTACGTCGTCGACACCGGCACCGCGCGCCTCAACCGCTTCTCGCCGCGCACCGGCGTGCAGCAGCTGCAGATCGAGCCGGTCAGCCAGGCCGCCGCCAACCAGCGCGCCGGCCGCTGCGGCCGCCTCGGCCCCGGCATCTGCATCCGCCTCTACGCCGAGGACGACTTCGCCGCGCGTCCCGCCTTCACCGATCCCGAGATCAAGCGCGCCAACCTCGCCGGCGTGATCCTGTCGATGATCGCGCTGGGCCTCGGCGAGGTGGAGGACTTCCCCTGGGTCGACGCGCCCGATTCGCGCCATGTCAGCGATGCCTACCGCGTGCTGCAGACGCTGGGCGCGCTCGACGACTGGCGCAAGCTGACGCCGCTGGGCGAGGAGCTGGCGCGCCTGCCGCTGGATCCGCGCGTCGCCCGCATCGCACTCGCCGGCAAGGGCAAGCCGTATGCGGACGCCGTCTGCATCCTCGCCGCCGCGATGTCCGTGCAGGATCCTCACGAGGTCCCGCCCGACGCGCAGGACGCCGCGCGCACGATGCACAAGAGCTGGCAGCATCCGAAGTCGGACTTCCTCACCTTGCTGAATCTCTGGCAGCGCTGGAAGACCTGGAGCCAGGAATCCTCCAACCGCCAGCTGCGCCGCGTCTGCCGCGAGCACTACGTCTCCTTCCTGCGCATGGAGGAATGGGAGCAGGTCTATCGCCAGCTGCGCGACATGCTGGCGGTCAAGGGCGAGCCCGCCGCGCTCAAGCCGCAGGACCTCGACGCGCTCTACCCGGTGCTGCACGAGGCCTTGCTCGCCGGCCTGATAGACCACATCGGCCTGAAGCTGCCGGAAAAGGGCGAATACCAGGGCCCGCGCAATCGTCGCTTCCGCATCTTCCCCGGCTCGGTGCTGGCGAAGAAGGGCCCGCAGTGGGTCATGAGCGCGCAGCTGGCGCAGACCAGCCAGCTGTTCGCGCGCACCAATGCAGCGGTCGAGCCCGAGTGGCTGGAACGCATCGGCGCGCACCTGATCAAGCGCAATGTGTTGCACCCGGAATGGAACTCCGAGCGCGGCGAGGTCACCGCCACCGAGCACGTCAGCCTGCTCGGCCTGCCGCTGCTGACACGCCAGCGCAACTACGGCGCGACCAATCCGGTCGAGGCCCGCGCGATCTTCATCCGCGAGGCGCTGATGCGCGGCGAGATGGCGCGCAAGCCCGCCTTCCTCGAACAGAACCTCGCGCTGATCGAAGAGGTGCAGGACAAGGAAGCGCGCATGCGCCGCCCGGACCTGCTCGCCAACGACGAGCAGCTGGAGCGCTTCTACGCCGACCGCCTGCCCGCGAACATCTGCACCACGCGCCAGCTCAAGGACTGGCTGCGCCACGAGCCGAAAGCGCAGTCGCAGATGCGCATGCAGGAAGTGGACGTGCTGCGCCCCGGCGCCGACGCCAACGTCGAATCGCAGTTCCCGGACCAGGTCGAGATCGGCGGCCAGCGCATCACCCTGAGCTACTCGCATGAGCCCGGCGAAGAGCACGACGGCGTTACCTTTCACATCCCGCTCGCCGCCGTGCACACGCTGCCGGCGCACGTGTTCGACTGGCTCGTTCCCGGCCTGCGCCTGCAGAAGCTCGAAGGCCTGATCCGCACGCTGCCCAATGCGCTGCGCCGCTACTGCACGCCCGCCGCCGAATACGCCCGCGCCCTCGCCGAGCGCTTCGAGCCCGTGCCGCCGAGCCCGATCGTCGAGGTCATGGCCGAGGCGCTGCGCTCCATGACCGGAGCCGCGATCGACATCGACGACTTCCAGCCCGACAAGTTGGAGCCACACCTGCGTCCGCGCCTGCAGCTGGAGAACGACAAGGGCGAGATGATCGGCAGCGGTGATTCGCTGGAGTCACTGCAAGGCCGCTTCGCCGGCCAGGCGCGCCAGGCGCTGAACACCGCAGCCGAGCGCGAAGACAGCACCAAGGCCTGGAAGCGCGACAAGCTCGCCGACTGGGACTTCGAGTCCCTGCCGCAGACCGTCCCCATGGCCGGCGCCAAGGCCTGGCCCGCGTTGCAGGCCGAAGGCGCGAGCGTGAACCTGCGCCTGTTCGAATCCCCGGACGCCGCCGCCGAAGCGCATCGCAGCGGCACGCGCGCACTACTGCTGTCGAAGATGCCGGACCGCACGCGCGACCTGCTCAAGAGCGTCAAGACCAAGCTCGGCCTGCAGCTGATGCAGCTCAAGCTCAGCCCCGAATCCGTCGCCGAAGCCCTCGGCCGCCGCGCCGCCGACGCCGTGCTGCTGGACGAGCCGGTACGCGACAAGGCCGGCTTCCAGCAGGCACTGGAAAAGCGCGGCGCCTTCAGCATCGAAGCCTACAAGCGCCTCGACCAGCTCGCCGCCTGGCTGGCCACCGCTGCGGAGTTGCGCAAGACCATCGAAGCTATCGCCAAGCGCTGGCCCGTATCAGGCACGGACCTGAGCCAACAGCTGGCCAGCCTGTTCGCCGAAGGCTTCCTCGACGCCATCCCCGAAGCCCAGTGGCCGCGCATCGCCACCTACCTGCGCGCCATCAGCGTCCGCCTGGAACGCCTGCAGAACAAGCCGGCGCGCGATGAGGAGTTGGTCAAGCAACTCGCCCCGATGCGAGCGCTGCTGCCGGGGCCGTTCCATCCGGCGCGGTGGGTGCTGGAGGAGTGGCGGATTACGCTGTTTGCGCAGGAGCTGAAGGCGGTGGGTGGGCCGAGTGCGGAGCGGGTTAAAGTCTTGATTTCAGGTTAAAAGCGGCAAACTGCGTGGGGCCTTTGCTACTGTGGTGCTGTCGATTCGAAGAGAACTCGGGTACCCTTCCGTTCGGTGCGGCGGCGAAATTCGGCTTCATGCCGTGTGAACCATCAGCTTCGGCTGGCGGCTCCTATACCGCCCACCAACTATTCCATCGCCCCCTGGTCGTTCACGATCAGGGGGCGATTCTTGTTGTAGACCACGCCCTTGCGGCCGTCGGCGACGGCGTCCATGTCGTCGACTTCCACGACCTTGTCCCAGATCAGTTCCGCATAACGGCCTTCTCCACGTTCGTAGTGCCGCTGCAGCGCCCAAAGGAAGTAGTCGACGGCCTGCAAACCTGCGCTCTGTGGCGGCGTGCTGGCGACGATGTTGATGGCATCGGAGCGCCGGGTGCCAAAATCCCGTTCGAATCGGGCCTCCGCACGCTCGATGGCTGAGCGAAACGCGTGTGTCCGCGCCTTGTTCCCCCGTTTGGCGAAGACGATGTTGAGTTGGTCCGCAAACGGGTGGTAGCGACGGAACAGTTCTTCGACCAGTGCGTCGTAGAGCTCGTCGCCCCGATAGCGATAGCCAGGTTCGAGTTGGTTCCGTTGCTTGACGTAGTCGAGCAAGGCCGACTTGCTGCGCACCGCGGCATAGAACCGCAGGTCGTGCTGCATCAGCAGGCGAAAGACTTCGCGCCGGACTTCCGCTACATCGTCCTTCGCATGGAAGGCGATCGCCGTCTTGTGCTTGTCCGGCTGCATCGATGGGACGCGTTTGAAGTACGGGTCTGCCAGAAGCCTGGCCCGCAAGTCATCCAGAGCAGCTTGCAGCGCTACAGGATTGTCTACGTCGAGCTTGCCGACGATGAAGAACTTCGAGCAGCCCTCGCTGCCAACCAGGATGCGTCCTTTGCCGTCGAACAAGGCGGGGTCGCCTGCCTCATCCACAAAGAAGTGAAGGGTTTCAGGGCTTCCCGAAGCTTCGACCTGCGGGCTCATGTTCGCGCGCGGCGAATCTCATCGCCCAACTTACTCGGCGATGCTTCAGTCGTAGTTCCATGAACGTCCTCCGAAGCTGCTACTTCGACGCTCGGGTCGGCCGATGTCGATGCGAACGCACCGGGCCAGCCACCACGTTCGTCGATCAGACGCTCGATTTCGCTCATCAGGCGGATGGTCTCGCGCAACGAGACGACTATGCGGTGGTAATGCCGGATGTCTTCTGCGGACAGTAGGCGCCCTTTGCGGTCTCTAAGCCACTTCTCGCAGACCTGGTAGCCGCCAAAGTGGAAGTTCCACACGTCTTCCGGTACGCCGCGAAAGCCGCTCGTTCCGGTGCTGACATTGCCGCGTGTGCCCCCCGCGTCAATCCAGACCGTGCCATCGGAGTACCCGACCTTGGTAACCTCAGTGTTAGTGCCGATGAACTCGGTGACGGGCTTATCGAGCCGCGATGATTCCAGCAAGTGCAGCGCCACGAGCTCGCCGCCGAGTTGGGTCAGTGCGCGAAACAGGTCTAAGTTGCCAGTTAAAGGCAGACGCGGAAAGTCGATCTTTAGAAATTCAGCATAGCGGCTGCGATAGCCGGGGCTGTGAAAGACTGCGTAGGTGTAGTGGAAGATATCTTCGGGTGTCAGCCCGGAGGGCAGGCCAAGAGACGGGTTCGGGGGAAATCCCAAAGCGCTTGCCATTCGATCCAAAAAACTAGCTGAGAGATTCAGCCGGCGCGATTCTCGATGGAGTAGTGAATCAGAATGCTCGGATAGATAGAGCGGAAAAACGTACGTTCGTTCCTTGGTTGCAGTGGACAGCGTACAGTCCGTTACAAGACCGCGAGAAACCCCCACGTGTCGAAACTCCGAATTCACCTGCCGGTTGGTGCAAAGCGCTAGGTTCGTGCCATCAAGGAGGTGCGCCATGACCGGTCGGCGAGGATTACACATGAATCCGCGCGCCTGGCCAGTGTAATAGGTCCAACGGGTATCGAATGGACGATACAGGATGGATGTTGGAGCGACGTTCCTTGCGACTGCGTCTTTGATGTCTTTCTGTGCTCGGGCAACAGCCCAATCCTTAGTGTCGTCACCCAACTCAAACTCCAGCCGGGCTTGTTCTGCTGATTGCTTACTTAATCTGGCGATGACCGATTCGACATCGCTGCGCGAAAACTGAACTACAAGCCCATCTCTGGCAGAGACAATTCCTGTGGAGTTCACAGGAAATGCTTCGTCGAGAGAAACGCCTCTCCGGTACTCTGCGCTTGTGTCCGCATCACGCGGTTCCAATAAATAATATGGCTCAGAAGGCAGAACGGACTTCCAACCGATGTCGCTGATCTTGTGCTGAATCAGCCAATCATATTTGAATGTTCTCAACCCGAGAACTTCTTCGTGCAGCACTCCGCTCTGCACATCATTCGCGCGCGAAAAGATACCAACGGCTACGCCTTGCTGAATATCAAAAATGTTCTGATCGAAAACCTCCTGCGTCTTAGCAGAAGAACGGCTTGCGCTTCCGTGCAATTCCAGGATCCATGCTTTGTTGAAGAAATCGACCAAGGAAAATCTCATGCCCCGGAGAGTCCGATTGTTTAGGTATCCGTGATTGGAGATAAATCCGAGGGCGCCGACGCCAGAGATTTTTAGGACGCTGCGAGCCAGCCCGAAGAACTTCACATAGTCATCTTGGAGGTTCTTTTCCAGTTGCAGGGCGCCACGTTCACGCACAGCTTCCCCGGCCACGAATCTAAAGGGCTTAATCAGCGCATTTCCCTCTTCGGTCAGATTGGCCGTGTAGAGCGAATACGGTGGGTTGCCGATGACGACAGTGAAACGCTTCTCCCGCTTGATCTCATTTACTGCCGCAGCTTCATGCGCGAGAGCAGAAAAGTCCGGGAGCTGAAGCTGCTTTTGCCAAGGTTCCAAAGCATTCGTGAGGTATATGCGGGCCCGCTCTTTGGCGCCAAAGCTATAGCCAGTGTCCGCCAATTTAAGGCCGATTTTCATATGCGCGATAGCGTAAGGCGCCATCATTAGCTCGAAGGCGTGCACGCGCGGCAGCAGGTGCTTCGGCACGTACTCGTTCCACGCTGCTATGCGAGCCACTTCATTCAGGCCTTGCTTCGCCCACTTGTCCATCATCGTACGGTGCATGACGTCGATGACTTCGACCAGAAAAGTGGCCGTGCCGGTGGCGGGATCAAGAATTTGGACGAAGGGCTCATCGGGGGAGATGGTGCGCTTCTCGCCAGGCTCGCTAGTTAGCGGGGGAAGCTTCAGGCCTGGGCGCTTCTTCAGCATCTCGCCCCAAGTGGTTGTGTCGGACAGGCCATCTTCGAGGCCGAACTCCGTTTGCAAAAGCTCGTGCACGCTGCGGACGATATAGGACACCACCGGCTGCGGGGTATAAAACACACCTCGCTGCACCTTAAGCTTCTTGTCATAAGCGGCGAGAAAATTCTCATAGAAATGTATAACAGGGTCTTCGCCGCGCGTGCGGTTTCCGAAGTCGTCCAACACGCGTCCAAGGTGTGTTTTCGGGTCGTTGAGCAGGTCCACCACTTCCTGGATGCCGAGTTCGTCGAAGTCCAGCTTGTTCTTGCGTCCGCCAGCCTTGAGGAAGCTCTGTAGCATTTCCTTCAAGAAGGGATTGGTGACCGGAATCATGTCCACGACGTTGCCCTGCACTACGGCTGTGCCGGCGCCCGGGACAGTGCGCGAGACGGCGGCCGAGAATAGACCGTAAGTGATGGTCTGCGCGTACATATCCGCGAACTGGGCTTCGTTCAGGTCATGGATCAGAGCGGTCTTGAATCCCTTGAGCAGCTTGCGCAACTCACCGCTCTCGCTCTCGCGCGGAAGCACCAGCAGCATGCGATTGCGGATGCGCTTGGCCAGCTCAGCCAAACGCAGGGCCAAGTCCTCGGCAGTGTCAATGACCTGCCGGGGACGCAGTTCAAAGGCCGCGGCCCAACGCTTGCGCCAGGCCGGAACATCGTTCGGGTCCTTGGGCCAGGTCAGACAAGTCTTGAGCTGGTCCGCAACGTGGTCCAGCTTGAGGTTGGTGTCGTCGTCGTCCCACCCAAGCACGCGCAAGGTAGCCTTGGAGGAATCTTCCTCGCGGTTGGGCTCACTGAAGTGGGCAAAGGTGAGTTGCCGGTCCGCGTCTTCTCCGTAAGCTGAGATGAACAGCAGGTCGTGCTGTTTCCACGCCGCTTGCTGGGCCTTGTTCGCGCCAGCGCGCTTTTTCATTACCAGCGAATTGAGGATGCGGCGCAGGATGACGATGGGAAGCTGCTTCTTCTCGAAGTTGACGAAGAAGATGCCCCAAGGCTGGCCGGTTTCCAGCGGACGGAGCTGCTTGATCTCCTTGATGCCGACGCGCTCGGATTCCTTGAGGCCGAGGTCGTCGGACCAGTCGAAGGTCAGGTCCTCCTCGTCGTGGCCTTGTTCGATCGGCCAATCCAGTTCGTCGCGCAGGAAGGCGATGAGCTGATCGAAGCGCTTGATGTTGCGCAGGCGCTGGCGTTGTTGTTCGGTCACGCGGGATTCCCCTTTGCATCTGGCTGCGGCGCGGGCGGCGAAGCCTCACCCACGGCCCTCTCCCGTACGCGGGAGAGGGAGTACATCAATTGAGTTCGAGCCAGGCCTTCAACTCGGCTTGCACGCCGAGCGGGGCCTGCACCTTTTTCAGATAGGTATTCTTGATGTGTTTCTCGATCTTCTCGCGCACTTCTTTCAGCGTGGCCGGCGCGATTTCGCAGCGGCGCGGTGTCTCCGGCTTGGCGCGGATGAAGTCGATGATTTGCGGAGCTTCTTCGATAGTCTTTCCATCGGCCAGGTCGTGCAGATACCACTGAACGTAGCCGGCATCGAGCGACCAATCCGTCTGATTCTCGCTGGCGCCCTCTCCAGCCTGTCGTGCGGGCAAGGCATAACAGAGAAACACCGCCCGGGTTCCCGGTTTGAGGTTTTGCTTGCCGCTGAACACACGGCCCGGCAAGGCTCTCAACTCGGCTTCCAGGGCTGGATGTTCCTTGAGCAGTGCTTGCAGCTCCAGGTGCATGGCTTCGAGCGGCGAGAGCGTGCCCTCGTAGGCATCGGTGAACTCCTTCAGCGCCTGGTAGTCGTCTTCCGGACGCAGCAACTTCTTGCCCTCGATGCCGAAGGTCTTGGAGATACGCAGGGTCTTTTTTGATACGGTCTTGAACAGCCGAAGTAGTTCGTCCAGCTCATCCGGCGGCAGGAAATTCCAGTAGGCAGTTTCGCCGCGCAGCTTTTTCTGATCCGGGTGATCGGCCACGATGCGAGCTTCGATTTCCGGGTCCATGCGGCGGTCGACACGGCCAATGCGCTGCATCAGGCGGACGGGATTCCAGTGCAGATCGTAGTTGATGAGACGTGTCGCGTCCTGAAGGTTCAGGCCTTCCGAGAGCACGTCGGTAGCGATAAGGACGCGGATTTCCTGCTTGCCTTCCGCAGCTAGCTTGGCGCTCGACGAACCGTTGTAGTACGGCGAGAAGCGAGTGATGACTTCGCCCCGGTCGGCCTTGGTGCCGCTGTCGACCTCATCGACGCCCTCTATTCCAGCCTCGATGAGTTCCTTACGCAGGTAGCGGGCCGTGTCCATGAACTCACTGAAGATCAGCACCTTGTGCGATTTCAGCACCGGCTCCTTCTTTAGGAGGCCGATCAGCGCCTGCAGCTTTTTGTCCTGCGAAGGCTGAAACTTCTCCAATTCCTTGAGGAATGACGCAATCTGGTCCAGGTCCAGCAGTGTTTCCGAGATGATCTCGTCAACCTTGAACTCGTCCCGCGAAAGCTTCTCTACCGCTTCCAGCATCTCCGCCGAAATGATGTCTTCGTCGGCCTCGTCCTCTTCGGCGTCGCTGAAAAGATCATTCTGATGCTGCTGGACGTAGTTGATCAGATCCGCATGCTGGTTCTTCCAGCGCTCCAGGAGTCGCTTTTCGTGTGCTTTTTCCGCATGAACTTCAACCCATGCGAGCAGCTTCTTCAACAGATTCCAGCAAGACGAGCGGAACGCGTGCACCGAGCTTTCGAAGCGCTTCAGGAACTGCGTGCGGATCAGTGATACGACCTGCTTCTGCCGGCCCTCCGCCAGGGAGTCAATGACTTGCTCGTCTCCGGTGTAGTAGGCGTATGGGTAGTAGATGGCCAGGGAGAACAGCGGCTTGTCCTTGCTGAACGCATCCTCCAGCATCTGTAGCAACTTGCCGTAGGTCTGCTTGACCGAGTACGGCTGGACCTTGGGCTCACGGGGCTTGGGAAACAGGATGTCGGTCTCACCTGCGGCGTCCAGGCTACGCCGGACGTATGCCCTGCTGCGCTGGACGACCAGCGACTGGAACAGGGCGTCGGTGCCCAAGACCAATTCGGCTTCGAGCATGTCGGTCTGCACGTCCTCACCGCCGTCCGCCACTCGGTCCAGAGAGCGTTCGAGGTCCTTTTCCATCTTGCGGAAATGACCCGGCAGGGAATGGATGCCGAGAGGCGCGTCCTTGAAATAGTCCGCTTGCCTGCGCGAGAACAGCTCGATCATGTGCTGAAGGTCGCGCAGACGGTTGTTTACCGGCGTCGCCGTGAGCATGAACAGCGTCTTGCCCTCTGCTAGTTGATAAAGCTTCCAATAGCGGGACTGCGGATCGTCCTCGTCGCCCTTCGTGCCGGTGTTGCGGAAGTGATGTGCTTCATCGACCAGAATCACGTCGGCACGTTGGCGGACGCTTTCGATGTCTTCCGCCACACTGCCGCCGCGCATCAGATCGGTGTGGTTGAAGATTTCAAGTTGGCTGTACTTCCCGAACAGATGCGGCAGTCGCTGCCGCAGGGCACGCTCCCAGACGGGTTTGCGTGCCGACTTGGGCACGAAGAGGGCAACCTTGAGACGGTCATGCACCACCAGGCGCTCGATGAGCATGAGGCCGACGTAGGTTTTGCCGAGGCCTACGCCATCGCAGAGGAATGCCCCCTTGTAGCGACCGGAGCGTTTCAGGAGGGCGTGGTAACCCTCGCGCTGGTACGGGGCGAGGATGCGGTAGATCGCGGAATGGTTGCGCTCCCATTCGGTTGCTGTCAGCTCGTGGCCACGGAAGAACTCGTACAGCGATTTGGCGTAGACCTGGAACGGCGAGTAGTCCTGAACGTGGCGCTCGATGACCTTGAGTACGTCCTCCGTCACATCCTCCGCCTGCTCCCAGTGCTGTTCGTACCACTCCTGCAGGACGGCGACCGGCGCACCGGTGATCTGAACATTGAGCTCGATGTTTTGGCTGAGCCCAGGCGCGGTGAAGTTGGATGAGCCCACGAGTGCGGACGACCCAACGACTTCAAGCCGGCCGTGGGTGATATAGGCCTTGGCGTGGAACTTGTCCTTCCGATACACACGGCATTGAATCTTCCTGGAGCGGATGGCTTCGACAATCGCAGCAACGCCATCGAGAAAATCGTTCTTTTTCTTCTCCGATTCAATGCTTTGGTCGAGTCTGCTGGCAACGCGTGCCAATCCCTCGTCAAAAGCCTTCTTGGTTCGACGCGATACTTCGTCGCCCATCAGGATTCGTATGCCATCGACCTTCTGCCACTCGTCTCCCAGAGCAAGAAGCGCCCCGATTTCAAAGTAGCCCGTAGCAACATCGATGGATTTCGAAAGCTGACACCAGTCGCGGAGATAGCGGACTGCTTTCCAGTCCTCATCACTGTTATCGACGATGAATAGCTCGCTGCCAGTTGGACTCGACCGCTTCGGCATGCGCGCTTTCTCCTTGGGGTACGCGTTCTGGTTTCCGTCGAAGTGTCCATGCCCGGTCATACATAGGCAAGTCCGTTGGATGATGGATTGCGGCGCGGTTCTCAGAATGTTTTCCTGAAGTTAGCGCATGGACCCAGACGAAAGAACCGCCGCAAGGGGGCTGGGTTGATCTAACCGTCACCCATTAAGGTGACCTCACTAGATATTTGTCGATTTCGTCCCTCCTTATTCGACATCTCCATAGGACCGCCCACCCCGCGGCCCACCCCCGTTCACCCGGAGACCCCCATGCTCACCCCACCCCAAATCCTCACCACCACCGCCCAGCCCGCCGCCGTAATCCGCCTGACCATCCCCCGTGCCGAGATCCAGCAGCTCATGGGACCGGCGATCCATGAGGTGATCGCGGCGGTGCAGGCGCAGGGGATCGGGCCGTCGGGGCCGGTGTTTGCGCGGCATTTCTGTGTCGATCCGGCGATGTTCGACTTCGAGGTCGGGGTGCCGGTGAGCGGGGCGGTGCAGCCGACGGGTCGGGTCCACGCCAGCGAGCTGCCGGCGGCGAGGGTGATCCGCATGAGAACCTCGGGCCGGCCTGGGGGGAGTTCACGGCGCAGATCGAGCGAATGGGCGAGATCAAGGCGGCCAGCGGCTTCTGGGAGCGCTATGTCTACGGGCCGGAATCCAGCCCGGACCCGGCGCAGTGGAAGACCGAGTTGAACCGGGTGCTGGCCTGAGCGGTCTCTGCGGGCGTGGCCGGCGGATTAAGCTGGCCATGCCCTCCTTCCCGACCGCCACGACCCATGACCCGGACTGCTGCCCGCTGTGCCCTGCTGTTGCTGTCTGCCCTGGTCCTTTCGGCCTGCGCCTCGCGGCCGATGGGCGGGGGTGACCCGGGTGGCTTGTCGGAGGTGCAGGTGGTGCGGGCCTTGACCGCCGTCGGCGCCAGCGACCCGCAGCGCCGCGAGGTGCTCGCCGCCTATGACGCGGTGATGCCGCGGCTGCGGGCGCTGCAGTCGGAGCGGGAGGTGCTGCGCGCGCAGTTGCAGGCGCTCTCGCCACGGCAGCCGGACTACGCGGAACGTGTGCGCCCGCTGGCGCGGCAATGGGGCGAGTCGTATGCGCGGGAGATCGAGGCCTTCGCTGACTACGAGGCTGCGGCTTTCAAGGCGCTGGGCGAGGAGCGCTGGCAGGCCTGGCGCGAACATTCCGGCGCGGCGACCGAGGTCCGCGAAGCACGCGGGGCCCGGCAGCGCGAGCGGTAGGTGCCGCCGGCAGCGGCTCAAGGGATGCGGGTCGCGGCCGCTATCCGGTGATGAACCCGGACTGAGCCGATGCGCGTCGACACGCCCCCGCCTGCCCTGAACCCGACCGCGCGCCTGTCGCCGGCCGGTCCGCCCCTGACCGGGGTCGGTCCGCTGCGAGCGCCGGCATTGCCGCCGGTGCTGAGCACCCTGAGCTTCGGCGGTCAGCTGGTCGAGGCGCTGCTGCGCAACCTCGTCGGCACGACCACGCCGCCGGGCAATCTCCAGCTGCAGATGCAATGGCAGCCGCCGGCCGGTGCGCCCTATGCGCCCTCGTCGCTGCCGGCGACGGTGCTGCTCTCGTCCACCACCAGCCCCGATCCGGGCGGCGCCCTGCCGGAGCCGCTGCAGCTGCAGGGCCAGATGCCGGTGCTGACCGCCGATGGCCGGGTGCTGACCGGCAGCCTGAGCCTGAGCCTGCTGCCGGCGCTGCGGCAGCAGCATCCCGAGGTTGCCGCCCGGTTGGAGGCGGCCGTGCAACCAGGGCAGCTTGGGCCGCTGCAGGCCGAGGGCCGGGCCGAGACCCTGGCCGGCCAGCAGCTGCAGTTCCAGTGGACCGACCCGCGCGCCCTGTGGCCGCTGCAGAACCTGGCGATGCGCGGCCTGCTGCGCTTTTCCACGGCGGCCGAGGAGCGCGACCGCGACACCCGCCGACGCGCCGCGCAGCAGGTCCTGCGCGAGCCGGAGGCCGGTGCGCCGGAGGAATCGCTGTCGGGACCGTTGGCCGACGATGGCGGCCCGCCGCGCATCGGCGTCGGCGCCTGGCTGTGGTTCAGCGCACGCAGCTTTGCCAGCTGGCTCAAGAGGCTCTGGTGAACTGAGTGGCGGCGACAATGCGCATGGAAATGCGCATAATGGGGCGTATTCACAGGAGTGCGTCATGCCCCTCTCCTACGAGCATCCCGATCCCCGTCGTCGCCTCAACCTGACCGTGCGCGAAAGCCTGCTGCGCGAGGCCCGCGCGGCCAAGCTGAACCTGTCGCGCTTCGTCGAGGAGAAGCTCGAACAGGCCTTCAAGGAGGCGCGCGCGAGCCGCTGGCAGGAAGAAAATGCGGAAGCGATCAAGGCCTTCAACGCCCGCATCGAGCGCGACGGGCCACTCAACGCCGACCTGATTTCGTTCTGATGGCGCAGTTTTCCGTCTACCGCAACCCGCGGCCGAGCGCGCGGCATGCGCCGTACCTGCTCGACGTGCAGTCGGAGGTCGTCAACACCGGCCTGCGCGTCGTCGTACCGCTGGTGAACGCGGAATATTTCGGCCCCTGCGCCCGGCGGCTCAACCCGCTGATTGAAGTCTCCGGGTCGTCCTATGTATTGTCCCCCGCCGAAATCGGTTCGTTGCCGCTCAACGTGCTGGGCCCGGCGGTCGCCAGCGCGACCACGATGCGCCAGGAAATCCTGGACGCCCTCGACTTCCTGATCACAGGCTATTGATGAACGCTATTCCCCCCAACGAGCGACTGATCGCCGCGCTCGACGTCCCCACCGCCCCCGAGGCCCGTGCGCTGGTCCTGCGGCTCGGCGACAGCGTCAGCTTCTACAAGATCGGCATGGAACTGCTGATGGCGCCCGGCTTCTTCGAGCTGCTGGACTGGCTCAAGGCCGAGGACAAGAAGGTGTTCGTCGACCTCAAGTTCTTCGACATTCCCGAGACGGTGGCGCGCGCGGTGAAGAACCTGTCCGAGCGCGGCGCGGACTTCTGCACGATCCACGGCAACCAGTCGATCATGGAAGCGGCGGCCAAGGCCAAGTCCGGCAACACCAAAGTGCTCGCTGTGACGGCGCTGACCAGCCTCGACCAGGGCGACCTCAACGATCTCGGCTTCCAGGTCGACGTCGCCGAGCTGGTGTTGTCGCGCGCACGCCGCGCGCTGCAGGCCGGCTGCGACGGCGTGGTGTCCTCGGGGCTGGAAGTGGAGCGCCTGCGCCGCGAGGCGCCGCGCGAGCTGATCTGCGTGACGCCGGGCATCCGCCCGGTCGAGAACCGCGTAGAGGCAGACCAGAAACGCATCATGACGCCGACGGCCGCGATCAAGGCCGGCGCCGACTACCTCGTCATCGGCCGTCCGATCCGCGATGCCGCGGATCCGCGCGCGATGGCGCTGGCCATCCAGAATGAAATTGCGGAGGCACTTCGTGCAGCTTGAGAACGACCGTTTCCTGCGTGCGCTGAAGCGCCAACCCGTTGACCGTACGCCGCTGTGGATGATGCGCCAGGCCGGGCGCTACTTGCCGGAGTACCGCGAGTCGCGCAAGAAGGCCAAGGACTTCATGGCGCTGTGCCGCAACGCCGAGCTGTGCTGCGAGGTCACGCTGCAGCCGCTGGCGCGCTATCCGCTGGACGCTGCGATCCTGTTCTCCGACATCCTGACGATCCCCGACGCGATGGGCCTGGGCCTGCGCTTCGTCGAGGGCGAAGGCCCGGTGTTCGATCGCCCGGTGCGTGACGTGCACGCGATCGAGGCGCTGGGCGTGCCGGATCCCGAGGGTGAGTTGCGCTATGTGATCGACGCGGTGCGCACGATCCGCGGCGCGCTGGGCAACAAGCTGCCGCTGATCGGCTTCGCCGGTTCGCCGTGGACGCTGGCGACCTACATGGTCGAGGGCGCCGGCGGTTCCGACTATGCGCTGATCAAGAAGATGGCCTTCGATGCGCCGGACATGCTCGACACGCTGCTGGCCAAGCTGTCCGCCAGCGTCAGCCTGTACCTGGAGGCGCAGATCCGCGCCGGCGTCGACGCGGTGATGGTGTTCGACACCTGGGGCGGCGTGCTGTCGCCGGCGCTGTACGAGCAGTTCTCGCTGCAGCCGATGGCGCGCATCGTGCAGCACCTGAAGAAGGTGGCGCCGCAGGTGCCGGTGATCCTGTTCACCAAGAACGGCGGCCAGCACCTGGAGAAGATGGCCGACACCGGCTGCGATGCACTGGGCGTCGACTGGACCACTGATCTGTCGGTGGCCCGTGCCCGCGTCGGCGATCGCGTCGCGCTGCAGGGCAACCTCGATCCGCTGTGCCTGCTGGCGCGGCCGGAGCGCATCGAGACCGAAGTGGCGCGCGTGCTGCGCAGCTTCGGCAAGGGCCCGGGCCATATCTTCAACCTCGGTCACGGCATCCTGCCGCAGACGCCGCCGGAACATGCGGCGGCGATGATCGAGGCGGTGCGGGTGCTGAGCCCGGAGTATCACCGCGGGTGAATTTGTCACGGAACTTCCGTTCGCCCTGAGCTTGTCGAAGGGCGGACGGGACGCTTGACCGTCGGCGCGTCCGCTCATGCTTCGACAGGCTCAGCACGAACGGATCAAGGGTCCGGGGATTGTTGAGCTGGAAAAGCAGGAGCCAGCGGACGTTTTCGATCCTGTTGCCGGCTTACCTCGTCGGCCTCATCAAGTTAGCGACGATGTTCGTCGTGCTGCTGTTCTGGTTCCTGCTGATGCTGGCCGGCGTGCTGCTGAAACTGCTGCCGCTGGTGCCGCTGCAGCGCGCCGCCAGCCGCTACTGCGTGTGGATCGCCACGCGGTGGGTCGCCAGCAACCACCTGCTCTACCGCTTCCTGCACCCGATGCAGGGCGAGCTTGAAGTCCGTGGCCGGCTCGATCCGGGCAAGAGCTACCTGCTGATCAGCAATCACCAGAGCTGGGCCGACATCCTCGTGCTGTTCGACCAGCTCTACGGCCACCCACCCTTGTGCTCGAACTGCCAGCCGCCATCCGGTCCGATCACGGCGGCGGGATCGTCGTCCGGATAGTGCATGGCATCGCCGCGCGTGCCGGCCCCTGCAGCACCTAAAAGGCCTCATCCTGCTTCGAACGGCAGCGATGCAGCGCCAAAAGTCGCGTCTGTCTTACTTGTGGGCGGAGCAGGAGGCTTCGGGCAATTTGCCGGATTGCGGCAGACGCTGATCCGCCCGCATACGCCGGTCAGCGGAATATGTAGGAAATATCCTACAGCTGTGGACATCCTCGACCAACGCCGGTTCCTCGCGAATCCGGCGTCCCTGTCCCGAACCATCTGCAAGAGGAGCCGCATGAAATCCATCAATAACAGCCTGGCCCTGATCTCCACCCTGGCTGCCGCCGTCCTGGCCACCCCCAGCTTTGCCGACGATGACGGCCCCTGGCTGATCCGCGGCGGCGTGGTCAATGTCGACCCCAAGTCCGACAACGGACGTGTCAGCGTCGGCGATGTCACCATCGACAACCGTCTCGGGCCCAGTGTCGAGCTGACCTACTTCTTTGCCCCGCAGTGGGCGGTCAACGTGCTGGGCGCGCTGCCGTTCGAGCACAGCATCAGCATCAACGGCGGCCGTGCCGGCACCGCCAAGCACCTGCCGCCGACCGTGACGCTGCAGCACCATTTCATGACGCAGGGCCGCATCCGGCCGTATGCCGGCGTCGGCCTCAACTACACGATGTTCGGGGATGAGCAGCTGGACGGCGGCGGCGAGCTGAAGCTGGAGGACTCGGTCGGGATCAGCCTGCAGGCCGGCGTCGACGTCATGGTGGGCGACAGCGGCTGGCTGGTGGGTGCCGACGTCCGCTACATGGACATCGACACCGATGCCTCGGTCAACGGCGCCGACATCGGCACCGTGGAAATCGATCCGCTGGTGTACGGCGTGACGATCGGCCGCCGACTCTAGCGGGCAGCGGATGCCGGGTTTGCTTCCTCTCCCGTTCGCGGGAGAGGGGCAAGCGCTCAGTACGACCTTCCGTCCTTGTGCGCGAAATGCCAGCCGCCATCCGGGCCGATCACCGAGGCGAGGTCGTCGTCCGGGTAGGTCACGGCATCACCGCGGGTGCGGTCGCCGACTTCCAGGTACACCACCAGCTCGTTGCTGCGGTTGACCAGGTGATGCGCCTCGCCGGTGGCGGCGCGGAAGCCGGCGCACATGCCCGGTTCCAGCGGCGTCTCTTCACCGGCGCCGGTGACCAGCGTCGGGTAGCCCTGCAGGATGTAGATCAGCTCATCCTGGCGCGAATGGCAGTGGTGCAGGGCCGAGACCGCGCCCGGCTGCAGTTGCGTCAGGTTGACGCCAAAGTTGCGCAGGCCGAAGGCCTCGCCCAGCGGCCGCTTGCCTCGGCCGGACATGCGCGAGGCGAAGGGTTCCGGGTAATTGCTGGCCAGGGTGCGCAGCGCGACGTCGGCGGCGACGATGGCGACGGGCGGCTTGGTGTCGGTCATGGTTGATCTCCTGCGCGCATTTTAAACGTTGCGCGGCAGAAGAGGCTCCCCTATTTGCGTGGTGCTCAGCCGCCGCGGCGACACAGCGCGGCGCGGCCGACGCGGGAACGCAGCGCCAGCGCGATCAGTTCGAAGACCCCGAACGGCGCCAACGCCACCAGCAGGCTGTCGGTGTAGTACTCGCCGCGCGGGCGGCGCAGCCGCGTCACCGTGCGCAGGCGGCGGTGTGCCTCCAGGTGCAAGCGTGGGCAGTCCATCACCTGGTCGTGGGCCTCGGTGTAGAGGCGCCAGGCGGCTTCGATGTCGCCGGTGTCGCGCGCCGCGTCGCCCTGCTGCCACAGGTGCCCGGCCTGGGCGGCGCGGCTGTCGAGATCCTGCAGCAGGGCGGCATCCATGGTGGAAGGCTACTGGCGGCCGCTGCGGCAGTCGCTGACGTCCTGCATCAGCTGCAGGCTGCGGTTCTGGTTGACCATCGAGCTGGCCTGCCACTTGTCGCGGTCGGCGCGGACCGTGCGCAGTTCGTTGGCGAGGTTGCGGGCGTCGGCCGACAGGCCGTCGCGTGCCGTGGTGACGGCGGCAAGCTGCGTGCGCAGCTGCGCCAGTTCCGGTGCAGGCTGCGACTTCTGGCTGCGCAGCTCGTTGAGTTGGGCATCGAGCCCGGCGCTGCGCGCACGCGATTCGTCCAGCAGCTGGCGCAGCGAGGCCAGTTCGCTGTCGGCGACCGAGCGCTGGTGTTCCACGTCGTGCGCGGACTGGCTCTGGCTGCGTACCCGTTCCTGCAGGGTGTCGCGCTCGCTGCGCAGCACCTCGACGTCCTGCCTGTGCCGCGCCAGCTCCGCGACGTCCGGCTGCGCCGCGAGACGATCATGCAGCTGTGCGCGCTCGTCCTCCAGCGACTGCTGGCGGCCGCGGGCCTCAAGCAGCTGCTGGCGCAGCGCAGCCAGTTCCGCGGGGTCGGCGGCAGGTACGGATGCGGCCGGAGCCGCAGCCTGGCCTTTCTTCAGTTCGGCGACCTGCACCTGCAGTGCATCGCGCTCCTTGCGCAGCGTCTCGGCCTGCTGCTTGACCCGGGTGTGCTCGGCCGGGGCGACCTGGGCGGTCACCTGGCCACGCAGGTGAGTCCGCTCGGACAGCAGCTTGCGGTTCTGTTCGCGCAACTCTTCCAGTTGCCGCGGTTCGGCGCTGGCGCCGGCCTTCGCCGGGGGCGGGCTCTCGCTCATCTGCGTCGCCCGCTGCAGCTCGGTGACGCGGCCCTGCAGGGCATCGCGCTGCTTGCGCAGGGCCTCGACCTCTTCCTTGTAGCGGTCGCGCTCGGCGAGGGTGGCGTCGGACTGTGCCAGCGTGGAATCGATCTGTTCGCGCAGGCCGTCGGAGATTTCCTTGGCGTCGGCCAGCTGCTGCTTGAGCCTGGCGACTTCGTTGCCGCCGCCGGCGGCGCCGGCATCCGCCACCTCGATGACGAAGCCGCCGGCCGGCGGTTCCTGCTCCAGCGGTACCTGGGCCTGGGCAACTCCCTGTACCAGCAACAGCGCCAGCAGCGGGCGGCGGAGCATGTTCATCGATGGCTTCCCCAAATGGTTGTTATGCGCGTTTTGATTGTATGCCGCGGTTCAGCCCTGGCGCAGCGCCGCCAGCAGCGCCGCGGTGTCGGGCCGCTGGCCGCGCCACAGCGCGAAGCTGACCGCGGCCTGCTCGACCAGCATGCCGAGGCCGTCATGCACCTGGGCTGCGCCCTGTGCGCGCGCCCAGGCGGCGAAGGGCTCGAAGGCCTTGCCGTAGCTGAGGTCGTAGCAGACCGCGCCCGGCGCCAGCAGGCCTTCCGGCATCTTCGGCATGACGCCGCTGTGGCCGGCGGAGGTGGCGTTGATCACCAGGTCGAAGCTATCGCCCTTCAGCGCTGCGTGGGTGCAGGGGCGGATGTCGCCGACCGCCTTGAACTGGGTGGCGAGGTCTTCCGGCTTCCAGGGATTGCGGTTGGACAGCACCAGCTCGCCGGGCTTCTCGTCCAGCAAGGGCTTGAGCAGGCCGCGCGCTGCACCGCCGGCACCGAGCAGCAGCACGCGCCGGCCGGCGATGCGCACGCCGAGGTTCTGCTGCAGGTCGGTGACGAAGCCCTCGCCATCGGTGTTGTCACCGCGCCAGCCGGTCTCCGTGCGGATCAGCGTGTTGACCGCGCCGGCCAGCTGCGCCCGCTCGGACACCTGCTCGCAGGCCTGCAACGCCGCCAGCTTGTGCGGCAGGGTGACATTGAAGCCGCGGTAGCCCTCGGCATGCAGCCGCGCCAGCGCCGCGGTGAAATCCGCCGGGGCAATCTCGATCGCTTCGTAGCTCAGCGCCTGCCCGGTCTGCTGGGCGTAGCGGCTGTGGATGAGGGGCGACTTGCTGTGGCTGACGGGAAAGCCGAGGACGGCGTAACGATCCATTGCGGGAGGAGCTCGGTAAATCGGAAAAATTCTGGGGACTACTCGGCGAGCCAGATCGCGGCTTGCTTGGCGTAGTAGCTGAGGATCATGTCGGCGCCGGCGCGGCGGAAGCACAGCAGTGCCTCCATCATCGCCTTGCGCTCGTCGAGCCAGCCGTTCTGCACGGCGGCGCGCAGCATCGCGTACTCGCCGCTGACCTGGTACACCGCCACCGGCACGCTGAACTCGTCCTTCACGCGGCGCACGATGTCGAGGTAGGGCATGCCCGGCTTGACCATGACGATGTCGGCGCCCTCGGCGAGATCGAGCGCGACTTCGCGCAGCGCCTCGTCGGTGTTGGCCGGGTCCATCTGGTAGGTCTCCTTGCCGCCCTTGCCCAGATTGGCAGAGCTGCCGACCGCATCGCGGAACGGGCCGTAGAAGGCGCTGGCGTACTTGGCGGCGTAGCTCAACAGCAGAATGTTCTTCAGTCCGGCGCGCTCGA
>DATILC010000197.1:0-2451 GCA_035476855.1 Solimonas sp. | reverse complement strand
GTCGACGAGGTTGGCGAACTGGTCGTGACCCAGCCCTTCCCGTCGATGCCGATCCATTTCTGGAACGACACCGGCGGCAAGCGCTACCGCGAGTCCTACTTCGAGGTCTTCCCCGGCACCTGGCGCCACGGCGATTTCATCAAGATCAATGCACGCGGCGGCTGCTACATCTACGGCCGCTCGGACTCGACGCTGAACCGCTACGGCGTGCGTATCGGCACCGCCGAGATCTATCGCGCGGTGGAGCAGGTGGAGGAGGTGGCCGACAGCCTGATCGTCTGCTGCGAGCTTCCGGGCGGCAACTTCTTCATGCCGCTGTTCGTGAAGACCAAGGCGGGCGCGCCGCTGGACGAGGCCCTGTGCCGCAAGATCAACGCGCGGCTGCGTGACGACTGCAGCCCGCGGCATGTGCCGGATCGCATCTACCTGGTCGAGGCCGTGCCCTACACCCTGACCGGCAAGAAGATGGAAGTGCCGGTGCGCAAGCTGCTGATGGGCTGGCCGCTGGAGAAGGCGGCCAGCCGCGACGCAATGATGAATCCCGAGGCGATCGACTGGTTCCTGCGATTTGCGCAGGAGTCGCGGGATTACGACTGGCGCGGCGAAGCAGCGCCTGCGGTGCGGGTATGAACGCGATACGCCGGGCCAGCCATCTTTTGTGGGAGCGGCCGTTGGCCGCGATCGGTGGTCACCGTGTTGACCGGCGTTCGCGGCCAAGGCCGCTCCCACGTCAATGAATTAAGGAGACCTCCATGACCGCACGCGTACAAGACAAGGTCTGCATCATCACCGGCGCCGCCCGCGGTCTCGGCCTGGCCGCCGCCGAGGCACTCCTGGCCGAAGGCGCGAAAGTGCTGCTGACCGATGTCGACGCCGCCGAGGGCGAGGCCCAGGCCGCAGGCCTCGGCCGCAACGCCGCCTTCCATCCGCAGGACGTCACCGACGAGCTGCAGTGGAGCGTCGTGCTCGATGCCGCGATTGCGCGCTGGGGCCGGATCGATGTGCTGGTCAACAATGCCGGCGTCGCCGACATCGCCGACATCGAGCAGGTCTCCGCGAAGACCTGGCAGCGCACCATCGACATCAATCTCAGCGGCGTCTTCCTCGGCACGCAGGCGGCAATCGCGCGCATGAAGGGCCAGCAAAGTCCGTCCGGCGGCTCGATCGTCAACATCGCCTCGATAGAGGGCCTGGTCGGCGAGGCGCTGATCCCTGCCTACAACGCCAGCAAGGGTGGAGTGCGCATCTTCAGCCGCTCCGCCGCGATCCACTGCGCGCGCAACGGCTACGGCATCCGCATCAACAACGTCTGCCCGGGCTTCGCCGAGACGCAGATGGTTGCCGGCGCACTGGCGGCGATGACGCCGGAGGCGGCGCAGGACTTCGCCGCCCGCACGCTGGCCCGCATTCCACTGGGACGCTTCGCGAAACCGGCGGAGATCGCCGCGGCGGTCGTGTTCCTGGCTTCCGACGAATCCAGCTACGTCACCGGCTCCGACCTGGTGGTCGACGGCGGCATGACGGCCTGATCCCTGCGAACAACGAGGAGAAACCTGATGAGCAAGAAACCTGTCGTCGTCTATGGCGTCACCGGCTACACCGGGCGCCTGGTCGCCGAGTACCTGCGCGAGTACCGCATTCCCTTCATCGCCGCGGGCCGCGACGGCAAGCGCATCAAGGAGGTGCTGGACAAGGTGCCGGGCATCGAGAACGCCGACTACGAGATCGCCGAGGTCGAGCACAACACCGAATCGCTGACGCGGCTGTTCAAGGGTGCGCAGGTGGTGTGTAACATGGTCGGTCCGTTCATGAAGTACGGCCCCGAGGCGGTGGAGGCGGCGCTGGCCGCCGGCGTGCACTACACCGACACCAACGGTGAGCAGAACTGGATGATGCATGCCGAGCAGACCTGGGGGAAGAAATTCGCCGAGCGCGGCCTGCTGCTGGCGCCGGGCATCGCGCAGATGTACACCACCGGCGAGATCGCCGCGAACATCTGCCTGGAGACGCCGGGCCTGGACACGCTCGACATCCTGGTGCTGTGGAAGGGTTTCCCGACCTACGCCTCGACCCAGACCATCTTCAGCATCCTCACGGCCGACTTCTTCTACCTGGAGCAGAACCAGTACCTGCAATGGTCGCCGTTCGCCAAGGCCGAGGTCATGGTGCCTGGCCAGCATGCGGCGGCGATGGCGCTGCCCTGGGGCGGTACGGCGCATCCGGTCTGGTTCAAGAACGATCCGCGCGTCGCCAACTGTCGCGCGATGGGCGGCGTGTTCGAGCGCAGCGTGATGGAAGGCGTGGTGCAGATCACCTCGGTGGTCGAGGAAAAGATCAAGAAGCTGCCGAAGGCCGAGCAGGAGAAGGCGCTGTCCGACATGGCCGCGAGCCTGCAGGCCGGCATGCCGCCGCGCGAGAATCCGCGCGTCAACACCTCGGTGGACTCGGTGC
>DATILC010000196.1:0-17285 GCA_035476855.1 Solimonas sp. | reverse complement strand
TCAAGGGCATGTTCATGTCTGGCGTCCTGGTCGTTGAAGGGAAATCCTTCTCCGGGACACAAGCTAGACCACGCCGGTATCGGCCCTGTGTCGGCCGGCGGAAACATGATGTCAGCGCGGTGTCAGCCCTCTGCCGGCGCGAACCAGATCGGTGCAGTGACCCCCAGGTACTCCTCGCTGCTGCCGCACTGCGTCTCCGCGGCCGGGCACAGCAGCAGGAAGTACCAGCGCTGGCCGGACCCGGGCGCGCTCACCGCCTGGCTGCCCTGGTAGCGGCCGCCAGCGTCGGCGACACCCAGTGCCATCGGTGCGGCCTGCTCTGCATCGCCCGCCATCAGCGACACGCGGGTGCCGGCCGGCAGGCCCTCGATATCGACATGCAGGGTATGTGCGGCGCTGTCGCGGACGATCGTGCCCAGCGGGATGCCGTCCTGCAGGCCACTGCCGTCGGCCCAGTAGCGGATCTGCGGGAAGCTGGCCTTCTCGCCGGGAGCGCCACCCACCAGTTCGGGACGCAGCGCCATCGTGCGGCGGTTCTGCAGGGCGTGGTAGTAGTCCTGCGGATCGCGGCCGCGGACCAGCATCACGGTCTTGGGCTTGGAGCGCGTCGACCACTCGCGCTGGTGTTCGTCCTCCGCGCCCAGCGGGCCGACATGCCAGCCCTGCTGCAGGGCCTTCACATACCAGGACAGGTCGTCGCCGCCGTTGACCTCGATGCCGACCACACGCGCATCGACCTCCGGCACATGGGCGAGGTCGTTCCAGTTGGCATTGCCGAGGCGCGCCAGCAGCTCGTTGTGCGGCAGGTCGCCGTCGAAAGGCGTCAGTGCCGGCTTGCTGCCCGGGTGGTTGAAGGCCGCCAGCGCATCGGCACCGCCGCCCTGGTCCACCGGCGTCTGCAGCCAGCGCCACATGAAGTTCATCCCGACGTAGCTGCCATCGACCTTGGCGTTCACCACGTTGGTCGAGAGGTAGACGTTCATGTGGTTGTAGTAGTCGTTGGTCCACTCGAAGCCGCGCATCGCGGTGAAGCCGGCGCTGCTGCCGTCGAGGGCCTGCTGCAGCGTGGCCTGCCACTTGAAGTAATGGTCGAGGTCGCCGGTATGGGCGCAGCTGACCAGGTTGGCCAAGACCGTCGGCGACAGCGTGCCGGGCGACAGGTCGGTGCCGATCGGAATGCAGGCGGCGCTGGTGGTGACCGGCAGCTTCTCGTTGTCGGAGTGTTCCGAGGACAGCATGAAGTCGACGCGGATGCCAGTGTCGCCGCCTGCATCGGCAGTATTGTGGCCATCACGGCCGGCGGCGAAGTAGTCGCGTGGAATCTGCTGCGGATCGCCGTCGGAATAACTGCTGTGCTCGTGCACGGTGCCGATCGCCAGGAAGTATGGCGCCCCCGGATGAGGGTCGGCTTCGACGCGGTACTGCGGATCCTCGAAGGCGACGGTGTTGCACAGGCCCGGCAACCAGGCGACGCCGCAGACCGTGCGCACCAGGTTGGCGGCATTGCCCTGCAGGAAGCAGCTCGGCTCGATGTCGGCCTCCGGGTCGGCACAGGCGTTGCGCGCGACGGGTGGATTGGGCGTTGGCACCGGAGCCGCGGTGCCTGGCGCAGCATCGCCGCCGTTGCTGCTGCATCCGGCCAGCAGCATGGCAGCCAGCAATCCCCCGATCTTGCGCATCGTCACGTCCATCTCCCCATCGTCGATGCGGCGACGATAGCCCGGCGTGGCCGCCGGGCGGGATAGGAAATCGAAACCCCTGCCGGTGGTGCTAGATGCCGTCGTAGAACTTCGGCGTGCCCGGCGGCTGGCGACGGAAGCGCTTGTAGCCCCACCAGTACTGCTCGGGACAGGCGCGGACACAGGCCTCGAGACCGCGGTTCATCGCCGCCGTGGCCTTCTCCGCATCGGGATCGTCGAGTCCTGCCGGCGCCTCGATGTAGTGGGCGATGTAGCCGCGCGCCCAGGGCAGGCGCTCGCCAAACATGAACACGATCGGCGATCCCGACTCGAGGGCCAGGCGTGCGATCAGGGTCGGCGTGTGCGCGGGCACGCCCATGAACGGCACGAACACGCCGCGGCCGGGCGGGGGATCGTGGTCCGGCATGTAGTAGACGCCGACGTTCTCTGCCAGCACCGGCAGCGCCGCCTTGCGCACGCCGGCCTCGGCGGCGACCAGCCTGCCGCCGAAGCGGCGGCGGCCTTGCACCGAGAGATCGTTGAGCGCGCCCTTCTGCGGCTTGTAGATGCCGCAGAAGGGGAAGTTGCGCGACATCGGGATCGCCACGGCCTCGAAGGCGCCCTGGTGCAGGGTCAGCAGGATCACGCCCTTGCCCTGGGCGAAGGCGCGCTCCAGCACTTCCAGCCCGCGCCATTCCTTCACCGCGTTGAGCACGCTGTTGCCGGGCCCGAGCCAGACGCGTGCGGTTTCGATGTAGGTCTTGAACTCATGCCCCAGCGAGGCCCGGGCCAGCCGCTGCCGTTCCGCCTCGGACAGCTCCGGCATGCAGTGGCGCAGGTTGTGCAGTGCCACGCGGCGGCGCTCGGAGTGGGTGACCCACAGCAGCCAGCCGACGAAGGCACCGAGGCCCTGCAGGACTACAAGCGGCAGCCAGGCCAGGGCGTAGAAGAGGATACGCATGGAAAATTTCCGGAGGCGTTAGGGCCTGTTAACGCTATGGCGGTCGCTGCGACGGAGACTGTTTTGGCGCAGGGCAAGGCGCGAGGAGTGCGGTGTACTCGATATACATGAGCGACGAGTAACGCAGCCATGCGCCAAAACAGTCCCGCCCCTTCGGGGTGCCACCATATTTGCGGCCATGCGGTGTTGCTCCTCAGTCATTTGGAACCACCAAACGTCCTTCGTCGCGCCTTGCCTGGCCGCAAATCTGGTGGCATCGCAGCGATCGCCATAGCGTTAACAGGCCCTAGCGCCGGGCCGCGCATTTTAGCGGCTGGGCCGGCGTTTGCGCTTCAGCTGGCGCGGTGCTCGACGATGGTCGTCGAGTGGTTCTCGCCATCGAGGTCAAGATAGATCTGGCGTTCGGTTACCGAGACCGCCAGCGCCGCGCGGCGCTGCAGTTTCGCCGCGACCGTGGCGACGAACTCGCGGCCCAGTTCGTAGACCGGAATCTGGTCGCCGCGATGGATCTTGCGGCCGGCGTACTGTGCCAGCAGGTTTGCGGGCTCGCGGTGGGTGTAGACCGCTGCGCGGCCTGCCAGCTTGCTGCCGCGGTGCAGGCGTTCGGCATCCGGCGCGCCGACCTCGATCCAGGCGGTGACGCGGCCGGTAAGGTCGCGCACCAACACGGCCGGTTCGTCGACCGCCGCCACACCCTCGGTGAGTGCGATGCCTTCCTGGTATTCGAGGCAGTAGGCCAGCACCCGCGTCAGCATGTACTCGGCGGTTTCCGAGGGCTGGCGCGCCACGCGCAACTCGAAGTTCTCGTAGACGCCGCGATCCATGTCGGCGAGCTGGATCGTGAAGTTGTACAGCGTCGCGGTGAGTGCCATGGCAGAGCTTGCGGCCGGGAAAAGGGGCGCGATTATGGCCTGCGATGCGACTGCATGGGACATCGCGGCATGGCAGGGGCTTTGATTGTGAACCATCATTCGTGGTAAGCCACGCCCCGTTGTACCCGCTTGTAGCCAACCATGGAGGGACCGCTCATGCCGAATGTCCAGTTGACCCAGGGATTGCGTCAGGAATACGTGTCGCTGTTCAACAGCTGCCTGATCCGACCGGAACGAGCCAAGGAGGTCGACCGGATCGTCGCGAAGCTGGCGGCGAACCGGACGCGCTACGACGAGGCGGCCGGCAAGGCCGGCGTGCCCTGGTCCTTCGTGGCCGTGGTCCACAACATGGAAGCGAGCCTCAACTTCTCGACCCACCTGCACAACGGCGATCCGCTGCTGCGGCGGACGGTGCAGGTGCCGAAGGGCAGGCCGCTGGCGGGCAACCCGCCGTTCACCTGGGAGGTCAGTGCCGCCGATGCGCTGGGCCTGAAGGGCCTGGGCAAGGGCACCGACTGGAGCCTGGCGGGCACCCTGTACCAGATCGAGCGCTACAACGGCTGGGGCTATCGCCTGTACCACACCCATGTGCTGTCGCCCTATCTGTGGAGCGCGTCGACGCACTACATCAGCGGCAAGTACGTCGCCGATGGCACCTGGTCGGATACGGCCAAGTCCGCGCAACTCGGGGCCGCCGTGCTGCTGCGCCGCATGTCGGAGAACGGCGATATCGAGTTTCGCGACCAGCCGGCACCGACGCCGGATACCGGGCCGATGGTGGTCAGCTACGCCACCAGGAAGCCGACGGATCCGGCGACCATCCAGCGCGCCATCGAGTTGCAGACGTGGCTGAACCACTTCCCGGGCGTCTTCGTGAAGATTGACGGCTATCCCGGCAAGCGCACGTCCGAGGCCTACCAGAAAATCACCGGCCACTACCTGCCGGGCGATCCGCGCGCGTAGCCAAAAGCGCCGGCCGGCCCGTCCGTCGGCCGGGGCCGCCGGGGTGAGGGCAAGCTCCTATAGTCCCGGTTGCAACCGCAGACCGGATCGGGGGCCTGCGGCCTAGTCCGCGCAGTCCGGGGAGAGCGCCATGAGCTATCGCAGCCTGTTCGCCGCCGTGATCCTGCTGATGGTGCCGCCGCTGCAGGCGGCGCCGGGCAGCGCCAGCGGCAGCATGACCATCGACGACAAGGTCATCGCGTTGAAGCACGCCTATGCCTTCGCCGGTCCCGGCGCCACCAATGCCGAGGAGACCGGCGAAATCCTGCTGGTGCTGACGCCCGGCGAGATTCCACCGGCGCAGCGCAACCTGCAGGGCTATGCCGGCTACATCGCGCAACAGGGCTGGAGCGCGCTGGTACTGAACCTGGACAAGTCCGACGACAGCAACCTGTCGGCGACGCCATTGGCGCCTGATGGCAAGCGGGTCAGCAGCATGAGCGGCGAGGAAGGGCTGAGCGTCACGCAGCGCAGTGCCAAGGCAGTCAGCGGCAGCATCACGCGCAGCACCGAACCGGACGACCGCGGTTTCTGGGGCAGGGACGGGCACTACCTGGTGGCGGTCGATGCCCGCTTCGAGGCCGCGATCGACAGCAGTGGTGCCGCCTTCAGGGCGCCGGCGCCGGGTAGCGCCAGCGGCTACTTCCGCGTCGGCGAGCAGGCCGTGGCGTTTTCACACGCCTACGCCCATGTCGTGCCGCAGTCAGCCGGCAGCGACGCCGGCGCCACCATCCTGGTGCTCAGTTCGGTCGCGGTGCCGGAGGAGCGCCGCGGCGAGGATTACATCACGCGCTACATCAAGAGCCAGAAGGGGCAGTACATCCGCTTCAACCTCGCCGGCATCGGCGAAGGCAGCTATGCCTGGTCCTTCGACGTCGGCAAGGACCTCAGCTGGAACATGAGCGGCAGCGGCTCCGACAGCATCCGCGTGCTGCCCAGTGCGCGTCCCGCCGCCGGTTTCGTCGCCGGTCGCGCGGTGATGCTGGAGCCGGAGGAGATGACACGCATGAGCGGCTCGATCGACGACTGGACCAAGCTGCCCTACCAGTTCGACCTGTCGTTCAACGCGCCCATGCTCGGTGCGGCGCAGCAGGAAGCGATGGCCAAGGCCGCCGAGAAAGCCAGGCCGCCGCGCAAGGTGTACCGCCTGACCGATGCGGTACACACCAAGGTGCGCGCGGCCGACGCGGCAATGGAGAAACTGCCGGAGCATCGCCAGATGGTCTGCGAGAACCAGGCGAAGCAGCGTGCATCCTCCGAAGCGGGCGAGGAGATGGAGGAGGGGCGCGACATCCAGGCCGAGATCAGCGGCGCGCTCAACGCACGGCCGGCGCTGCGCGGCGCGATCGAGCAGCAGGGCCTGTCGGTCGCCGAGTACACGAACTTCCAGCTGGCCTTCCTCGAATCGATGCTGCCGATCGCCCTGCAGCTTGGTTTCGGCGGCAAGCCGGGCTGCGAGCGCAAGGAGTACCCGGACGCGGCCGACCTGCAGAACTGCCAGTTCCTGCTCAAGCACATCGACGATTTCAAGCTCGGCCCGCCTGGCAGCAGCGAGCTGCAATGCCCCTGATGCCCGCTGCGACTCAGCGGTTCGCGATCAACTCCTGAGTATCGGTGATCAGCTGCCGCTCGCCGAGGTAGCGCGCAATCGACTCGACCGTGACCACCGAATAGCGCCCGCCCAGGCGTTCGCCCAGCGGGTGATCGAGGAAGGCGACATTGGCCTTGAACAGCGTCGCGCCGACGCGTTCTGCTGCCGAGATTTCGATGCGGTCGGCGCGATAGCCACTGCGTCGCAGGTAGTCCTGCGCGGCGGCGCGTCCCAGCAGGGGGACGTCGGCGCTGGCCACCGCGAGGAACTCCAGCGCCCAGCCATTGGAGTTCTGGTAGTCCAGCGTGTACGGGTAGGCCAGCAGGCTGTAGCGCGGCTGGTCGACGCTGCTGCCGGCGTCGGCTTCTGCGGCGCGGACGATGCGTTCCTGCAGCGCGGGCTTCGGCAGCAGTGCCAGCGCACGGTATTCATGCGGATCGTCGAGGAAGAAGTTCAGCAGGCCCTGCCGGTACAGCGCGGCATGATCGGTGCCGCAGTTGTTGAGCTTGTGCAGCACGGTCCAGGGTTGGTCCAGGCCGCTGCGATAGGCAATGCCGGCATGGGTGTAGCGCAGGCCGTAGCGCGACACATCCGAGCCGACGCGGCCGAGGATGGCAGCGCGCGCCTGCTGCCGGTCCAGGGTGGCCTGCAGGTCCTGGGTCAGGCGCAGCGCCTGGTGCATGGCCTGCGGGGTGAGGGGTTTGTCCTCACAGGTCTGGCCGGCGTGTGCGATGGGCAGCAGGCCCAGGCAAAGCAGCAGCGCCAGCAATGGCAGGGCGCGCATGTTCAGACCCCGAGGTCACGCACCGGCTTTGAATGCAGCAGTGCCTTGCCCGCCTCATTGGGGATAAAGGCGATCACCTCGCCGGCGCGCACGATCAGCCAGCCGGCGCTTTCGGCGATCACGGTCAGGGTCTGGCCGACCACATAGGAAGCGCCGCCGGCGACCGCCATGGGCACCGACAGGACCACCTTGCCGACCCTGGCGGAGCCCTGCAGCGTCAGCCGCAGGCCATCACCGATCACCTCGACCACGGCAACGGTGACATCGGCGCTGCCCTGGACGACTGTGAGGCTGCCCTCGACGACGGTGGTGCTGCCATTGGCGGACAGCTCGGAGCCCTTCGACAGGTTGGAGGGATCGGCGGCCACTGCCGGCGCGGCGGCGCCGAGCAGGCTGAGCGAAAGGAGCAGGGCGGTGGTCGGACGGGACATGCTGGTCTCCATGTAAACAATGTTCAATAAAAATCCGGAATCCAGAGCGGCATGACTTGGAGGGATTTGCCTTGAAAATCGGGTTCATCAACCATAACTGAACACCGTTCATAACTCAAGCCTGATCGACCTGAGCCCTTCCGGTTGGGAACTGTGCGCCCTCCCGGCTATGCTCGGCGCTTCCTTGTTTTCGCCGGAGAATTCCATGACCCAGCCCAGGCACCAGATCGTGGTGTTCGGAGCGACCAGCTTCGTCGGCCAGATCCTCTGTCGCTATCTCGCCGGGCGTCATGGCAGCGATGGCCTGCGCTGGGCGATGGCTGGACGCTCCGAGGGCAAGTTGCGCCAGTTGCGTGACAGCCTCGGTCCCGATGCGGCACAGGTGCCGCTGATCGTTGCCGACGCCGCCGACGGGATTGCGCTGCGGGCAATGTGTGCCGGTACCGCGGTGGTGGCGTCCACCGTCGGTCCTTATGCGCTGTATGGATCGCCGCTGGTGAAGGCCTGCGCCGAGAGCGGCACCGACTACTGCGACCTCACCGGCGAGGTGCAGTGGATTGCCCGCATGATCGGGGAGCATGAGGCCACGGCCCAGCGCAGCGGCGCACGCATCGTTCACTGCTGCGGCTTCGACTCGATTCCCTCGGACCTGGGCGTGCACTTCCTGCAGCGCGAGGCGCGACAGCGCTTTGGTCAACCCTGTACGCGGGTGCGATTGCGCGTGCAGGCGATGCGCGGTGGCGTCTCCGGCGGCACCGTCGCCAGCCTGATGAACGTCGTTGCCGAAGCTGCCGCGAACCCCGAGTTGCGCAAGCAGCTGTCCAATCCCCACCTCATCTGTCCGCCGGATGCGCCGCGCGTGGCGCAGCAGGAAGTCCGTTTCGCCGAGTACGACGCCGATGCCGGTGGCTGGCTGGGGCCCTTCGTGATGGCCGCGATCAACACCCGCGTGGTGCATCGGTCCAATGCCATCGGTGGCAACTACGGCGCGGACTTCCGCTACGACGAGGCGACCTTTACCGGACCGGGGCTGAAGGGACGGGCGATGGCGATGGGTCTGGCCACCGGGCTGGGCGCATTCGTCGCTGCGACCGCGATTGGTCCGACCCGTCGGCTGCTGGAGCGCTATGTCGTGCCCAAGCCGGGCGAGGGACCGAGCCCGGAAGCGCAGCTCAAGGGCTTCTATGACCTGCGCCTGCGCGGAACCACCGCGGATGGCCGCCAGCTGGAAGTGAAGGTCACCGGCGACCGCGATCCGGGATACGGCTCCACCGGCAAGATGCTCGGCGAGGCGGCGGCCTGCCTGGCACTGGACCTGGACAAGTCAGCGAAGCCCGGCGGTTTCTGGACGCCGTCGACGGCGATGGGCGATCGCCTTGTCGAGCGCCTGGTGGCGCATGCGGGACTCGGCTTCGAGGTGCTGGGCTAGCCTCAGTCGGCTACCAGCAATGCATCGACCTTCGCCGCACAGATGAAATCGTTCTCGGTGAGCCCGTTGGCCGCATGCGTCCACCAGCTGACCACTGCGGTCTTGTAGCCGAAGCGGATGTCCGGATGGTGGTTCTCGCTGTGGGCGATCCAGGCGGCGGCGTTCACGAAGGCCTGCGTCTGGTAGTAGTTGCGGAAAGCGAACTCGGCCTCCAGCAGCTTGCCGTCCTGCAGCAGGCGCCAGCGGCTGTGCAGTTGTTCCTTCAGCTTCATCGAGGCGGCGAGGTCCAGGGATCTGGTTTCGCCCTCGCAGGAGACGCAGCGGCGGCTGGCCAGATCGGACATGACGACTCTCCCGTAGAATGAGCCTCGAATTATCACCCAAGATGCCCGAGCACATGACTGCGCATGCTTCCAACCTGATCTGGATCGACCTGGAGATGACTGGCCTGGTGCCGGAGCGGCATCGCATCATCGAGATCGCCACCATCGTCACCGACCAGCAGCTCAAGGTGCTGGCCGAGGGGCCGGTGATCGCGGTCCGCCAAAGCGAGGAAGAACTCGCGGCAATGGATGAATGGAACACGCGCCAGCACGGCGGCTCCGGCCTGAGCCAGCGGGTTCGCGACAGCCGGATCGACGAGGCGGAGGCCGAGCGCCTGACGCTGGAGTTCCTCGCGCACTGGGTACCGGCCGGCAAGTCGCCGATGTGCGGCAACTCGATCTGCCAGGACCGCCGCTTTCTCGCGCGCTGGATGCCGCGCCTGGAGAGACACTTCCACTACCGCAACCTCGACGTCAGCACGCTCAAGGAGCTGTGCTCGCGCTGGACGCCGTCGATCTCGAAGAACTTCGTCAAGAACTCCACGCATCTGGCGCTGGACGACGTACGGGATTCCATCGCGGAGCTGCGCTACTACCGCCAACATTTCCTGGTCGCCGCGGCGCAGCCGGCGGGCTCGGAGGCATCATGAATATCGTCAAGGGTTTCACCACTGTCCTGCTTGCCACCAGTGCCCTGCCGGCGCTGGCCGGAGAGGGTGACTACGTCAGCTTCGGCGCGGGCGCGCTGCTGTTCGACCAAGTCTACGTGGGCAGCGATGCCGATGTCGCCGGCTTCCCCTTCGTGCAGGGCCAGTACGGCGACTTCTACCTGCAGGGCCTCACCCTGGGGTATTCCTTCATCAAGGAGGACGCCTACCGCCTGTCGCTGCTGGGAAACTTCCGCCTGAACCGCCTGGAGAGCGAAGACCTGGAACCGGCGCTGCCGATCGAGGAGCGCAAGCGGACGTTCGAGGCTGGCCTGGGCGTGACGGTGCCGATGGGTGAGAAGCTGCTGCTGGATGCCCATGCACTGCTGGACGTGCTGGACCGTCACGGTGGCTACGAGCTGGGCCTGCGCCTGTCGCGGCCGACGGTCATGGGTGACTTCATCCTCGTGCCCAACATCGGCGTCAGCCTGCTGAGCGAGGACTTCACCGCCTACTACTACGGCCTCAAGCCCGGCGAAGCGGGGTTCGCCGGCGGCTACGAGCCGGGCAACGTCGTGGTGCCGCAGCTGGGGCTGAGCGCGATCTACCCGCTGAACCCGCAGTGGACCCTGACCGGCCTGCTGGGCTCGCGCTACCTGGGCAGCGACATCGAGGACAGCCCGCTGGTGGACGCGGACTGGGAGAACACCCTGTTCCTCGGCGTCGGCTACCGCCTGCCGCTGTAGGCAGTACTCAGCCGGCTCAGCGCAGTGGCAGGGTCGCCGTGACCTTGCCGCCGCCGAGGGCCTGCGAGCGGCCCAGCTCCAGCCGCCCCTCATAGGCCTTGATCAGCTCCGCGACTGCAGCCAGGCCGATGCCCTGGCCCGGTGCCTGGGTGTCGGCGCGCACGCCGCGTTCGAGCAGCAGTTCGGGCTCTTCGGGGAAGCCGGGGCCGTCGTCCTCGATGATGAAATGGCAGCTCTGCTGGTCCAGCTCGCTGCGGATGCGTACGCATCCGCGGCCGTATTTGGCAGCGTTCTCCAGCAGGTTTCCCAGCAGCTCATAGAGATCGCCCTGGTCGGCGCGCAGCTTCAGGCTGTTGCTGACCTGCAGCTCGAACTTCGGCTGCTTGTCGGCGTAGACCTTGCCCAGCGCGCTGCAGATCTTCTCGACCAGCGGCCGCAGGCGCACCGGCTTGCTCAGCGTGCGCGTGCCGGCGGCGGCGGCGCGACGCAGCTGGTGATCGACGATGCGCTGCATGCGCGTGACCTGCTCCTGCAGTTGCTCGCGCAACTCGGGGTCGACACGTTTCTCGTGTGACATGCCGGCCAGCACCGCCAGCGGTGTCTTCAGGGTATGGGCGAGGTCGCCGAGGGCGTTGCGGTAGCGCGTCTGCTGGTTGCGCTCGTTGACGATCATGGCATTGAGGTCATGCGTCAGCGGCCGGATTTCGTCGGGATAGCGCCCGGTGATCTCGTCCTGCGCGCCGCTTTCGATCTGCTGCAGCTCATGGCCCAGGTGCATCAGTGGCGCCAGGCTCCAGCGCTGCAGGAACAGCAGCATCGCGGTCAGCGCCAGCGCCGTGCCGCCAAGCCAGCCCCATAGCGTCCGCCGGAAGATGCCGAGCTGGGTGCGGTAGCCCTGGGCGCTTTCCAGCACCACGATCGAATAGCGCCGCGGATCCTTCGACAGGTCGATCCAGCGCAGGCCGAAACTCAGCGAGAACACGTCCGGGGTATGCAGGCGCTCGAACTTCCACTCGCCGACGTCGGCCAGCGCCGGCTGCGGCAGGTCAAGGAAGGCCGCGGAGCTCCAGACCGCCTCGCCCTTTTCGTTGAACAGGGCGGCGTCGAGGCCGGACAGCGGCTGGCGCAGGCGCGGATCGGGCACCGCATCGAGGGCGATGCTCAGCTCGCCGTCCTCGCGTGGCGCCGCGGAGCCGAGCAGGGCATAGACCAGGCCCTGCAGCTTCTCCTCCTCGGCCTGCAGCAGGCTGCTGCGGAAGGCCTGGTCGAGGGCGTAGGCGGTCAGCGCGACGAAGGCGGTCAGCACCAGCGCCGAGGCGGTCAGCAGCCTGCCTCGCAGGGAGGTGCGGATCGCCATAGCGTTAACAGGCCCTAAGCGCGCGGGAGATCCCAGCGATACCCGGCACCGCGCAGCGTGGTGATCGGGTTGTACTGGCTCTCGGAATCGAGCTTGGTGCGCAGGCGCCGGATGAATACCTCGATGACGTTGCTGTCGCGCTCCTCGTCCTCGGTGTAGAGGTGCTCGGTCAGCTCAGACTTCGACACCACCTTGCCGGCATGCGTCAGCAGGTATTCGAGCACGCGGTACTCGAAGCTGGTCAGCTCCACCGGCTTGCCGTCGGCGCTCACCGACTTGGCCGAGGTATCGACCACATAGGGGCCCGATTCCATCTTCGCTTGCGCCCAGCCGCCGGTGCGCCGCAGCAGCGCACGCACGCGCGCCAGCAGTTCCTCGCGGTGGAAGGGCTTGACCAGGTAGTCGTCGGCACCGGCTTCCAGGCCCTCGACCTTGCTCTGCCAGCCGTCGCGGGCGGTGAGGATCAGAATCGGGAACTTGCGGCCGGCAGCGCGGGCTCGCTTGATGATGTCGATACCACCGAGCTTGGGCAGGCCCAGGTCGATGATGGCAACGTCAGCCGGATATTCCTCGGCCATGTAGGCGCCCTGCTCGCCATCGCTGGCGGCGTCGACGGCGAAGCCTTCCTCGCTGAGGAAGCCGACAACCTGGGCCTGGAGTGCGGGATCGTCTTCGATAACCAGTGCGCGCATGGGGCGGGTAGCGTGTTGGAATCAGGGCGGAACGTGAACGGTACGGACCTCACCGTCCTTGAGCAACTTGACGCGATAACCACCGAAGCCGTCTTCGTCTGCCGCGAGCACGCGTCCACCATGCTGGCGCTGCGCGCGGTTGGCGGCATCCTTCAGCGACATGCGCTGGTCGCTGCCGCGGAATTCCATCCGCCCTTCATGCCGGCCCTGCCGCGGCTCCGCCTGGGCCGACCAGGCGACCAGGCTGCCAAGCAACATCAGGAGCGGGACGAATGCACGCATGGTCTACTCTAGCTTCAATTCCGGCCCGGTTGCACGCCGCCGCGCAGCGGCACCCGGCTACCAGGATCGTAGGGCATCCGCGTGCGGTAGACACGGCCGTTGTAGAGGTAGGTCACATCGTAGCTCTCGATGCGCTGCTCCTCGCGCTGTGCCATGACGCTGCGGCACTGCGGCGCCAGCATGCCGGTAGCCTCGTCCGGCTCCGTCTGGCAGATGCGATAGGGTTCGGCCACCAGCGCCGGTGCCATTACCGCACGGCTGCTCAGCACCCTTGCAAAGCCGGGCCCCCGGACAGCAGTCTGCGCCGCGGCAGTGGCCGACAGCACGGTGCCGCACAGCAGGAGGGGCAGGATCAGCTTCTTCATGGCTCTGCATAGCCTAGAAAAAACAAACTGAATTGGGTCTGAACCCCGCCGGCTGAACCCCCGCTGAATTAGGGCCTGTTACCCATTCCCCGGTCGCTGCGATGCCCCCCGAGGGGCGGGGCTGCTTTGGCGCATGGCGTCGTCCCGAGCCGCTTATGTACGCCGAGTACACCGCGCGTCTCGGGACATAGCCCTGCGCCAAAGCGGCCTCCGTCGCAGCGACCGGGGAATGGGTAGCAGGCCCTGGACTATTTCTGCGAGGTGGTGGCGAACTTCTTCAGGGTCGCCGGCGTGAAGTAGCTGGGCTCGGCCTGCCAGTCGTAGTCGATCAGCTTCTTCTCCTCGTTGGTCATGTTGATGACCACGTAGCGCCGCGACTGCAGGTCGTAGTGCACCTGCACGCCGTTGACCACCACCGGCACGTTGGCGAAGCAGATCGAGTGCGACTCGGCCGTGCGCCAGAACTGGTTGCGCTCGTCGTAGATGTCCTGGGCGTGGACGATCCAGGAGTCCTCGTCGATGTAGAAGGTGCGCTTCTTGTAGCGGTGCGCAAAGCCCTTCCTGACCTCGGCCTCGATCACCCAGACACGGTGCAGTTCGTAGCGCGTCAGGTCCTGGTTGATGTGGCCCTTGGTGGCGATGTCCTTGTACTTCACCGCCGTGTCGTACAGCTTGTAGCTGTTGTACGGGATGAGCATTTCCTTCTTGCCCAGCAGCTTGATCGTGTAGCGGTCCAGCGGCCCGTTGAACATGTCGATCTGGTCGTGGGTCATCAGGCCGTCGAACAGCGGGTTGTCGTAACCGACCTCGCCGATGCGCCGCGCGCGGCCGACGCTGTTGTTGTAGACCCAGACGCCGGTCATGTCCTTGATGCGGTCCAGCGGTACATGCAGCAGGTTGGCCTCGCCGGCCTTGTTCGCCGGCGCCACCACCTTGACCAGGGCATAGACGTTCATGCCCTTGAGCGTCTCCGGCGTGGTCTTGGGGTTGTTGTAGACGAAGGCCAGTTCCAGGTAGCTGCGCTCGACCACATAGGAACCATCGGCATTGGTCGCGGCCTGGTTGAGGAAGCCGCGGAAGCCCGTGGTGTTGTAGCGCAGGATGTGGTTCCACATCACCTCGGTGCCGTTCTTCGGGATCGGGAACGGATAGCCCTTGGTCGTGCAGCAGAAACCGTAGCCGTTGTTGGTGAGTTCGACCTTGGTCGCGTTGTCCTTGCTGGCGTCGTAGAACCACTGCGGGTAGCTGGCGCTGCGCCGGGTCGGGTAGACCGGCATCTTGTAGGTCGCCGGGAAGGTCTTGAACAGCTGGCGATGGCCCTCGGTCAGCAGGTCCTTGTACTGGTCGACGTTCCTCGCCGTGATCACGTACAGCGGCTTGTCGGCGGCATAGGGATTGCTGCCGCGCGCCATCGGCTTCTGCGGCAGGCCGCCGTCCCAGGCGGGGATGGTGCCGGCCGCGTTGCCCGCCACCTCGGCGCCCATCGGCGTCAACTCCTTGCCCAGCTTCGCCGCCTCCGCGGCGGGGACCTTGGCTTGCGCACCCAGGGCGCAGCAGGCCAGCAGCAGGCCGCTGGCGATCGATCGAATGGACTTCATGGCGTGGTGCTCCTCGATCCTTCGATTGCGACGTCCGGCGAAGGTTCGTCCGGCCGCGCCCTCACCACCAGCCAGGCCAGGGCCGGCAGCAGCAGGATGGCACCGAACAGGTTGGTGGTGAACATGAACAGCAGCAGCAGGCCCATGTCGTGCTGGAACTGCAGGTCCGAGAACAGCCAGGTGACGACCGCGATGATCAGCGACAGCGAGGTGAAGATCACGGCCTTGCCGGTGTGGCGCAGCGCCTCCAGGTAGGCCTGGTTCAGCGGCAGGCCGCGCTGCAGCATCACCGCCAGCACGCTCCACAGGTAGATGCCGTCGTCGACGCCGATGCCGACGCCGAAGGCTGCCACCGGCAGCGTCGCCGACTTCATGCCGATGCCGATGGTCGCCATGCCGCCGTAGGTCAGCAGCGAGCACAGCACCAGCGGCGCGATGATGCAGATCACGCTGGCCACCGAGCGGAACGAAATCCACACGAAGATCAGCAGCGTCAGATGCACCCAGACGATCACCACGATCTCGCGTGCGCGGATCTCCTCGTTGGTCGCGGCCATCACGCCGACGTTGCCCGAGGCCAGCTGGAAGTCGACGCCGGAATCGCGGTTGGCCGCGTTGAAGGCCTTGGTCGCGTCGACGATGCGATCGATCGTCTCGGCGCGGTGATCCTCGGTGAAGACCAGCACCGGCATCACGCTGCAGTCGGGATTGTTGAGGCCCAGGGAGGAGGGGACCATGCCGGCGATGTTGCCGAAGCCCGCCTCGTTGCGCGGCAGCACCTGCCACTTCGGCGCGGCTTCGAACCAGGCGCCGCGGATGCTGCGCGCCAGCTGCGGCAGCGCCAGTGCCGACTGCACGCCCTCGGTGTTCTGCATGTGCCAGGCGAAGCGGTCGATGGTCTCCATCTTCACCGGCTTGACGCAGCCATACTCGCCGGACACCGCCAGCACCTTGAGCAGGTCGACGCCGATGAAGAAGTTGGAGGCGATCGCATGCGAGTCGCGGTTGTAGCGGCCATCGGGCTTGAGCTCGGGCACACCGACCTGGCTGTCGCCGATGGTCAGCTGCGGATACATCCACAGCGCCCAGCCCAGCGAGACCAGCGCCACGGCCAGCGTCGGCAGCGCCCACTTCATCTGGGTGAAGCCTGCCAGCCGGCGCCACAGCCGGTCGCCCAGCTCGGCGCGGCGCTGCTGGCGCCGGCGGAACTTCTCGACGTCGGGCAGCGCAACCCAGGACAGCACGATCGGCAGCATCACCTTGTTGGTGATGATCACCGCCGCCATGCCCATCGCCGCGTTGATCGCCATCTCGCGGACGATCTCGATGTTGATGAAGGCCAGCGTGGCGAAGCCGATGACGTTGGTCAGGATCGCCACGGTGCCGGGGATGAACAGGCGACTGAAGGTCTCAACCGAGGCGTCCAGCGAATTGCGCTGGTTGACCGCCACCTCGTTGCCCCAGCCGTTGATGTACTGCACGCCATGCGACACGCCGATCGACAGGATCAGGAACGGCACCAGGATGGCGAAGGGATCGAGTCCGAAGCCGGCCAGCTTGAGCAGGCCCAGTTCCCAGACCACCGCAGTGACGGCCGCCGACAGCGGCAGCAGTGACAGGCGGAAGGAACCGCAGAAGCTCCACAGCAGCAGCATGGTCAGCACCAGCGCGACCACGAAGAAGCCGACCACCTCGACGCTGGCATCGGTGACATCGCCGACCACCTTGGCGAAGCCGATGATGTGGATGTCGAAGCTCGGGTCGTAGTCGGGGTTCGTCGACTGCCGCAGTTCCAGCGCGCTGCGCGGCACATGCTTCACCGGCTCGTCGGCGCGGCTGCGGTCGGCGATGACGTAGAAGAAGGACGGCGCCCACGGCGGCGCGGCGTAGCTGGTCGACACCGTCTGGCCGGCCGTGTAGCCCTCCATGTCGGCGCGCGCGACCCATTCCCAGCGCTGCGGGCTGGCGTAGCGGCCGCGGATCTTCTCCAGTTCCAGCGCCACCCAGCGGTAGTCCAGCTTGTCGCCGGTGGCGGGGTCGTGCTCCAGCAGTTCGCCGACCACCATCGCGCCGCGCTGGTCGGCGGACACCAGCCTGCCAATGAGGTGGGCCTTGGCGACGTTGCCGCGGATCAGCTTGAGGGTGTCGGGATCGGGCTGGTAGTTGCGCGGCACCACGTCGCCGCTGCCGAAGCCGCCCTCGACGATCTCGATGTAGCGCACGCCCGGCGTGAACAGCGAGCTGACGCGCGAGCGATCGACACCGGGCAGGAAGAACACGTCGTCGGTGACGCGGCGCAGGTGCTCGAGGAAGCCCGGATCGTAGATGTCGCCTTCGCGGCGGATCAGGGCGATCGAGATCAGGTTGGCGCCGCCGAAGGCCTGCTCGTACTGCTTGAACACCTTCATGTAGGGGTGTTCCAGCGGAATCTGCTTCTCGAAGCCGGCGTCCGGCTGCAGGCGCGTGGCCATCACCAGCATGAAGGCGGTGAAGCCCATCAGGACGGCGAACGTCAGCGCCCGGCGC
>DATILC010000195.1:0-3095 GCA_035476855.1 Solimonas sp. | reverse complement strand
GCAGGCAGCGAACGGGACTCCGGCGGGCGGCGGCGGGCATGCCGCCGATACTGCTACAGGGCTGCCGCGCCGGCCAGCACCCGGATGGGCCGGGGCTGGCCGGCGTCGACGGCCGGTCAGGCCGCGGCGGCGCGGCGCCCGGCCAGCCGGCCGAACCAGGTGGCATCGGCCAGCGACATGCCGGAGCTGTAGCCCGCGCCCCAGCGCGGCAGGCCGCAGGCGCTGCGGCCGGCGGCATAGAGGCCCGCGACCGGCTGGCGCGCGGCGTCGAGCACCTCGCCGCTCGGCAGGGTGTCGAGGCCGCCGAGGGTGAAGCTGAAGTAGGCGGCGTGGTCGATGCGGCAGTCCAATGCCACGAACGGGCCCTGCGTCAGCGGCCGCAGCCACCTGGCGGCCTTGCGGAACAGCGGGTCGCGGCCCTGCGCGGCGTGGCGGTTGTAGAGCTCGACGGTGGAGACCAGCGCGCCCTCGGGCAGCTCCAGCTCGCGCTCCACTTCTTCCCAGCTGTCGCCGGTGGCGCCGATGGTGATTTTTGCGAACTGGCCGAACTCGGGCTCGGCGTAGATCTCGTGGTCCAGCAGCAGCCAGAAGCGGTTGCCGGACTGCTGCAGGATGTGTTGCGCGGTGCGGCCGTGGTAGCAATCCTCGTTGATGAAGCGCTGGCCGCGCTCGTTGATGAAGATGCCCTTGATCAGCTGCTCCGGCGGATACCAGGGCAGCGTGACGAAACCCTGGTCCATGTGGATGGCGTGGCCGCCGACGCTCTGGCCGAGCTGGATGCCGGAGCCGTCATCGACCGTGCCGATCGGCATGCTGGCGCGCTGCAATTGCGGCGCATGCTGGCGCAGCAGGTCCTTATTCATGATGAAGCCGCCGGCGCAGAGCACCACGCCGCGGTGCGCGCGCAGGAACAGGTCGCGGCCGTCCTGGCGCAGCACCAAACCCTGCACGCGACCGGCCTCGTCGGCGATCAGCGCGACGGCGCGGCTGTCATAGCGGACCGCGACCGGCAGCTTGCCGACGGCCGCCGCCAGCACGTCCATCAGGTAGCGGCCGCCGCCCAGGCCCATCCACTTCGGCGTGTGCCCGCGCGGACAGGGCTTGGCGCCCTCGCTGAACGGCCAGGCCTCTTCGCTGCCGCTCCAGATCAGGCAGTCGTCGGTCAGCGGCTCGACGATGCGCTGCGGGATGTAGGAATCCTTGTAGACCAGGCCCTGCGCCTTCAGCCACTCGAAGTGGGCCAGGCTGTTGTCGGCATAGGAACGCACCTTGGCGGCGTCGGCATCCGCGCCGCCGGCCATCAGCAGGTAGCGATAGAGTTCCTCGGTGTCGTCGGAGAAACCGGCGGCGCGCTGCTGCGGCGTGCCGCCATTGCCGCCGATGTACATCTCGCCGCCGGACAGCGCCGAGGTGCCGCCGCTGCCGGAGGTCGCCTCGACCAGCAGCACCCTGGCGCCGCTGCCGGCCGCCTCGATCGCGGCGCAGGCACCGGCGGCGCCGAAGCCGACCACCGCCACATCCGTCTCCAGATCCCAGCGCGGCACCTCGGCGACGCGGCAGGGACGGCTGCGCGAATAGGCGGGCAGATCGGTCATGGTTTGCTCCTCGGAAGGTCGGCCACTGGCGGCTCTGGCGCCGAGCTTACGCACTGCAAGCCCGCCGCCCTTCCTCCGAATGCGGGAGACGGGGGCCCGGACAAATGCGGAATGACGTGACCGCCTGCTCCGGAGAGGCATACCATGGCCGGACTTAAGCGCACTTCGGCTTGGCCCTCGTCCTTGGGGCCAGGTGCCCGCAGCTCTCACGCCCCGTGACGTCCGAAATGCCCGAGACCCAGACACCCCAGCAGAACCACCTTCTGGCGGCCTTGCCCGCAGAAGTCCAGGCGCGCCTGCTGCCCAGCGTCGAGCTGGTGCCGCTGCCGCTGGGCAAGGTCCTGTACGAATCCGGCGACGCCATGCGCCACGTCTATTTTCCGACCGACTCCATCGTCTCGCTGATCTACGTGATGGAAAACGGCGCGTCGGCGGAAATCTCGATGGTGGGCAAGGAGGGCGTGGTCGGCATCTCGCTGTTCATGGGCGGGGAAAGCACGCCGAGCCGCGCGGTCGTGCAGAGCGCCGGCTACGCCTACCGGCTGCCGCGACAGCAACTCACGGACGAGTTCAACCGCCATAGCGAGCTGCTGGCGCTGATGCTGCGCTACACCCAGTCCCTGATCACGCAAATGGCGCAGACCGCCGTCTGCAACCGCCACCACTCGATCGACCAGCAGCTGTGCCGCTGGCTGCTGCTGTCGCTCGACCGCCTGACGGGCAACCGGCTGACCATGACCCAGGAACTGATCGCCAACATGCTGGGCGTGCGCCGCGAAGGGGTCACCGAGGCCGCCGGCAAGCTGCAGAAGCTCGGCGTGATCGACTACAGCCGCGGGCGCATCACCGTGCTGGATCGGCCCAAGCTGGAACAGCTGAGCTGCGAGTGCTACGCCGTGGTCAGGAAAGAGACCGATCGCCTGCTGCCGGGCCAGGCTCCGCCCTGCGCGGTCGACAACACCCCCCCCCCCCGCGGCCGCCGGGTCGCGGACACAGCGGCAGGAGAAAAAGCAGGTGCGCCAATGATGTCCAGGAACCTGCCCGCATTCGAGCGCCAGCGATGACGACCAAACGATCCCCGCGCAAGCCGCAGGCCACCACCGCCGACCGCGGCAGCCGTCGCCGCAGGTCGGGCACGGCCCCGTCCTTCCCGATCGTCGGCATCGGCGCCTCCGCCGGCGGGCTGGAGGCCTTCACCGACCTGCTCAGGCAATTGCCGCTCGATACCGGCATGGGCTTCGTGCTGGTACAGCATCTCGATCCCCAGCATGAAAGCGCGCTGGCGCAGATCCTGTCGCGGGTCACCAGGATGCCGGTGCGCGAGGTCACCAACAACCGGCGGGTGGAGCCCAACCACGTCTACATCATTCCGCCCAACACCAGCCTGGGCATCGCCCGCGGCGTGCTGAAACTGCTGCCGCGCCAGCAGACGCGCATGCCGCACCACTCGATCGACATTTTTTTTGAATCGCTGGCGCAGGATCAGCAGGAGAACGCCAT
>DATILC010000194.1:0-43534 GCA_035476855.1 Solimonas sp. | reverse complement strand
CCGAGTCGACGTACTCGCCGCTGAGCCGGTAGCTGAGCCAGCCGGATAGCAGCAGGAACTTGTCGGTCTCGCGCCACAGCTGCGGCTCGTGCTGGGCCAGCCAGTTGGCCTCGGCCTGGGCCTGCAGGTGGCCGATCAGGTCGCCGGCGCCGGCGATGCCGAACAGGCTGTTCCACAGCGGGCCCATCGGCGGCGGCGCCGTGCAGCGGCGCTGGTCCAGCCACAGGATCGCCGGTCGCAACACACGGCCGGCGGCGTCGAGGCAGACCACGCTGGCGCGCTGGGTGGTGAGCGAGATGGCGGTGATTTCGGCCGGCCTGATCGCACCGCTGCGCCATAGCTGGCGGCAGCAGTCGACCACGCCACGCCAGTAGACCTCGGGATCCTGCTCGGCCCAGCCCGGCTGCGGCGACTGGTAGGTCGGCTCGAACACGCTCTGCGCCTTGGCCAGCAGGCGGCCCTGCGCATCGAACACGATGGCGCGTGCGCTCTGGGTGCCGACGTCGATCGCCAGCAGGCGCGCTTCAGTCATGCCCCGACCCGTCCGGCGGCGCGTGCTGGCGACGCCAGTGCTCGCGGTACGCATCGCGCTCAGCCTGCCAGCGCGCCTCGTCCCAGCCGAGTTCGGCGCGGCACAGCGCGCCGATGCGCAGCAGTTGTGCCTCGCCACCCTGCGGCAGCAGCAGGCCCAGGCGCGTGCGGCGCAGCAGCAGGTCGGCCAGATGGCGCACCCGCTCCTGCCGCAGCGACCAGCGCAGCTCGCCCCAGGTGAAGGGCGTGCCACCGACCGGCTCGCAGGCCTCGGCGGCGAAATCGGCGGCGATGCGCGCCACCGCGGCCGGCCCGAGCCGGCCCTGCAATCGGACGTTGCCGCCGCCCGCAGACGCGGCGAACAGCGAGGCCGCCGCGGCCGGCGCCAGCTGCGGCTGCTGCTTCGCCGCCGCGGCCAGGGCCTGGCGCGCGGTGACACGGAAGGTGGTGAGCTTGCCGCCGGTAATGCCGACCAGGCCCGGCGCACTCCACATCGCCGATTCCCGTGACGCGGCGGAGGGATCGCCGGGGGCGCCATCGTCGACGATCGGCCGCACGCCGGCGTAGACCGAGAGCGCGTCGTGCGCCTGCAGGCCCAGTGCCGGGAACTGGTGGCTCAGGCCGTCGATCAGGTATTCGGACTCCGCCTCGCTCATGCGCGGCTGATCGAGCGAACCGTCGTGGTCGAGGTCGGTGGTGCCATAGAGCACCGCGCCCTCCCAGGGATAGGCAAAGATCGGCCGGCGATCGCGCGGATGCAGCCAGGACACGGCCTGACGGATCGGCAGCTTCTGCGCCGGGAACACGAAGTGGCTGCCGCGCAACGGCCGCAGCCGTGGCGCCCCGGGCAGGCCCGCAGCCCAGCAACCGCTGGCGCTGATCACCATGCCTGCGCCGATCTCGCGCTCCACGCCGCTGTCGACATCGCGCAGGCGCAGGCCGGTGACCCGCTCACCCTGTTGCAGCAGTTCGGCACGGGTGTAGTTCAGCGCCGCGGCGCCGTCGGCGATGGCCTCGAAGATCAGCCGCAGCACCAGGCGGGTGTCGTCGGTACGCGCGTCCTCGTAAGACACCGCGCCGCGCAACCCCTCGCTGCGCAGCTGCGGCAGTTCCGCGCGCAGGTCTGCGGTCCCCAGCCAGCCCGAGGTGCGACGGCCGGCCATCAGGTCGTAGACCGCCAGGCCGATGCGCATCACCGCCGGCCCCGGCTTCATGCCGTGGTACAGGGGCATCAGGAAGGGCTGCGCTTCAACCAGCCCCGGCGCATCGAGCAACAGGCGCTCGCGCTCGCGCACCGATTCCAGCGTCAGCCGCCAGTGGCCTTCCTTGAGATAGCGCAGGCCGCCGTGGACCAGCTTGGAAGAACCGGCCGAGGTGCCGGAGGCGAAGTCGCCCTGCTCCACCAGCAGCACACGGGCGCCGGTGCGCACTGCCTCGCGCAGGATGCCGGCACCAGTGATGCCGCCGCCGACGACGATCAGGTCGTAACGTTCGGCGAGGCGCTCAATGCCGGGCATCGCGCGGCAGGTCCAAACCGGTGCGGGTCAGCCTCATGCGAACAACTTGCCCGGATTCATCATGCCCTCGGGATCGAACTCCGCGGCCATCGCCCGGATCAGGCCCATGCCCAGCGGGCCCTTCTCCGCCGGCAGGTAGGGCGCGTGGTCGCGGCCGACGCCGTGCTGGTGGCTGATGGTGCCGCCGTGGCTCACGATCGCCGCCGAGGTGGCTGCCTTCAGCCGGCGCCAGCGTTCCATGTCCGCCTCCTGCGAGCCGGCCGAGCGGAATACGAAGGTCGAGTAGATGCTGCAGCCCTGGCGATAGACATGCGACAGGTGGGTGAAGGCATGGACGCGTTCGTTGTCGACGGCCAGCGCATCGCGCGCCGCCTGCTCGATGGCGCGCATCACCGGCGTTGCCACCGTCCAGTTGATCGCGGTCTCGACCGTGTCCGCCGAGTAGCCGGATTCCCATAGCGCGTTGCGCAGGTAGGGGCCGCGGAAACGGTTCTTGGCCCAACCCTTGCCGATCGTCTTGCCGACATGCACACCCTTGTGGCGCTTGGCCAGCGCCAGTGCATCGCGGCGGCTGCGCCGTACCTCGGCGAGGCTGCCGGTGACGCCGAACACCAGCATGCACTTGCCTTCGCCGATGCCACGCACGCCAAGGTAGCGCTGCAGCCACTTGATCAGTTCAGGGTGGCCTGCGAGGCGCAGCTGGGTTTCGGTTTCGATTTCGTTGGACAGGCGAAGCATCGACAACGGCACGTCGGCCTGCACGATGTTGCGCACCGCCTCCAGTCCGCTTTCCCAGCTGGGGAAGAACACCGAATGGAAGGACTCCTGCTGCGGCAGGCGCCGCACGCGCATCACCGTTTCGGTGAGCAGGCCGAAGCGCCCCTCCGAACCCATCACCGCCTCGCGCAGGTCCGGGCCGGCCGACGAGGCCGGATGGCCGCCGACCAGCAACTCGCCCTTGGGCGTGGCCATGCGTCCCGCAGCAAACAGCTGCTCGATGCGGCCGTAGCGATAGGACTGCTGGCCGGAGGAACGGGTTACCACCCAGCCGCCAACCGTGGAGTATTCGTAGGACTGCGGGAAATGCCCGAGCAGGAAGCCATAGCGCGCCAGCTGCGCCTCGATCATCGGCCCCGGCGTGCCGGCACCGAAGCGCGCCAGCTGGCACTGGTCGTCGACGTCCATCAGCCGGTTCATCCGTTCCACCGAGATGTTGACCACCGGGCGGTCGCCAGCCGGCACATCGAGATGGCCGACGACACTGGTGCCGCCGCCATAGGGAATCACCACCGCGCCGAGTTGCCGCGCCTCGTCCAGGGCCTGCACCACCTCATCGTGGCTGCCCGGCAGGGCGACCGCGTCGGCGACCGGGCCGAAGCGGCCCGCACGCATCGCCACCCAGTCGGGAAAGCTCTGGCCGCGCGCATGCAACAGGCGCAGCCGCGCGTCGGCATTGAAGTGGCGGGTTTGCTGCAGGCGGCTGGGCGGCAATTGCGCCAGCGATTCCTCGAGCGTCGCGTCGCGGGGCGGACGGCCGACACCCACGCGTTCCTGCAGGAACGCGATGGCGTCAGCGTTCAGCGGATATTGCTCGGAATCGTCGCCCCAGCCGTTCCAGCGTCGCACCGTTCTGACCCCCTCGAATTTTCGGGGGAGTATAGGACGCTAGGCGGCGTGCGCGTGAGCCAGCAGCAGGGGCAACAATGAGGGCAGCGGCGCCTCAGCGCTGCGTGCCTCGCAGATCTGCTTCAGGGTATCCAGCGATACCCAGGGGCAGCCACGCAGCTGACCGCGGATCACGCGGGTCGGCGCGCCGGGCTCGCCGAGGCTGCTGACCACCAGCGCCGCCTCGCTGAAATCCTGCGCCTGGGTGTCGGAGTTGACCGTCACCACGGCGGCGACGCCGGCAGCGGCAGCGGCCTCCAGGCCCATCTCCGAATCCTCCAGCGCCACGCATTCTTCCGGCGTCACGCCGAGGCGCTGCATCGCCAGCCGGTACACATCCGGCGCCGGCTTCTTGTTGCGCACTTCCTCGCCGCTGGCGATCACGGCGACTTCGGCGGCAAGCTCCGGCCCCATGCTGTAGCGCAGCACCGGGTGCAGCGTCTTGCGGCTGGCATTGGTCACGATCGCCAGCTGCAGCCCGGCCTCGCGGGCCTCGCGCATGATGCGCGCGATGCCGGCGCGCAGCGGCACGCGGCCCTGCCGCATGTAGCGCTTGAAGTAGCGGGATTTCATTTCATGGACGCGCGATACCCAAGCGTCCATGTTGACCTCCGCCTCGGCCTGATGCTCGCCCAGCGGCGGGTGGTATTCGAGGAAGAAGTGCTTGAGCCTTTCGCGTCCACCCGGTTGCTTCAGCAGGTGACGGTAAAGCTTCGGCCCCCAGCGGAACTGCAAACCCAGTTCGCGGAAGGCCCGGTTGTAGGCGGGTCGATGACCCAGGGCCTCGGTGTCGGCCAGTGTGCCGTCCACATCAAACAGAATCGCCCGCAACGTCATGACGGCTCTCGGACGTTGCGGGGACTACTTTGGCAAGGTTCGGCAGATTCCATTGCTGTGCACACCATGTGACACTGAAATAACTGTAGCATGAAACTCAAACACTTGGTGTGATTCTCATCACTTTAATCACACCCTGTTTGGGGCTTCTCTGCCCGTTGTCACTCTAGTCAGACCACATGCCGGAATCCGAGTGCACCGATAACTGGGGCATGCCAGCCGACGGACCTGCCCCTGCCCCGTACCGGGGCCGTTTCGCCCCCACCCCCAGCGGCCCCCTGCACCTCGGCTCCCTGCTGACCGCGCTGGCCAGCTGGCTGCAGGCCCGCAGCCAGGGCGGCCTCTGGCTGCTCCGCATCGACGACCTCGACCGGCCACGCTGCCTGCCCGGCGCGGATGCTGAAATCCTGCGCCAACTGGAACAGCACGGACTGCTGTGGGACGAGTCGCCGCGCTACCAGACCACCCACGTCGCGGAGTACGAGGAGGCACTGGCCCGGCTGGCCGACCTCGGCCTCGCCTACCCCTGCTCCTGCACCCGCGCCCGGCTGGCGACCAGCTCCCTGCCCGGCCCGGACGGTCCGGTCTACGACGGGCATTGCCGCCATGCCGCGGCCAGCGGCCGTTGTGCCATCCGCTTCCGCCTGCCGCCGGAAATGCTGCAGTTCCACGATGGCTGGCTCGGGCTGCAGCGGCGCCAGGCAGAGGCCGAGGTCGGTGATTTCACACTGCGGCGCAGCGACGGCATGATCGGCTACCAGCTGGCCTGCGCGGTCGACGAAATCCACCAGGGCATCACCGAGGTGGTCCGGGGTTCCGACCTGCTGGGTTCGACCTTCCGCCAGATCGCGGTCATGCACCGCCTGGGCTGGGTACCGCCGGCCTATCGCCATGGGCCTTTGCTGCAGGATGCAACGGGCCTGAAGCTGAGCAAGCAGAACCACGCGGCACCGCTGGCCCCCGAGCTGGCCTCCACCAACCTGCTGACCTGCCTGCGCCATCTCTCGCAGGAACCGCCGACGGAACTGGACGGGGCCGGTGTCCCGCCGATCCTGGCCTGGGCCCTGGCTCACTGGCGACCACAGCAGCTCCTGTCGCCGGCGTCCGCCTCGGTGGAGCTTGGGTGATGCTTCTGGCATGATGCTATGCAGCAAACGCAGTGCAGCATAACCATGCCCGACATGTCCGAAATCCGCGTCATCAAGAAGTATCCCAACCGTCGTCTCTACGACACCCACATCAGCCGCTACATCACGCTGGAAGAAATCCGGCTGCTGGTGCTGCAGGGTGCGAAGTTCCGGGTCGAGGACAAGCGCAGCCACGAGGACATCACCCGCAGCATCCTGCTGCAGGTGATCGCCGAGCAGGAGGAAGGCGGCAACCCGATCTTCACCAACGACTTGCTGGAATTCATCATCCGCTACTACGGCGACCCGATGCAGAACAGCATCAGCCGCTACCTCGAGCTGTCGGCACAGCTGTTCCAGCAACAGCAGCTGCATTTCACCGACCAGCTGCGCAACATGCTGGGCCAGGCCCAGCAGCCGCTGTACGTGCTCAAGGAACTGGCCGACAAGCAGGTGCCGATCTGGCGCTCGGTGCGCCGCGAGTTCCTCAAGAACCTCTCGACCAAGGCCAAGCTGATCAAGCGCCGCGCCGGCCTGGACGAAGTCGAAGGCGTCGACGCCAGCGAGTAATACGGATTTTCCGGCACCGGCGGATTCACGCTGCAGTGCACAAATTTATTGCCTAAGACACTGAAAATACGGCAATTAAATTTTCGTTAAATTCGTTGACAAGCAAGCTAACGATATCTATACTGCACTGCAACATAGATCGAAACGACAACAAAAAGCCCGACAGCATCGGGTGTTGTCGGGCCGGGTCTAGACAGTCTCCTCCAGAAAGGCCTAGCGCCTTTCTCGCACCTTGCCCCCGGTCCCCCCGGGGGTTTTTTTATTGCTGCAAGCCCTGTAATTTTTATATTTACGCCGTGCTTTTATAGTTATCGGCGTTTTTTCCCCTCTCCAGAAAGACCTGCGGCGCATCTCTCGATGCGCCGCAGGTTGCCACTACAGTCAATTGTGCGTTTATCGCAACGCACAAATCAAGCTTACTCGGCGAGGTCGATCGCCTTCATCGACAGGCGAATCTTGCCGTCACGGCTCACTTCCAGGACCTTGACCTTCACGATCTGGCCTTCCTTGACGACATCCTCGACCTTCTCCACTCGCTTGTCGGCGAGCTGCGAAATGTGGACGAGGCCGTCCTTGCCCGGAGTAATGGTCACGAACGCGCCGAAGTCCATGATCTTGGCGACCTTGCCTTCGTAGATTGCGCCAACTTCGACGTCGCGGGTCAGGGCGTTGATGCGGGCAATCGCCGCCTCGGCCGCCTTGCCGTCGACCGCAGCGACCTTGATGGTGCCGTCGTCTTCGATGTCGATGGAGGTACCGGTCTCGCGGGTGATCGCCTGGATCGTCGCGCCGCCCTTGCCGATGACTTCGCGGATCTTGTCGGGGTGGATCTTGATCACGGTGATGCGAGGCGCATGCATCGACATCTCGGTGCGAGCCTTCGGCAGCACTTCGTTCATCTGCGCCAGGATCGTCAGACGGGCGTCCTTCGCCTGCTTCAGGGCCTGCGCCATGATCTCGCCGGTGATGCCGGCGACCTTGATGTCCATCTGCAGTGCGGTGATGCCGTCCTGCGTACCGGCGACCTTGAAGTCCATGTCGCCGAGGTGGTCTTCGTCACCGAGGATGTCGGTGAGCACCGCCCAGCGGCCTTCTTCCAGGATCAGGCCCATCGCCACGCCGGCCACCGGCGCCTTGATCGGCACGCCAGCATCCATCAGCGCGAGGCTGGAACCGCAGACCGAGGCCATCGACGAGGAGCCGTTGGATTCGGTGATTTCCGAAACCACGCGCACCACGTACGGAAATTCCTTCTGCAGGTCCGGCATCACGGCGGCGACGCCGCGCTTGGCCAGGCGACCGTGGCCGATTTCGCGGCGCTTGGGGGAATTCAGACGGCCGGTCTCGCCCACCGAGTACGGAGGAAAGTTGTAGTGGAACATGAAGTGCTCATGCCACTCGCCACTGATCGCGTCCATGATCTGGTAGTCCTTGCCGGTACCCAGCGTGACCACGGCCAGGGCCTGGGTCTCGCCACGGGTGAACACGGCCGAACCATGGGTGCGCGGCAGGGTGCCGACGTTGATCGACAGCGGACGCACGGTGAACTTGTCGCGACCGTCGATGCGCGGATGGCCATCGAGGATGCGGTTGCGGACGATCTTGGCCTTCAGCTCATCCAGCTCGTACTTGATCTGGTTGTCGGTCAGCGTGCCGTCGGCCGGACGCGCGGCCTTGGCGGCCTTGGTCACTTCGTCGAGCTTGCCGTAGCGGACCTGCTTGTCGGTGAAGCCGTAGGCCTCGGCGATCTTGCCTTCGAAGGGGGCGACGAAGGCCTGGACGGCGGAGCGGTCGGCGGCCTTCCAGGCCAACTTCGGCTTGCCGGCTTCGGCGACGAATTCGTTGATCGCCTTGATCGCGGCCTGCATCTGCTCGTGGCCGAACAGCACGGCACCGAGCATGACCGGCTCAGACAGCATCTGCGCCTCGGACTCGACCATCAGCACGGCGTCCTTGGTGCCGGCGACGACCAGGTCAAGCTGTGAATCCTTCAGCTCCGACACGGTCGGGTTGAGGATGTAGTTGCCGTCCTTGTAGCCGACGCGGGCGGCGCCGATCGGGCCCTGGAAGGGCACGCCGGACAGCGCCAGGGCGGCGGAGGCGCCGAGCAGCGCCGGGATGTCACCGTCAACCTCGGGGTTGAGCGAGACGACCTGGGCGATCAGCTGGATTTCGTTGTAATAGCCTTCCGGGAACAGCGGGCGGATCGGGCGATCGATCAGGCGCGAAGTCAGCGTTTCCTTCTCGGTCGGGCGGCCTTCACGCTTGAAGAAGCCACCCGGGATACGGCCGCCGGCGTAGAACTTCTCCATGTAGTCGACCGTGAGCGGGAAGAAATCCTGCTCCGGCTTGGCTTCCTTCTTGGCGACAACGGTGACGAGCACCACGGTGTCGTCGACGCTGACCATGACCGCGCCGCTGGCCTGGCGGGCCATGTGGCTGGTTTCGAGGGTGACGTTGTGATTGCCGTAGCGGAACGTCTTGGTGACGGGCGCTGCGGGATAGGCGGGAATCGCCATGGGCATGTCCTCTTACTGAGGCGGCCCGCCGGCAGGTTCCGACGAGCCGCGTGTGTTCAAACCGATGGGAATCCGGCGGGGGTGCCGAATCTCCAAAGGAAAAGCGCCGCTGTTAGCGGCGCAGACCCAGTTCGGAAATGAGCTTGCTGTAGCGGGGCTCATCCTCTTGCTTCAGATAGTCCAGCATCTGGCGGCGCTGGTTCACCATCTTGAGCAAACCACGACGGGAGTGGTTGTCCTTCTTGTTCTGCTCGAAATGCGGGGCCAGGCTGTTAATGCGCTCGGTGAGGAGAGCAACCTGAACTTCCGGCGAGCCGGTGTCACCCTTGCCACGGGCGAACTTGTTCACCACTTCGGCCTTCTGTTCAACGGTCAACGTCATTGACTCTTACTCCAACTCGATCTGTCGTCATTCGTAAAGCGGTGGATTATAGCGGCCCCCTGTTCACTGCAACAAGCGGTTTCGCAGGGATTTTTCGCTGTTTTTCGCTGCTTCAGGTGCTCATCCATCGTTTCGGCGCCACCATGCCGTCGGCGTCAACCTCGGCGAGGCCCAGCAGCCGGCCTTCCGGGTCCAGAACCGCCACCCGGCCAGCTTTCGGTGCGCCAGCGATGCGCACCGCCTGGCCGCGGCTCATGTAATGGGCGCGGTCGGCGTCGACGCGTACCTGCGCCCAGTCGCCTACCGCAGAGGCGGGGTCCAGCAGGCAGCGATCCAGCTCCGACTCGCCCTCCCGGGCGGCCGCTTCCAGGGCTTCCCAGGTCAACACTTCGCCGACAAAGGGGCTGACCACGGTGCGGCGCAGTGCCACCAGATGGGCGCACTGGCCCAGCGCCGCGGCGATATCCTCGGCCAGCGTACGGATGTAGGTGCCCTTGGAGCAGTGCACGTCGATCTCGAATTCGCCCGGCGCGAAGGCCGTCAGCTGCAGTCCGTGGATCGTCACCTCGCGCGGCTGGCGCTCAATCTCGATGCCCTCGCGGGCCAGTTCGTACAGGCGCTGGCCCTGGTGCTTCAGCGCCGAATACATCGGCGGGATCTGCTGGATCGGCCCGGTGAAAGCCGGCAGGACCGCCTCGATGGCTTCGCGGGTCAGCGCACTGGCGTCGGAACGCTGGACCACCTCGCCCTCGGTGTCACCGGTCGCGGTCTTCTCGCCCAGCTTCACGCGGGCGACATAGCGCTTGTCGGAGTCCAGCAGATAGCCGCAAAGCTTGGTGGACTGACCGAAGCAGATCGGCAGCAGGCCGGTGGCCAATGGATCGAGGTTACCGGTATGCCCCGCCTTTTCCGCACGGAACAGGCGCTTGACGCGCTGCAGGGCATCGTTGGAACTGAAACCGCGCGGTTTGTCGAACAGCAAGATGCCGTTGACCGCGCGCCGCGGAGTGCGGGGCCGGTTCGGCGTCGTCACTCGTCGTCGCGCTCTTCCGCGTGCTTCTGGTCTTCGGCGACCGCATTGCGGATCAGGCCGCTGACGCGATCACCCTCGCGCAGCGCCATGTCGGGAACAAAACGCAGGGCGGGCACCGTGCGCAGGAGCATGCGCTCACCCAGGCCATGTCGCAGCTTGCCCGCAGCATGATTGAGCCCGGCGACCGCTTCCTTCAGCAACTCATCGGAACCGAGCAGGCTGACGGTCACGCGGGCCTGTCGCATGTCCGCCGTCACGTCGACGCCCGTCACCGTCACGCCGACAACCCGGGGATCCGCCAATTGCGTACGGATCAGCTGCGCCAGCTCGGCCTGTAGCTGGGTATTGACCCGAAGCTTGCGCGGAAACTCTCTCGGCATGGTGCGCCCGCCGTCAGGCGGCGGCCGTGACCTTGCGCTTCACTTCGATGCGCTGGAAGCACTCGATCTGATCGCCGTTCTTGACGTCGTTGTAGTCCTTCACGCCGATGCCGCACTCGGTGCCGGCCTCGACCTTGGCAACGTCGTCCTTGAAGCGGCGCAGCGACTCCAGCGTACCTTCGTAGATGACCGTCTGGTTGCGCAGCACGCGGATCGGCAGGTTCTTCTGCACCTGGCCGTCGATGACCAGGCAGCCGGCGATGGCGCCGAACTTGGAGCTGCGGAACACGTCGCGCACCTGTGCGATGCCGACGATCTGCTCGCGCGTCTCGGTGCCGAGCAGGCCCGAGATGGCGGCGGAGACGTCATCCATGATTTCGTAGATGATCGAGTAGTAGCGCACGTCCACACCCGTATCCTGGATGTGCTTGCGTGCGCCGCCATCGGCACGGACATTGAAGCCGATGATGATCGCCTTCGAAGCCAGCGCCAGATCGACGTCCGACTCGTTGATGCCGCCGATGGTGGTCGACAGCACGTTGACCTTGACCTCCGCGCTGGGCAGCTTGCGCAGCGCCTCGGCGATAGCCTCGGCGGAACCCTGCACGTCGGCCTTGACCATCAGATTGAGCTGCTTCAGCTCGCCCTCGCCCATGCGGGCGAAGACCTGGTCCATGCGCACGGCCTGCGACTGGGCCATGCGCTGCTCGCGCGCCTTCTGTTCACGCACGATCGCCAGTTCACGTGCCTTGCGCTCGTCGGCCACGACGACGACATCGTCGCCCGCATCCGGGGCGCCGGACAGACCCAGCACCTGCACGGGAATCGAGGGACCGACTTCCTTCACGGGACGGCCGGCCTCATCGAACATCGCACGCACGCGGCCGAAATGCGGGCCGCTGAGGATCACATCGCCCTGCTTCAGGGTACCGGCGCGCACCAGCACGGTGGCGACCGGGCCACGGCCCTTCTCGATCGAGGACTCGAGGATGTTGCCGCGGGCCGGCGCATCGATCGGCGCGGTCAGCTCGAGGATTTCGGCCTGCACCAGGATGGCGTCGAGCAGCGTGTCAATGCCAGCACCGGTAAAGGCGGAGACGCCGACGATCTGGGTGTCGCCACCCCACTCTTCGGCGACCACTTCGTACTTGGTCAGCTCGTTCTTGACGCGATCGAGATCCGCTTCCGGCTTGTCGATCTTGGTCACGGCAACGATCAGCGGCGCCTTCGCCGACTTGGCGTGCTGGATCGCCTCGATCGTCTGCGGCATCACGCCGTCGTCGGCCGCGACCACCAGGATGACGATGTCGGTGACCTGCGCACCACGGGCGCGCATCTTGGTGAACGCGGCGTGGCCCGGGGTGTCGAGGAAGGTGATGATGCCCTTCTCCGTCTCCACGTGGTAAGCGCCGATGTGCTGGGTGATGCCACCCGCCTCGCCCGCGGCAACGCGGGTCTTGCGGATGTGGTCGAGCAGCGAGGTCTTGCCGTGATCGACGTGGCCCATGATGGTGACCACAGGCGGACGGGCGATGCCCTCGGCGTCCTGGTCGCCACCGGTGACAGCCTGTTCGAGGCTGTCCTCGAAATCGCTGGCCTTGACCGCGCGCGCCTTGTGACCCATTTCCTCGACCATCAGCAGGGCCGTGTCCTGGTCCAGCGTCTGGTTGATGGTGGCCATGACGCCGCTCTTCATCATCACCTTGATCAGCTCGGTGGCCTTGATCGCCATGCGATTGGCCAGCTCACCGACAGTGATCGCCTCCGGCACCTCGACCTCGCGCACGATCGGCGCCACCGGCTTCTCGAAGCCGTGGACGTTGTCGAAGCGAATCCTGCCGGTGGGCTTCTTCGATTTCTTGTTGTCGCGCTTGCCACCCTTGCCCTCGGCAAGATGCAGCTCGGTGCGGTGATGGCGATCGTCACGACGGCCGCGGTCGGCGCCGCCGGGGGCTGCAGTTCCGGGCGCGGCAGCAGTGGCAGGCGCAGCGCGCTCCACCGGCTTCTTGACAACCACCGGCGGGGGCGGCGGCGCAGCAGCGGCCAGGCGGGCGGCTTCGGCATTCTGGCGCGCGGCTTCAGCGGCACGACGCACATTCTCTGCCGCGCGGTTGCGCGATGACTCGGCCTCCCACTTGGCGCGGTACAGCGGATCTTCCTTGAGCTTGCGCTCATGGGTCTCGCGCGCGGCCCGGGCCGTTGCTTCCAGCTCGGCATGCTGGCGCGCGGTTTCCTCGACATGCAGCTTGCGCTCGAGTTCTTCCTGGTGACGCTTGGCCTCAATCTCGGCGGCGTGGCGTGCGACAGCTTCGCGCTCGACCTCGGCACGCGCAGCAGCCTCCTCGGCGGCCTTGATCGCTTCCTCGTCCATCGGCGGCTGCTCGGCAGCGCCTTCCATCAAATCTTCCTTGACGTAGGTGCGCTTCTTGCGCACCTCGATGCTGACGGTCTTGGTCGGTGCGCCGCGGCCGCCGCCGAGCTTCAGCTCGGTGGTTTCCTTGCGCTTCAGCGTGATGCGGCTGGCGCCGCTCGCACCCAGCGTGCCGCCGATGCCACCCGGGGCCTTCTGGCGCAGGTAGTTGAGCAGGGCAACCTTGTTGTCGGGGGTAACGGCGGACTGCGCGTCGGCAACAGCGACGCCGGCTTCCTTGAACTGCACCAGGAGCTCCACGACCGGACGCTTCAACTCGGTGGCCAGTTCCTGAACGGTGACGGTGCTTGACATGATGTTCCTTCGCCCTATGACCCAGCCGTACGCGCTTACGCGTAGGCCTTGGTACGTGCCGCCATGATCAGAGCGGAAGCCCGCTCGTCGCCCAGATCGGGCAGCATTTCCAGCAATTCATCGGTGGCCAGGTCAGCGAGATTCTCGCAGCTGGTCACTCCGGCCTCGGCCAGCGCGTAGGCGGTGTCCTCGTCCATGCCGTCCACCGTCAGCAGTTCGTCCGACGGCGTCGCACCGGCGGCACGCTCAGCCTTGGCAATGGCCTTGGTCAACAGCACGTCGCGAGCACGAGTGCGCAGTTCCTCGACGATGGCCTCGTCGAACTCCTCGATCTGCAGCAGCTCTTCGGTCGGCACGTAGGCGATTTCCTCAAGCGAGGTAAAGCCTTCCTGCACCAGCACGCCAGCCACTTCGGCATCGACGTCGAGGTTGTCCATGAAGACCTGCAGCACACCCTGGTTTTCCTGCTCCTTCTTGGCATCGGCTTCCGCCGCGGTCATGACGTTGAGCACCCAGCCGGTCAGCTCGGAGGCAAGACGCACGTTCTGGCCGCCGCGGCCGATCGCCTGCGCCAGCTTCTCCTCGGACACGCCGATGGTCATGGCGTGGGATTCCTCGTCGACGACGATGTTCTCGACCTCGGCCGGGGCCATCGCGTTGATGACGAACTGGGCGATGTTGTCGTCCCAGGGCACGATGTCGACGCGCTCGCCGGCAAGTTCGTTGGACACGCTCTGCACACGCGAACCGCGCATGCCGACGCAGGCGCCGACCGGGTCGATGCGCTTGTCCTTGGCCTGCACCGCGATCTTGGCGCGCAGGCCCGGATCACGGGCGGCGCCCTTGAGTTCGATCAGGCCCTGCGCGATTTCCGGCACCTCGAGCTTGAACAGCTCCATCAGGTACTTCGGCGAGGTGCGCGACAGGAACAGCTGCGGGCCACGGGTCTGCGGACTGACCTCATAGAGGTAGCCGCGCATGCGGTCGCCGGGACGCACCGGCTCGCGCGGGATCAGCTGGTCGCGCAGCACGATCGCCTCGGCATTGCCGCCGAGGTCGAGAATGACGTTGCCGCGCTCGATGCGCTTGACCAGGCCGGTGATCAGTTCGCCGACGCGGCTCTTGTAGGCAGCCACCACCTGGGAACGCTCGGCCTCGCGCACCTTCTGCACGATGACCTGCTTGGCCTTCTGCGCGCCGATGCGACCGAAGTCGACGGACTCGACCTTGCGCTCGATGACGTCGCCCGGCTGGGCATCGTCCTTTTCCTTCTGCGCATAGGTCAGCTTGATCTGGCGCTCGGGATATTCGAAATCCTCGCTTTCGTCTTCCAGAACGGTCCAGCGGCGATGGGTGTCGTACTCGCCAGTCTGGCGATCGATGGCCACGCGCAACTCGGCCTCATCGCCGTATTTTTCCTTGCCAGCAGAAGCCAGGGCCGCTTCCAGCGCCTGGAAAATCATCTCTTTTTCGACGCCCTTCTCGTTCGAGACGACGTCCACCATCAAGAGGATGTTCTTGTTCACGATCACCTACTCCCGGTCATAGTCCGGAACGAGGCGTGCCCGTTCCATCTCGGAATACTCGATCTCGACGAGGCCCTGCTCAGTCTCGAGCGTGACGGCCCTGTCGTTCGAAGCACGGATCCAGCCGACAAAGCGGCGGCGGCCATTCTTGGGCGCGACCAGCTGGATGCGGGCCTGCTCATTGGCAAAGCGTTCGAAATGCGCCGGCTTGGCCAAGGGGCGATCCAGCCCCGGCGACGACACTTCCAGTGAATAAGCGGTGGTGATCGGATCCTCGACGTCAAGCACAGCCGCGACTTCGCGGCTGACCTTCTCGCAATCCTCGACCCCGATGCCGCCGGGCGAATCAAGAAACAGACGCAGCAAGCCGTTATGCGTATTGGGGCTGAATTCGAGCAGCACGAGTTCGTAACCCATCGATTCGATGACAGGTTCCAGCAACTTCACCAACCTCTCGCGCAGAACAGTCATTTCGCCAAAAGAAAAAGGCCCTCAAGGGGCCTTGTCGGAGCCTAACGATAATAAATTGGTAGCGGGGGCAGGATTTGAACCTACGACCTTCGGGTTATGAGCCCGACGAGCTGCCAGACTGCTCCACCCCGCACCAGACAGAAAAGAATTGTAACTTTCTACTGATTTTCTATCAACTACTTTTACCGCATTTCAGCAACTTCCGATCTTCAGTAAGTCTTTGAAAGACCGGACTTAGCCATCCCGAGTTTCAGCTTTGATGGTGCCCACGGAGAGACTCGAACTCCCATGGCTCTCGCCGTTACCACCTCAAGGTAGTGTGTCTACCAATTCCACCACGTGGGCATGGTTCAAAGCTGCACCCGCGAACTGCGGCGAGTCCGACAAGGGGCGCGGATTGTAGCGCCCACTTGCGGATTTGTCTCTACATATTTTGTATTTATTCCGGAACGATCGGAGCCTTCGGCGCTTCTTCGGCTGCCGGCGGCACTGCCGGGGCAGCCGGCTGTTCGACGACGGGCTTCTGCATGGCATCAACCACCGAGCCGCTCTCCTTCCGGTCGTGGACCAGGTAGGCCAAAGCCAGGCTGGCGGCAAAGAATGCCGTAGCCAGCCAGGCGGTAGCACGCGACAGGAAGTTGGCCGTGCCACGGGAACCGAACACGGTGCCGGAGGCGCCACTACCGAAAGCAGCGCCGGCGTCGGCGCCCTTGCCATGCTGCAGCAGGATGAGGCCGACCAGCGCAACGCCGACCAGCACCTGGAAAATCACCAGAATCGTATGCATGAACGTCAGGAACCTTGTTTGCTCAGGATTTGCGCGGCAGCGCAGATCGCCAGGAAATCCGCGGCTTTCAGCGACGCGCCGCCGATCAGGCCGCCGTCGACATCCGTATTGGCGAACAGGGTCTGGGCGTTATCGGCCTTGACGCTGCCACCGTACAGAATCCGCGTGGAATCCGCGATTTTAGCATTGCGGGCACGCAACTGGCCACGGATGAAGGCATGCGCCTCTTGCGCCTGCTCCGGCGTGGCGGTCTTGCCGGTACCGATGGCCCAGACCGGCTCGTAGGCGATCACGGCCCCGGCAAAGCTGTCGACGCCACAGAGATCGAGCACCGCCGCAAGCTGACGCTGCAGCACGGCCTCGGTCTGGCCGGCCTCGCGCTCCTGCAAGGTCTCGCCGACGCAGAGCACCGGCACCAGGCCGCAGGCTTGGGCCGTGCGGTACTTGCGAGCCACGACCTCGTCGGTATCGCCGTAGAAGGCGCGCCGCTCGGAATGGCCGACGAGGACGTAGCCGCAGCCGAGGTCCTTGAGCATGCCGCCATGCACTTCGCCGGTGTAGGCGCCAGGCTTCTCCTGGTCGCAGAGGTTCTGGCCGCCCAACTGCACGGCACTGCCCTGCAAGCGCGCGCCGACCGACTCGACGTACAGCGCCGGCGGGCACACCAGGATCTCCACCGCGGTGTTGGCCGGGGCGCCGGCGAGAATGCCATCGACCAGCGTGGCGTTCTCGGCACGACTGCCGTTCATCTTCCAGTTGCCGGCAACCAGGTAACGGCGGCTCATGCGGGACTCCCCTGTTCGGATTCTTGAATGAAGAGAAGGCCGCCGGACACGCCGGCGGCCTTCGTGGACCGCTATTTTATTACGCGGCGGCGGCGAGTGTGTTGGCTGCTTCGCGCACGCGGTCGGCAATCATGCGGGCGCTGTTCTCGGCGAGCGACTGCGCCTCCGCCTCGACCATCACGCGAACCAGCGGCTCGGTACCGGAGGCACGCAGCAGCACGCGGCCACGCTGCCCCAGCTCGGCCTCGGCCTGCCTGACCGAGGCCTTGACCGGTTCCGACTCCAGCACCGGTGCCGCCTTGCCGACGACAGGAACATTGATCAGCACCTGCGGGTACTTGTGCATGCCGTCGATCAGCTCGCGCAGCGTCCGGCCGCTCTGGGCCAGCACTTCCAACACCTGCAGCGCGGTCACGGTACCGTCGCCGGTATTGCTACGGTCCAGGCACAGCGTGTGACCCGAGGTCTCGCCGCCGAGCGTACCGCCCTCGGCCTTGAGCATCTCCAGCACATAGCGGTCGCCGACCTTGGCGCGACGGAACACCACGCCGCGCCCCTTGAGGGCGTTCTCCAGACCAAGATTGCTCATCAGGGTGCCCACCACCGGCCCCTGCAGGATCTGCTGGCGCAGGCGCTCGTTGGCGAGGATGTAGAGGATTTCGTCGCCGTCGACTTCACGGCCCTGGTCATCGACCATCAGGCAGCGGTCGCCATCGCCGTCGAGTGCAATGCCGAGGTCGGCCTTCTCGGCCAGCACGGCGTCACACAGCGACTGCAGATGCGTCGATCCGCAGCTCTCGTTGATGTTGAAGCCGTCCGGATGGTTATGGATCGCCACCACCTTGGCGCCGAGCTTCTCCAGCACCTCCGGCCCGGTCTGGTAGCCGGCGCCGTTGGCGCAGTCCATCACGATCTTCAGGCCCGACAGGCGCGGACCACGGTAGGCCACCAGGCAGTGGCTGACATACACGTCGCGCGCCTCGGCGACACGGCGTGCAGCACCGACCTGTTCCGGCTCGACACAGCGCAGTTCCTGCTCGAGCATGGCTTCGATGCGCTGCTCGACCTCGTCATTGAGCTTGCCGCCGTCGGCACCGAAGAACTTCACGCCATTGTCGTAGTGCGGATTGTGCGATGCCGAGATGACTACGCCGGCCTGCGCCTTCAGCGCCTGCGTCAGCACCGAAACGCCCGGGGTGGGAATCGGGCCCAGCAGGCCCACATCCATACCCGCGGCGGAGAACCCCGCCTCCAGCGCCGACTCGAACAGATAACCCGAGCGGCGGGTGTCCTTGCCGATCAGCACGCGCGCGCCGGGCTTGCCGCCGCCCAGGACCCTGCCGGCCGCCCAGCCCAGCTTGAGGGCGAAATCCGGCGTCAGCGGAGCCGTACCCACACGGCCACGGACACCATCGGTTCCAAAGTATTTCCGGCTCATGCTCAGCTTCTCTCTCTTCTTGCCTTGACCGCCGTGGCCACGGCCAGCGCCTCGACGGTGGCGCGCACATCGTGCGCGCGGATGATTCTCGCGCCCTGCCATGCGGCCAATACCGCCGCGGCCAGGCTTCCATGCAGGCGTTCATCTACGGGCACGCCCAGCAACTGCCCGAACATCGACTTGCGCGACAAGCCCACCAGCAGCGGTCGCCCCAGGTCGAGCAGGGCATCCAGCCGCCCCAGCAAGTCCAGATTGTGCTCCAGAGCCTTGCCAAAGCCGAAGCCCGGGTCGATCAGCAGGCGTTCCGGAGCAATGCCGGCCCCCTCACAGACTGACATCCGTGCACGCAGGAATGTTGCAACCTCGGTCACGACATCCGCATAACCCGGCTGCTGCTGCATGGTCCGGGGCTCGCCCTGCATGTGCATCAGGCAGATCGCCGCGCCGCTGTCCGCCGCCGTCGCCAGCGCAGAATCAGACCTCAAGCCATTGACGTCGTTGATTATTTCAGCACCGGCGCGGCAGGCCTCGCGCATTACCACCGGCTTCATGGTGTCGACCGAAACCACCACATCCAGTTCCCGGACGATGGCCTCGATCACCGGCAGGACGCGATCCAGTTCCTCCCCCTCCCCGACCGGCGCCGCGCCGGGGCGGGTCGATTCGCCGCCGATGTCGATGATCCGGGCGCCCTCCGCGACCATCTGGCGCGCGCGCGCCAAGGCGGCCTCGGGGCGCACATGGCGACCACCATCGGAAAACGAATCCGGCGTGACGTTGAGCACCCCCATGACGACGGGAGCGTCCAGGTCCAACCGGCGGCGGGGAAGCTGCAGGAACACGGGGGGTCAACGAAGGCGGGGCGGCAGACGCCGCCCCGCAGGGAACCTCAGATGCTGGCCGGCTTGGCCGGGCCCGGCTTGGCCGGCTTTTCCGACGACGCGCGCGGCGCGTCAGGGGGGCGGCCACCGTCGTCGGACCAACTCTCCGGCTCGCCCGGATCCTGGCCGGCCATGATGCGGGCCAACTGCTCCGCGTCGATGGTCTCGTACTTGATCAGGGCATCGGCCATCGCGTGCAGCTTGTCGCGGTTGTTCTCGACGATGCTCTTGGCCAGCTTGTAGTTGCGGTCAATGACCTCGCGGATTTCCTGGTCGATGACGAAGGCCGTGTCGTCTGACACATGCTTGGTCTGCGTCACGCTCTTGCCGAGGAATACCTCGCCGTTGTCCTCGCTGTAGGACAGCGGGCCAAGGCGCTCGGACAGGCCCCACTTGGTGACCATGTTGCGGGCGATCTCGGTGGCCCGCTCGATGTCGTTGGAGGCACCGGTGGTGACCTTCTCCGGCCCGAAGATCACCTCTTCGGCGATACGACCGCCGAACAGCGAGCAGATCGACGAATTGAGCCGCTGCTTGGAGTAGCTGTAGCGGTCCTCTAACGGCAGGAACATGGTCACGCCCAGCGCGCGACCGCGCGGGATGATCGATACCTTGTAGACCGGATCATGGTCCGGCACCGACAGGCCGACGATGGCATGGCCGGCCTCGTGGTAGGCGGTCAGCTTCTTTTCGTCCTCGGACATCACCATGCTGCGGCGTTCCGTGCCCATCATGATCTTGTCTTTGGCCTTCTCGAAATCGGTATGGTCGACCAGGCGCTTGTTGGAGCGAGCCGCGAACAGTGCCGCTTCGTTGACCAGGTTGGCCAGGTCCGCGCCGGAGAAGCCCGGCGTGGCACGCGCGATGATCTCCGGCTTGACGTTGTCGGCCAACGGCACGGCGCGCATGTGGACCTTGAGAATCTGCTCGCGACCGCGCACGTCCGGCAGCGGCACCACCACCTGGCGGTCGAAACGGCCCGGGCGCAGCAGCGCGGGGTCGAGCACGTCGGGGCGGTTGGTGGCGGCAATGACGATCACGCCCTCGTTGCCCTCGAAGCCGTCCATTTCGACCAGCAGCTGGTTGAGAGTCTGCTCGCGTTCGTCGTGACCGCCGCCCAGGCCGGCGCCACGGTGGCGGCCGACGGCGTCGATTTCGTCGATGAAGATAATGCAGGGCGCGTGCTTCTTGGCCTGCTCGAACATGTCGCGCACGCGGCTGGCGCCGACGCCGACGAACATCTCGACGAAGTCGGAACCGGAAATCGTGAAGAACGGCACCCCGGCCTCGCCGGCGATGGCCTTGGCCAGCAGGGTCTTGCCGGTGCCCGGGGAACCGCACATCAGCACGCCGCGCGGAATCTTGCCGCCCAGCTTCTGGAACTTGGCCGGATCCTTCAGGAACTCGACCAGTTCGGACACTTCCTGCTTGGCTTCCTCGACGCCGGCGACATCGGCGAAGGTCACCTTGACCTGGTCGGCGTTGAGCATGCGCGCCTTGGACTTGCCGAAGGACATGGCGCCGCGACCGCCGCCACCGCCCTGCATCTGGCGCATGAAGTAGACCCAGACCGCGATCAGCAGCAGGATCGGGAAGGCGTTGATCAGCAACTGCAGCAGCAGCGGCGTTTCCTTGGGCAGGGAGCCGGTGAACTTGACGTTGTTGTCGAGCAGGGTGCCGACCATCGCCGCGTTGTTGGTTTCCGGGCTGATCGTGGTGAACGGCGTGCCGCCCTTCAACTCACCGCGGATGCTGCGGTCATCAATGACCACTTCCGCGATGTTGCCTTCCTTGACCTGGCCGATGAACTCCGAATACGGCATCGGAGCCTGACCCCGCCCACGCGAGGAGAAGCTCTGGAACACACTCATCAGGACGACGAGGATCACCACCCAGAGCAACAGATTTTTCGCCAGATCGTTCAAAGCTCTATCCTTCCACTCGATACCGCCAACGGCACACTACTATGGCCTGAACCCCCGCGCCAGCAGGTAAACCTCACTACTCCGCGGCCGCGACGCCTTGGGCTTCCGAATCGTCACGGATTCAAAGCTTTCGCGCAGCGTCTTCAGATACGCCTCGAAGCCATCGCCCTGGAAAATCTTGGTCAGGAACACACCCTTGGGCTTCAGGTGGGCCTTGGCAAAGTCCAGCGCCAGCTCACAGAGATAAATCGTTCCGGCCTGGTCGGCCGCATCCACTCCGCTCAAATTGGGGGCCATGTCGGATAAAACAAGGTCCACCGCGCGATCGCCGACCGCGGCCTCCAACTGGTGCAACACCGACTCCTCGCGGAAGTCGCCGAGGAGGAACTGCACCTCGGGCAACGGTTCCATCTCAAGGATATCGAGCGCGAACAGTTTTCCTTTAGCCCCGAGCAAGGGGCGCGCCCACTGGCTCCAGCCGCCGGGGGCGGCGCCAAGGTCGACCACCACCTGCCCCGGCTTGAGGATGCGGTCCTTTTCCTGGATTTCCTTGAGCTTGAACACCGCCCGCGAGCGATAGCCCAGGCGCCGCGCCTCCTGCACGTAGTGGTCGGCCGCGTGTTCGGCCAGCCAGCGCGCGGAACTGGGACGGCGTTTCTGGCTCATGGGCGCGGACAACCGCTGCGGCGGCTCAGATGTAGTGCACCGCGATGATCTCCAGCTCGCGGGTGCCGGCCGGGGTCGCGACCGCGACGAAATCGCCCGGCTTCTTGCCGATCAGCCCCTTGGCGATCGGGGAATTCAGCGAAATCAGGCCGACTTTGGCGTCGGCCTCATCCTCGCCGACGATCTGGTACTTCAGCTCGTCGCCGCTGTCGGCGTCGGCCAGGTCGATGGTCGCGCCGAAGATGACCTTGCCGTGGGGCGGCAGCTTGGTGACGTCGATGACCTGCGCCATCGACAGCTTGCCTTCGATCTCCTGGATACGGCCCTCGTTGAAGCCATGCTGCTCGCGGGCGGCGTGGAACTCGGCGTTCTCGCGCAGGTCACCCTGCTTGCGGGCGTCGTCGATCGATTCAATGATCTTCGGACGCAACTCGCTCTTGCGGTAGCGCAGTTCTTCCTGGAGCTTCTCGGCGCCACGCGCCGTCATCGGGGTCTTGCTCATCTCGTGGTTTCCAATAGCAAAAGCGGACCCACCGCCCCTTCTCGGGGCGGCAGGTTCGTGTCCGGTTATGACTTGAAAGATACCTGAATTGGCCGGCGCGTTACAGGCTGGCGTGCAGTGTCTGCAGGCGATTGACCTCAAGCTCGTCGAGGTGTTCCATCGCCACCGCGGCTGCCAGGGCACCCGCGATGGTCGTGAAGTAGCAGACCTTGTGCTGGATCGCCGCACCACGGATCGAGCGCGATTCCTCGATCGAGATCTTGCCTTCCGTGGTGTTGGCGATGAACTGGATCTCGCCGTTCTTGATCATGTCCACGCAATGCGGACGGCCTTCCTTGACCTTGTTGACGCCATCGCAGGCAATGCCGGCCTTCTGGACCATTGCCGCCGTGCCGTGAGTGGCCACGACCTTGAAGCCGTGCCCGGTCAGGATGCGGGCCAGTTCCACGGCTTTCTTCTTGTCGCGGTCGCGCACCGAGATGAACGCGGTGCCCTTGGACGGCACCACCTGCCCGGCCGCCAGCAGCGACTTGTTGTAGGCCTCGCCGAAGGAACTGCCGACGCCCATGACCTCGCCGGTCGAGCGCATCTCCGGCCCCAGCAGCGGATCCACCGACGGGAACTTGTTGAACGGGAACACCGCTTCCTTGACCGAGTAGTACTTCGGAATCAGCTCCCCGGTGATGCCCTGCGACTTCAGCGACTGGCCGGCCATGCAGCGCGCGGCGATCTTCGCCAGCGGGCGGCCGGTGGCCTTGGACACGAAGGGACTGGTACGCGAAGCACGCGGGTTCACTTCCAGCAGGTAGACCTTGCCGTCCTGCACCGCGAACTGCGCATTCATCAGGCCGACGACGTTGAGCGCCTTGGCCAGCTTGAACATCTGGCTGCGGATCTCGTCGACGATCTTCTTCGGCAGCGAGTACGGCGGCAGCGAGCAGGCGGAGTCGCCGGAATGCACGCCGGCTTCCTCGACGTGCTCCATGACGCCGCCGATCACCACGTCCTTGCCGTCGGCCAGGGCGTCGACATCGACCTCGATGGCGTCGTTGAGGAAGCGGTCCAGCAGCACTGGCGAATCGTTGGAGACCTGCACGGCCTCGGTCATGTAGCGCTTGAGATCGGAATCGTCATGCACGATTTCCATCGCGCGGCCGCCCAGCACGTAGGACGGGCGCACGACCAGCGGATAGCCGACCTTGTGGGCCACGGCAAGCGCCTGCTTCTCCGAGGTAGCGACGCCATTGGGCGGCTGCAGCAGCTTGAGCTTCTCGACCAGCTTCTGGAAACGCTCGCGATCCTCGGCCAGGTCGATCGCGTCGGGCGTCGTGCCGATGATCGGCGCGCCCGCAGCCTCGAGGGCACGAGCCAGCTTCAGCGGCGTCTGGCCGCCGAACTGCACGATCACGCCCTTTGGCTTTTCGAGGTCAATGATTTCCATCACGTCCTCGAAGGTCAGCGGTTCGAAATACAGGCGATCGGAGGTGTCGTAGTCGGTCGACACGGTCTCCGGATTGCAGTTGATCATGATCGTCTCGTAGCCATCCTCGCGGAGAGCCATGGACGCATGCACGCAGCAGTAGTCGAACTCGATGCCCTGGCCGATACGGTTGGGACCGCCGCCGAGCACGATGATCTTCTCGCGCGTGGAGGTCTGCGCCTCGCACTCCTCGTCGTAACTGGAGTACAGATACGCCGTGGATGACGGGAACTCGGCCGCGCAGGTGTCGACGCGCTTGTACACCGGGCGGATGCCGAGCTTGTGGCGGCGCGAGCGCACCGAGGTTTCCTTCACGCCGATGAGCTTGGCGATGCGGCGGTCGGAGAAACCCAGGCGCTTGTAGCGGCGCAGCTCGGGTTCCCCGATCGTGCTGATCTTCTGTTCCGCGATCTCGGCCTCGACCTGGATGATCTCCTCGATCTGCTCCAGGAACCAGGGATCGATCTTGGACAGCTTGAACACATCCTCGACCGACATGCCGGCGCGGAAGGCATCGCCGATGTACCACAGGCGCTTGCTGCGCGGCGTGGCCAGTTCGTCGCGGATACGGCTGAGGCTGGTGGCCTCATGGTCCGGGACCTGCGGTTCGAAACCGTCGCTGCTGACCTCAAGACCACGGATCGCCTTCTGCAGCGACTCCTGGAAGTTGCGGCCGATCGCCATCACCTCGCCCACCGACTTCATCTGCGTCGTCAGACGCGAGTCGGCCTGCGGGAACTTCTCGAAGGTGAAACGCGGAATCTTGGTGACGACGTAGTCGATGCTCGGCTCGAACGAAGCCGGCGTCATGCCGCCGGTGATCTCGTTGCGCAGCTCGTCCAGCGTGTAGCCGACGGCCAGCTTGGCGGCGATCTTGGCGATCGGGAAGCCGGTGGCCTTGGAGGCCAGCGCCGAGGAGCGCGAGACGCGCGGGTTCATCTCGATCACGATCATGCGCCCGTCCTTCGGGTTGATCGCGAACTGCACGTTGGAACCACCGGTTTCAACGCCGATCTTGCGCAGCACCGCCAGCGAGGCGTTGCGCATGATCTGGTATTCCTTGTCGGTGAGCGTCTGCGCCGGCGCGACCGTGATCGAGTCGCCGGTGTGCACGCCCATCGGATCGAAGTTCTCGATCGAGCAGACGATGATGCAGTTGTCCTTGCGATCGCGGACCACCTCCATCTCGTACTCTTTCCAGCCGAGCAGCGATTCCTCGATCAGCACCTCGTTGGTCGGCGACAGGTCGAGGCCGCGGGTGACGATGTCCTCGAACTCTTCCTGGTTGTAGGCGATGCCGCCGCCGGTGCCGCCGAGCGTGAAGCTCGGGCGGATGATTACCGGGAAGCCGACGTCCAGCTGGATCTTCTTGGCTTCTTCCCAGGTGTGGGCAACACCCGAGCGCGCCGATCCCAGGCCGATCTCGGTCATCGCGTCGCGGAACTTCTGGCGGTCTTCGGCGAGGTCGATCGCGGTCGGCGAAGCGCCGATCATCTGCACGCCGAATTTTTCCAGCACGCCGTGCTTGGCCAGGTCCAGCGCGCAGTTCAGCGCGGTCTGGCCGCCCATCGTCGGCAGCACCGCATCCGGGCGCTCCTTCTCGATGATGCGGGCAACGGTTTCCCAGAGGATCGGCTCGATGTAGGTGGCATCGGCCATCTCCGGGTCGGTCATGATCGTCGCCGGATTGGAGTTGACCAGGATGACCTTGTAGCCCTCCTGGCGCAGCGCCTTGCAGGCCTGGGCGCCGGAGTAGTCGAACTCGCAGGCCTGGCCGATCACGATGGGACCGGCGCCGATGATCAGGATGCTCTTGATGTCAGTGCGTTTTGGCATGTCTTCGATCTTGTCCGGGGCTCAGGCAGCCATCATCTTGATGAAACGGTCGAACAGGACGCTGACGTCATGCGGACCGGGGCTGGCTTCCGGGTGGCCCTGGAAGCTGAAGGCCGGGGCATCGGTCAGGCGGATGCCCTGCAGCGAGCCGTCGAACAGCGAGCGGTGCGTGGCGACGACATTGGCCGGCAGCGTGGTCTCGTCCACCGCGAAGCCGTGGTTCTGGCTGGTGATCATCACCGTGCCGTCGTCCAGGTCCTGCACCGGGTGGTTGGCGCCGTGGTGGCCGAACTTCATCTTCAGCGTCCTGGCGCCGGCCGCCAGGCCCAGGATCTGGTGGCCGAGGCAGATGCCGAACAGCGGCAGTTTCTTAGCGATGAACTCGCGCGAGGCGGCGATCGCGTAGTCGCAGGGTTCGGGATCGCCAGGGCCGTTGGACAGCATCACGCCGTCGGGCTTGAGCTTGAACACCTCGGCCGCCTTGGTCTGCGCTGGCACCACGGTGATGCGGCAGCCACGGTCGACCAGCATGCGCAGGATGTTGCGCTTGATGCCGAAGTCATAGACCACGACATGGAACTTCTCGTCCTTCAGCGTGGTTTCGCGATTGGTTTCCAGCGTCCAGGAGCCGGTGGTCCAGGGATAGGACTTGGTCACCGACACGACCTTGGCCAGGTCCATGCCCTTGAGGCCCGGAAACTCGCGGGCAGCCTTCAGCGCGGTCTTTTCGGAAATCTTCCTGCCGGCAAGGATGCAGCCGTTCTGGGCGCCCTTGTCGCGCAGCAGGCGCGTCAGGCGGCGGGTGTCGAGCCCGGCGATCCCCACGACCCTCTGCGCCTTCAGGTATTCGCTGAAGTCCTGGGTCGAGCGGAAGTTGCTGTGGCGCCGCGGCACCTCGCGCAGCACCAGGCCGGCGAGCTGCACCTTCTCCGACTCGGCGTCCTCGTCGTTGGTGCCGACGTTGCCGATATGCGGATAGGTCAGGGTGACGATCTGCTCGCGGTATGAGGGATCGGTCAGGATTTCCTGATATCCCGTCATTGCCGTATTGAAAACCACTTCGCCAACGGTCTGACCGTCAACGCCGATGGAGATACCGTGAAAAACAGAACCGTCGGCGAGTGCAAGCAGGGCCGGTTTGGCAGAGGTCATAGAGCAGGCCTAATCCTTGGGGCGGACACTAAAACGGGGGCTTTTGGCCCCCGTCGTGGATTAGGCGCGAATTCTAATGTGTGCACTGCACAACGTCCACGCTTTTGAGAGAAATATTTTTCTAAAAACCGAGGCCCAGCTGGCCTTTTTCCGGCAACGGCGGCGGTGGCGACCGGAACAGCGCCGTGTTCAGCAGCAGCCGGCGGTTGCGGCCCAGGCCCAGCCGGCTGACGGCCAGCTTGAAGCGCTGCGCCAGCACCTGGGCGTACTCGCCCTGCCCGGTCATGCGCAGCCCGAAGCGCGGGTCGTTGTCCTTGCCGCCGCGCATCTGCTGGACCAGGCTCATGACGTGCTCGGCCCGCTGCGGGTGATGCACCTGCAGCCACTCCCGGAACAGCTGCTTCACCTCGTAGGGCAGGCGCAGCATGATGTAGGCCGCTTCCCGCGCCCCCGCCTCCTTCGCCGCCTGCAGGATCTGCTCGATCTCGTGGTCGTTGACGAAGGGGATCACCGGCGCCACCAGCACCATCACCGGCACCCCGGCCTCGGCCAGCTGGCGCATCACCCGCAGCCGGGTCCGGGGACCGGAGGCGCGCGGTTCCAGCGCCCGCTTCAGCTCCGCCTGCAGGCTGGTGATGGAGATCGCCACCTCGACCAGGTTGTCCCGCGCCATTTCCGCCAGCAGCGGGATATCCCGCTCGACCAGGGCGGCGCCCTTGGTGGTGATGGTCACGGGGTGACGGCAGCGCTGCAGCACTTCCAGGATCGAGCGCGTCACCCGGTATTCGCGCTCGACCGGCTGGTAGGGGTCGGTATTGGAGCCCAGCGCGATCGGCGAGCATTTGTAGCCCGGCTTGCGCAGCTCCGCCTCGAGCAGCCCGGCGGCATTGGGCTTGTAGAACAGCCGGGTCTCGAAATCGAGGCCCGGCGACAGGTTCATGTAGGCATGCGCCGGCCGGGCGTAGCAGTAGATGCAGCCATGCTCGCAGCCCCGGTAGGGGTTGATCGACTGCTCGAAACCGATGTCCGGCGACTGGTTGCGGCTGATGATGCTCCTGGACGACTCCGGCGTGACCGTGGTATCCGGCCGCGGGGTTTCCGGCTCGTCCAGCAGCCAGCCGTCGTCGAAATCCTCGCGGCTACGCGTCTCGAAGCGGCCCTCCGGGTTGGAGGCCGCTCCGCGCGTCTTGATCGCTTCGGGACCCGGATGGGACATGGCCCGCGCATTATCCCATGCGCGGGACCGAGTCCCGGTTCAGGCGACCCGTTTCGCAGCCTGCGCCGCAGCCTCGATCATGATGCCGGCCAACAGGCCGTAGGCCGCCGCCCAAGCGTCGCGGACCTCGTCCGTGAAACTGCTGGCCAGACCCTGTTCCAGGGCCCACAACAGAGCCTCGCCGACCGTGTCGTAATTCTCCGGGCGTACGCCGTAGCCCGTGTGACGCTCGCCCAGGGCCTGGACCGCGGGAGCGATGCGCTCGGGCTGGTGCAGGCCGCGCACGGCCAGCGCCAGCGTCTGCATCAGCATCTGGCCCTGGCGGCGGATGTCGCCCTTGAACAGGGGGCGCAGTTCGGGGTCGAGATGGAACAGCCGGCCGTAGAACAATTCGGCGGCCAGCTCGGCGATGGGGGCGACCTTTTTGAAGCTGTCCTGTACGAGGCGGACCTGCTCGGGTGTCATGGTTTTCAGCATCCTGTCGATGCAGCCTGTTGCGGCTGCTGTCGACGGGTATCGGCCACCGCCGGATAAACTTGATATCTGAAATACCAAGTTTATTCCGGAATGACGCCGGACATGAAACTTCAGACGCTCAGCCCAGCACGTCGCGCATCGAGTACAGCCCGGCCGGCTGCCGGGCGACCCAGGTCGCGGCATGCACCGCGCCCTTGGCGAAGATGTTGCGCGAACTAGCCTTGTGCGCAATCTCGACGCGCTCGCCGTCGCCCAGGAACATGACCGTGTGGTCGCCAACGACATCGCCGCCGCGCACCGTGGAAAAACCGATGGTCTGTCGATCGCGTGCGCCGGTGTGGCCGTAGCGTTCGTACACCGCCACGTCCTTGAGCTTGCGGCCGGCCCCGCGCGCCACCGCCTCGCCCATCATCAGGGCGGTACCGCTGGGCGCATCGACCTTGTGTCGGTGATGCGCCTCGACGATCTCGATGTCGAAGTCCTCGCCCAGCACCCGCGCCGCATCCTCCAGCAGCTTCAGGCTGAGGTTGACGCCGATGCTGAAATTGCCGGCCTTGACGATCGGGATCTGCTGCGCCGCCGCCTCGACCTGGGCCTGCTGCTCCGGCGTGAAGCCGGTGGTGCCGATCACCATCGCCCGGCGGTGCTCGACGCACAGCGCCAGCATCGCCACCGTGGCCTCGGGGCGGGTGAAATCGATCAGCACGTCGAAGTCGGCGGCAGCCTGCGCCGGCTGGGTCAGGATCTTCACGCCGGCGACCGCCAGGCCGGCCAGCGCCGCGGCGTCCTGCCCGGCCTCGGGGCAGCCCTCGCGCTCCAGCGCGGCGCCCAGCTTCGCCCGCGGCGAGGCGTCCACGGCCTGGATGACGGCGCGGCCCATGCGGCCGCTGGCGCCGAGGACGGCAATGCGTACGGGATTCTGGTTCATGCGAAATCGCTGGCAGATGAAGCGGGCCGCGATTTTAGCCGCTGGAGCGCTCGGCCTGCTTGGCCTCCACCCAGTAGCGCTCCATTTCCTCGAGCCGACGCGGGTCGCCGACCGGCGGCAGCTGCGCCAGGTGCTTCAATACATGGCCGAAGCGGCGTTCGAACTTGGCATTGGCCCGGACCAGCGCCCGCTCGGCGTCCACCCCCAGGTGGCGCGCCAGGTTGACCGCCATGAACAACAGGTCGCCCAGCTCGTCCTCGGAGCGGTCACGGCCCTCGCCAGCGGCCTGCTGCAGTTCGCCGACCTCCTCGGCCAGCTTGTCCCAGAGTTCGTCGAGATGACGCCAGTCAAAGCCCAGCTCGGCGGCTTCCAACTGCAGGCGCAGGGCATCGTGCAGGGGGCGGTTCACGCCTGGGCCACCTTGTTGGCAAGGTTCCACAGCATGCCGGCGGTGGCGCCCCAGATACGGTGGCGGCCATAGTTGACCTCGAAGAACGGCACGTTGAGGCCCTCGTTCGAGAGCAGCTTGCGCTCGAAATTGCGCAGGTCCAGCACGTAGTCCAGCGGCGCCTCGAACACCTCGGCGACCTCGCCCTCGTGCGGTTTGATCTCCGGCTCGCCGCTGACCAGGCCGACGACCGGCGTCACCAGGTAGCGCGTGATGGTCGGATAGTCGTCCAGATAGCCCAGCACCTCGACATTCGCCGGCGGCAGACCGATTTCCTCCTCCGCCTCGCGCAGCGCATTGGCGACAACGCTGGCGTCTTCCTCGTCGCGGCGGCCGCCGGGAAAGCTGATCTGGCCCTTGTGTGAACGCAGGTGGTCGGCCCGCACGGTGAACAGCAGGGTCAATTCCCTGCCGCGACGGACGATCGGCGCCAGCACCGCCGCCGGGCGCAGCGACTTCATCAGCGCCGGCGTCAGCAGCAGCTTGTCCATGTTGAACGGCAGTTCCAGCCGCGACATCGGCCGCGGCGCGTCCTCGGAGGTGCCGGCGAGCGCGCGGCGCAGGCGCGACTCCCAGTCGGTCATCGTCATTACCAGAGCGTCAAAAAGATGAGGCCGCAGTGTAGCCGATGACCCTACAATCGCCGCATGAGCGACCCCACCCCCAGCAATCTCGAAACGATCGCGACCGGCTTCATCAACCACATCCCGCACATGCGCGCCTGCGGCATCGTCGTGGACAGCGCCGCCCGCGAGGGCGTCGAGGTGCGCCTGCCGTATCGCCCCGAATGGCTCGGCGACCTGCAGCGCGGCGTCATCCACACCGGTGTCATCACCATGCTGGTCGACAGCGCCTCCGGCCTGGCGGTGCTGACGGCGATGCCGGCGCCGGAGCCGATCGCCACCCTGGACCTGCGCATGGACTACCTGCGCCCCGCGCATCGCGACCTGGACCTGGTCTGTCGCGCCGAATGCTTCCGCCTGACCTCGCATATCGCCTTCGTCCGCACCACGGTGTGGCAGGACGATCGCGAGGCACCGGTGGCGATCGGACAGGCCGCTTTCATGCGCTCCTCGGGCAACCGCAAGCGGAACGCCGCATGAACGACACCTTCAGCTCACCGCGCCAGATCGCACGCGAAACCGGCGACTTCGGCGCCCTGATCGCCGCCGTCCCCTACGCCGCATTCCTCGGCGTGCAGCTGTCGCTGCACCAGGGCAAGCCGCGCGCCTGCCTGCCGTTCCGCGCCGACCTGGTCGGCAGCCCGCGCCTGCCGGCGATGCATGGCGGCGTCACCGCGGCCTTCATGGAAAATGCCGCGATGCTGCACCTGCTCTACCAGATCAATACCGAGCGCGTACCCAAGAGCATCGACTTCTCCATCGACTACCTGCTGCCGGCACGCACCGAGGAACTGTTCGCCGACTGCGAGGTCGGCCGCATCGGCAGCCGCGTGGCGCAGACCACGATCCGCTGCTGGCAGAAGTCGCAGGACCGGCCGGTGGCGATCGCCCGGGCGCACTTCCTGCTGACCGCCGCGGAATGAGCTGGGCCAGCTTCCGCGAACTGGACCAGCGCACGGGCTTGCCCAAGGGCAGCGCCTTCCGCGCCTTCAAGCGCCGCGAACCGCAGCTGCAGGAAGGCCAGGACTTCCGCCTGCTGCGGCCCGGCCGGGATGATGCCGAGATCGACGCCCTGCGCCAGGCGCGGCGGGTGTATCCGAACAGCGTCAACATCGTCCTTTTGGGCGATGGCCTGACGACGCGCCTGCTGGAAGATTTGGGCGGCCCCACCGAAGGCCAGTAACAGCCATTTCCCCCGGGCGCTGCGCTCATTGCCAGAGCTGGGGGCGGGGGTTAGGATCGGGCCTCATTTACAACCACTATCTGGAGAGAATTCATGTCTGCTGCCGCCGAACTGCTCAAGAAGCTCCCCGCCGCGTTCAATGCCTCTGAGGCCGCCGGCACCAACTGCACGATCAACTTCAACTGCTCCAAGCCGGTCAACGTCGTGATCAAGGACGGCACCTGCGCCGTCAACGACGGCACCGCCGCCGGCGCCGACCTGACCATCACCATGGAAGACGACGACCTGGTCGCGCTGATGAAGGGCGAGCTCAACGGCATGACCGCATTCATGACCGGCAAGCTGCAGGTCGACGGCGACCTGATGCTGGCCCAGCGCATCGGCAGCATCTTCGATCCCGCGAAGCTCTGATTCCTCGCATGGTCACGCAAACCCCGGGCGACGACGCCCGGGGTTTTTCGTTTGCACTGCAGGAAAGCGCCGGCCGCCTGGAACTGCGTGCCCTGCACCGCCCCGACTACGGCGCGATCCACGCCGACTGGGGCAGTGCCGAGATACGGCGCCGCATCGCCGGCGGCCGCAGGCAGCTGCTGGCACGCGCCGTCGGCCTGCAGAAGAAGCCCGACCTGGAGCTGCTGGACGCCACTGCCGGCCTCGGCCGTGATGGCTTCGTGCTGGCAGCACTGGGCGCGCGCGTCACCCTGCTGGAGCGCCAGCCGCAGATCGCGGCACTGCTGCAGGATGCCCACCGCCGCGCCCTGGCCGATCCGGCGCTGGCACCGGTGGCGGCCCGCATCGAACTATTCGACGGCGACTCCGCCGGGCTGATGGCGCAGCGGCGCTGGGATACGGTCTACCTCGACCCGATGTACCCGCATACCGGCAAGACCGCGCTGCCTCAGAAGGAGATGCAGATCTTCCGCGACCTCACCGGCGGCGACCCTGATGCCGATCGCCTGCTCGAACCTGCGCTGCAGGCGGCACGGCTGCGCGTGGTGGTGAAACGCCCCGCGAAGGCGCCCTGGCTGGCCGGACGCAAACCGTCACTGGACTTCCATGGCACACAGGCTAGATTTGACGTCTACCTCACGGCAACGGCGGCGGCATGATCGACCATATCGGCATCGAGGTCAGCGACTACTGGGAAGCCAAGAACTTCTACACCGCCGTGCTGGCGATCCTCGGCTACGACGCGGTGATGGAGTACGAGGGCTGGGTCGGTTTCGGCCGCGCCGGCAAGCCGAACTTCTGGATTCACCAGGGCAAGCCCACCGTGCCGATGCACCTGGCCTTCCGTGCCGAATCGCGCGAGCAGGTCGACCGCTTCCATGCCGCCGCCCTGCAGGCCGGCGCCCGCGACAACGGCCCGCCCGGACTGCGCCCGCAATACCACCCGCACTACTACGGCGCCTTCGTGCTCGACGCCGATGGCCGCAACCTCGAGGCGGTCTGCCACGAGCCGCAGGAATCCTCATGAAATTGCTGACTCTGGTGCGGCATGCCAAGTCTTCCTGGGACTATGCCGAGCTGAACGACTTCGAGCGCCCGCTCAACGAGCGTGGCCGCCGCGATGCGCCGATCATGGCCGAGCGCGCGCGCCGCATGCTCGGTCACCCGGACCGCCTGGTCTCCAGCCCGGCGCTGCGCGCGATCACCACCGCCCATGTCTTCGCCGAAGCCTTCGGCATGCCGCGCGACGAAATCGAGCTGCAGCCGCGGATCTATGAGGCGGCGCCCGACGCGCTGCTGCGCATCGTGCGCGAACTGGCCGACAGCGACGACCACGTCATGCTGTTCGGCCACAACCCCGGCTTCAGCGAACTGGCCAGGCTGCTGGCGCAATGCGGCTTCGACGAAATGCCGACCTGTGCCTTGGTGCAGCTGGAAATCAATGTCAGCAGCTGGAAGGACGCGACCCCCGGCTGCGGCCTGTTGCGCCAGTACAGCTATCCGAAGCAGTAGCGCGCAGCGAGGGGCTCAGCCCGCGGTGGCCTCCAGGTCCACCACCACCAGGCCGTCGTGGCCACCCCAGCGCAGCTGGATCACGAAGGGCCGGGCGCGAACCCCGTTGGTCACGCCAGCCCCGTTCGCCGTCACCGGCACGGAGATATCCAGCGCGCTGCCGAAGTGGCGCCGCGCGTTGCCGGCGATGGTGTTGGCGATCTCGCCTACCGCATCCAGCAGGTTGTCTTCCGAGGTGTCCGGCTCCTGCGCTTCGCGCAGCAGGTCAAACAGCATCGGCCGCCTGGCCGAGAAGTGCACGCTGCCACGCAGTCGGCCGGAGACATCGATGCGCCCGGTGTACTGCAGTACCGGTGCGGCTCCGCCGTCGGCGAGATAGGCTGCACGGATGGTCGCCGGCTCGCGGGTCAGGTGCGAGAAGTAGTGGGTCACGGCGTCGACGAATACCTTGAGGTCGTTCTCGGTCATCGCCCTACTCCGCCACTTCCAGCAGCGCATCCACCAGCTGCTCGTCGGAGAACGGCTTGTTGATGAAGCCGCGCGCGCCGCGCTTCAGCGCCTCGATTGCCGTGGTCTTGTCGCTCAGCGCGGACACCACCAGGATGTTGAGCTTCGGATCTCCGCGCATCAGTTCGGTGATGCAGGCGATGCCGTCCATCTCCGGCATGGTCAGGTCCATGGTCACCACATCCGGCGCGGTGCGCCGGCACAGGCTCACCGCCTCGATGCCGTTGCGCGCCAGGCCGACGATGCTGAGGCCTGCCAGGCGCGGGTGCGCCGCCAGCCGGGCGATGCGCGCGCGGATGATGCTGGAGTCGTCGACGATCAGAAGTTTCATGCTCATGCCGCGAAACGGATGCTGAACTGGGTGTAGACATCGGCGCTGGAGCGGATGCGCAGCTGCGCGCCGAGCTGGCGGATCTTCTGGCGCACCACGTCCAGGCCGACGCCATGGCCGGCATCGCGGGTCACCTCGCCGGCGGTGGAGAAGCCGGAGTCGAAGATCTTCATCACGATCTGCCGATCATCCAGCTGCTCCAGTTCCGCCGCGCTGCAGCGACCGGTTTGCAGCAGCACCTCGCGCAGGCGCTGCGGCACCAGGCCGCGACCATCGTCGCGCAGCACGAACTCGTACTCGCCCTCGCCCACCGGCTTCAGGCCGAGGTAGATCGTGCCCGCCTCCGGCTTGGCCCGCGAGCTGCGCTCGGTCACTGCCTCGATGCCATGCACCACGGCGTTGCGCAGCAACTGCACCGCAATGTCGCGCAGCTCACCCGATACCTGCTGCGGCAGCGAGCCGAGCGGGCCCAGTTCGGTCACCACACGGACTTGCTTGCCATGGTCCTTCGCAATGCGCTCGGCCAGCGCGCCCAGCTGCTGTTCGAAGCCGGTGTCGGCCACCGGCGTGAAGGCATCGTGGTAGTGCGCCAGCTTGCGGGTCAGCTCGCGCACCAGCGCGATGCGCTGCAGGAACTCGTCCAACGGCAGCGGTAATGCCAGCAGGTCCTCGCCGGCCACCGAACCCTTTGCACGCAGGCCGGCCAGCAGCTCCTCGAAGCGCTGCGCCAGGTCCTCGAACATGTCCAGCCCCAGCGTTGCGGCCTCACCCTTGAGCGTGTGCACCTTGCGGAAGATCGCCGAGATGCTGCTGCGGTAGTCGTGCTGCGCCTTGACCGCGCGCAGGCGGTCGTTGATGTCGAGCAGGGCGCGCTCGGCGTTGTCGAGGAACTGCCGCAGCGCCGCCGGTTCGACCCGCAGCAGGTTGAACATGGCATCGACCTCGACCTGTGCACGCTTGCGCGAGTCGGCCAGCGCCCGTTCCAGTTCCACCTGCGCTGTGACGTCGCTGACCGTGACCAGCAGATGCGAGATGCGGCCATCGACGACGACGCGGTTGAAGCTCATGGTCAGGTAGCGCCGCGCATGGCCGACACTGACCTCGACCGAGGTCAGTGGATTGAGCGTCGCCACCAGCGACTCCTTGACACGATCGCCGAGCAGCAGCTCCAGGTAGTCGCAGGAAGGCTCCAGCAGGCCAGCCGGCAGCATTGCGCGCAGCACCGCGCGGAAGTCGTCGCCCGGCGCGATGTCGCGGCCGAGGATCTGCGACAGCGAGGCCGAGTACTGCAAGCCGATGCGGAACTGGTGATCCAGCAGGAACAGGCCTTCCTTCACCGTGCCGAGGATTTCTGCGGTCTCGCGCTGGGCGGCCTCGACCTTGCGGTCATAGTCGTTGAGGCGACGCAGGAACTTCATCAGGATGAAGGCGAAGTTCAGCAAGGCCAGCAGGATGCCGCCGGTCTGCACCAGGCGCAGCGTGCGGGCCCGCGAAGCACCGATGTGCTGGGTCTCGGTGACGAAGTCGTTGGCCACGCCGAGCAGGGCGATGTTGTTGGCCTGGCTGTAGGCCAGCGCGACCGACAGCTGCTCCTGGCTGAACCCGTCGTTCTGCAGCGGCTGCAGCGCCTGGTGATAGGGCCGCCACAGCGACTCGACCTTTTCCTCCAGCTCGCGGCCGCGCGGCGAGGTCACCGCCGCCAGGAACACCGGCTTGCCATCGCCGCCCGGCACGGTGGCACCTTCGCGGAAAGCCTGGTGCGAGATTTCGAAAGTCTTGCTGCCGCTGCGCAGCTCCTTCAGCGTCTCCGGCTTGTACGGCTGGCCGGAGACGCGGGCAGCGTCCAGCTCCAGCAGGGTGCGTGCGATGCGCTGCGAGGTATAACGCTGGCGGCCGGCGAGGTTGATCGCCACCGTGTCCTGGTCGATCTTGAACGAGGTGTAGAAGTTCAGGACCAGTACGCCTAGGTCGAACAGCAGGAACAAGGCCACCGCGATGACGATTTCACGGTACTTGCCGAGAGATTTGCCTGGAAGATTCATGTCGCGCTCCGGTGCGGCGCCCCCGTTGGCGGCCGCTGATGGCACCGGCGCAGGACAAACCTTGCGCGTGGCAGTGCCGATTCCCTTTCTGGATATCCGGAAGGCCGTCGATGGCCCGCAGCCGGCCGCCGTCGTTGGCGAACCGATCCGTTAGCGTGACCTCAGCAAGCGCCGTGCCATCGGCGCGCAGACTCAGGCGGGACGGAGTTTCTCGCGATGCCGGCGCGCGTTCTGGACATAGTGCTCGGCCTGCAGCTTCAGGAACTGGGCTTCCTGTGCACTGACTTCGCGCACCACCTTGGCCGGCGCGCCCATGATCAGGCAGTTGTCGGGGAAACTCTTGCCTTCGGGGATCAGCGACTTGGCGCCGACGATGCAGTTCTTGCCGATCTTCACTCGATTGAGGATCACCGAGCCGATGCCGATCAGCGTGTTGTCGCCGATCTCGCAGCCATGCAGCATCACCATGTGGCCGATGGTGCAGTCGCGGCCGATGATCAGCTTCACGCCGGGATCGGTATGCAGCACCGAACCGTCCTGCACGTTGCTGTTCTCGCCGACCACGATCTCGTCGCAATCGCCGCGCAGCACGGCGTTGTACCAGACGCTGGCACCGCTCTCGAGGCGCACCTGGCCGATCACGGTGGCGTTGGGAGCCACCCAGCAATCGCCTATAAACTGCGGGCTGCGTTCGTCGAGGGTGTAGATCATGGTGCGAGCTCACTCGGGAAAAAGGGCGTCCGGCAGTCTGATGCGCTGGCTGCTGCCGCTGCAAGCACTGGTCCTGCTGCTGGCCGCCTGCAGCGAACGCGGTCCGCGCATGCCGCCGCTGCCCGCCGACGCGGTGGTGCTGGCCTTCGGCGACAGTCTCACCTACGGCACCGGCGCCAACCCCACGCAGAGCTATCCGACGGTGCTGGCCGAAATGATCGGGCACAAGGTGATCAATGCCGGGGTGCCGGGCGAAACCACGGCGGAAGGCCGGGAGCGGCTGCCGGCAACCCTCGACGAGGTCCAGCCGGGCCTGGTGATCCTCTGCCTCGGCGGCAACGACATGCTGCGCCAGCTGGACCGTGCGCAGATGAAGGCCAACCTCAATGCGATGATCGGCGAGATCCGCCAGCGCGGCATTCCGCTGGTCCTGCTGGGTGTGCCAGAACCGAAGCTGCTGTCGCTGAAAGCCGATCCGGCCTACACCGCACTGGCGCAGGAACACCAGCTGCCGATCGAGAACCGGGTGATCGCCGAGGTGCTCGGCAAGCGCAGCCTGAAATCCGACCAGATCCATCCCAACGCCGAGGGCTACCGGCAGATGGCCGAGAAGATCGCCCGCCTGCTGAAGGACGCCGGCGCCGTCTGAGCGGCTCGACGCGGCCCGGCCCTTGGTGCAGAGTGGATCGCCACGCGCCGCAGGGTGCAGACATCCGCGATGGAACGTCTGGGGGACGACCATGCAGGAGACCGGGACACTGACGGTACTGTTGATCGGCGCCGATACGCCCGAGCAGGACGCGCTGCACGCAGCGCTGCATCCCGGCGAGGAACTGCTCGTGGCGGGCAACCTCAGCATTGCCACCACCGTGCTGCGCGGCGCGGCGCCGCCCGCCTTGATCGTGCATGTACTCGGCGCGGATGGGCTGGAACCCTGCCGGCAGTTCCATCGCGATCCGAGCACCCGCGACATCCCGCTGCTGCTGGTCTGCGATCCCCTGCCTGCCGACGAGGAGCGGCGCGCACTGGAAGCCGGCGCAGCAGACCTGCTGCCCAGGCCGCTGAACCCTCGCCTGGTCGCTGCCCGGCTGCGCCCCCACCTGGCCCTGGCACGGCGGGTGACCGACATCGAGGGGCTGGTCCAGGAACGCACGCACGGCCTGATGGAGATCAATCAGTCGCTGAAGAACGATAGCCGCGAGCGCGAGAAGGTCATCGCCAAGGCCGATTTCCTCGCCAACTACGATCCGCTGACCGCCCTGCCCAATCGCCGGCACCTGATGGAACGCACCGGCAACGAACACCGCCGCGTGCAGCAGGACAACAGCTCGATGGCGCTGCTGACGCTCAACCTCGATCGTTTCCATATCGTCAACAACGCGCTCGGCAACGACATCGGCGACCGCCTGCTGGTGGCCTGCGCCGAACGCATCGAACCCTGCCTGCACCGTGCCGACGTGTTCGGCCGGCTCGGCGCCGACGAATTCATGGTGCTGCTGCTCGGCGAAGGCCTGGACTGGCATGAACGCGCCGAGCAGGCGGAGCGCGTCGGCCGGCGCATGCTCAATGCGCTGGGGCAGCCCTTCGAGATCGACAGCCACCGCATCGAGGTCACTGCCAGCTGCGGCTACGCCGTCTATCCCGGCGACGGCGACACCCCGAACGAGCTGTACCGCCGCGCCTACGCCGCGCTGCGTCATGCCAAGGCCGAGCGGCGCAACTCGCTCGAGGGCTACCGGCCGCAGTTCGACGTACGCGCCGCGGCCCAGTTTCGCCAGGAGGGGCTGATCCGCCAGGCCCTGAAGGACCATGCCCTGCAGCTGTACTTCCAGCCCAAGGTCGACCTGGGTAGCGGCCGTATGGTCGGTGCCGAGGCCCTGCTGCGGCTGCCGTACCCGGATGGCAGCTGCAAGGGCGCCGCGGAGATCATTGCGCTGGCCGAGGAAGCACAGCTGATGGAGGCGCTGGAGGACGAGATCCTGCGCAAGGCCTTCAGCCAGGCTGCGACCTGGTCCTCACGACTACCCGAGGGATTCCGCATCGCCGTCAACCTGTCGCCGGACCGCTTCCGCAGCCGCGACCTGCCGGAGCAGCTGCGCCAGTTGGCCAAGAGCAGCGGCGCGCATACCAGGCAGCTGGAGATCGAAATCACCGAAAGCGCGCTGATCGGCGATGTCTCCGGCGCCGTCGAACGGCTTCGCAGCATCCGCAAGCTGGGCTTCGCCATCAGCCTCGACGACTTCGGCACCGGCTATTCCTCGCTGAGCTGTCTCAAGCTGCTGCCGCTGGACACGCTCAAGATCGACCAGCATTTCATCCGTGACATCAGCCACGACGAGCGCGACGCCGCCATCGTCCATGCCATCGTCAGCCTGGCCGGCAGCATGGGCCTGAGCACGGTAGTCGAAGGGGTGGAAACGCAGGAGCAGCTGGACTGCGTGCGTGCGCAGAACTGCCGGGTGGCGCAGGGCTATCTGTTCAGTCCCCCGGTGCCGGCCGGCGCCTTCGAGAAACTGCTGGATTCGGCAGGCTTAATTGCACCCACGGGTCAGTTCCCTGCCCCCTAAACAGGGCCTGTTTCACAGGGTGCAGCAAGCGCAACTTGCTCTTGCAGTCAAGCTGATTGCACTCGATGCATGCAAGCCTGCCGTGGGGGCATCCGGACTCCAAGCCGGATGAAAAGGCCAAATGGTCACTACCGAATTTTCTTCGCGTTCCAGCGAAGCGCCTGCCAGGAAAAGAAGGGCTGACGACCAGACGGTCGAACTGGTCGAGCAGCTGAAGAATCTGGTGACGGAGCAGCTGGAGCAGCGGCTCGGCCGCATGTTCGACGGTGCCGACGACATGCTGTTCGAGATGGCCGGTCGCGCGAAAAACAACGACGAGCAGCGCGTGTTCTTCGACACCATGCGCGTCGTGCGCCTCAACCGCCCCGGCATCGCACGCGTGTTCGGGACGCACCTGAAAGCCGGCTCGGAGCCCGGCGCGGAAGTGGCGAAGCCGCAGGAAGACCGCGAAATCTCCTTCGACGAAATCGGCATGGCCGAGAGCAAGTCGGTCGAGGAAACCATAGCGATCACCAACATGATCACCAAGGCCGAGGGTCTGTGCCAACGGCCACTGTGGGAGGTCGGCCGGCGCCTCGACTGGCTGATCCACGAACGCCACGCGCCGATCTCGCGCCACGCGCTGTCGCCGACGCTGTTCTGCAACGCCTTCCGGCAGGGTGCCGAGTCGCTCAATGTCGATTTCCCGATCGAGCTGGCGATCTACAAGCTGTTCGACCGCCAGGTGATCAGCCAGCTGCCGGAGGTCTATGCCGCGATCCTGCGCTTCTTCGAAACCCATGGCGTGCAGGCGGTCGCCGTCGGCAGCGGCGTGACCCGCACCGGCGGTGCCACTGGCGCCTCCAACGGCGCACGACCGGCTGCAGCACCGCCAGCCCCGCAGGCCGATCCGCTGGCGGCGATGGCAACCACGCTTTCCGGCCGCAATCCGGCAGGGCCGTCGCCGATGGCGTTTGCGCCCCCGCCGCCGATGATGCCGGCGATGGCGCAGCCGGGTGCCCACATGCAGGGCATGCCCGGCTACAGCATGCACGGCCCGTCATCCTCGATGCCTGCAATGCCGGTGTCGATGGCCAGCGGTGCCTTGCCACCGCTGCCGCAGATGGGTGCAGGATCGATGTCCGCCATGGCCAGCCACCCGCAGCTGCCAGCCGTCGACTCCCATACCCTCCATGCCCTGCATTACCTGCAGTCGGCCCCGGCCGTGCCGGGTGAGGGCTATTCCGATCCGCAACTCGCGGCCGATCTCTCGCGTGCTGCCGAAGGTGGCGCGGTCGCCGGCTGGAGCCTGCCGCAGGCATTTTCGTACGTACAGCGCACCGGCCTGGTCGGTCGCATGTTCAACGACATCCTCTCCGATCCCAACCTGCCGCCCAACCTGAAGCCGCAGTTCGACCAGCTGCGCTTCTCCGTGATCAAGAGCGCGCTGAAGGACAGCAGCTTCTTCGCCAACCCGGCGCATCCAGTGCGCGGCCTGGTCAACGACCTGGCGACGATGGCCGCCAGCGCCCGCGCCACCGGCATGGAATCGATCAAGCGCATCGAGGACCTGGTGGCCAAGATCCAGGGCCAGTTCGATGAGGCCGCCCATACTGTGACCGCGGCACCGGAGAAGCCCGAACCGCTGCCGGAACAGGAGATCGAGCGCTTCCTCGACCAGCAGCTGGTGCAGAGCAAGAACCGCCGGCGTTCGATCATCGAGAAGGCGCGCCGCGTGGTGTCGGAGGAACTGCAGCTGCGCCTGGTCGGGCTCAATATCCCGGCGTCCGCCAAGCCGCTGCTGCAGTCCGGCTGGGCGCCGATGATGTCGCTGATCCTGCTGCGTCACGGCATGGACAGCGACCCCTGGCGCGAAGGCATCCTCACCTTCCGCCGCATCGTCAACGCCCTCGATCCGATGGTGAAAGCGGCGCGCTCGCCGACCGAGAGAGACGAACTGTGTGCCGACATCGAGGAAGACCTGATCGGTGTCGAGATGCCGGCCGGGCGCATCCGCGAACTGCTGCAGGGTTTCCGAGAAGCGCTCGAATCGGTGGACCATGTGGTCAAGGCACGCACGCCGCAGAAGACTGCCGCCGCGTCAGCCGCGGAGGAATCCTTCGACGACGCCGAAGCCAACGCTGCCGTGGCAGCAGCCCTGGCGCAGGCCGCCCTAGCGCCCAATGGCGTCACCCCGAAGCCGGACCTGGCGTCGCCGATGCTGACGCCTGTCGCCGCCACCCCGACACCCCTGCCCGACAGCCCCGCCGCCCTGCTCGACCTGCTGCTGGTCCCGGGCAGCTGGTTCCACGTCTACGACCACGATCACCACGAAACCCGCTGGCTCAAGGTCGTCGCGCACTACCAGGAACATGATCGTCCGGCCTACCGGGACAGCGTTGCCTTCGCCGAATTCAACGGCCGCAATACGCTGATGATAAAGACCGACGTGCTGCTGGAAGATCTGGTGAGCAAGCGCAGCGAGCCCTTCGACCAGTCACCGGTGGTGAAGGAAGCCTTGCAGCGCTTCACGCGGCTACAGGCCAACGCCCCTGCCGCCGAAGCGCTGCACTGATCAGGCGGCGACCGGCTCCAGCCGCGGCCGCCCGGCCATGCTGAAGCCGTGGCCGTGCTCCAGCAGGTATTCCAGCCACTTGCCCAGCATCAGGTTGCGGCGCCATTGCGCGGTGAGGAAGGCACCCGCCTTCGGATCTCCCTCCTCCTCCGCATCCCAGGGCGGGCGCTGGCTGCAGGCCAGGGCCTCGGCGACACCGGCATCGCGATAGACGCGCACCCAAAGGTCCGGCTGGCGGCGCACGCCGCTGGCATCGACGAATTCGTAGCTCAGCCTGAAGCTGACCGTGTAGCGGTCGCGATCGGTCACCTTGAGGTGCAGAGGCAGATCGGTCGCGCTGCGCGACACCGCCTCGTCGAAGGGCAGTTCCAGTTCGGGAATCAGGCGCTGCAACAGATGGTAGTTGCGATCGTACAGATCCAACAGATGGGCCAGCCGCCGCGGCTTGCCGCAGCAGGGGCAGACGTAGGTGGAACTGGTTGCTTGCATGGGGCGACTATAAGATAGGCACTACGCTGGGACAAACAGAAAAAAGGAGAGCACTATGGCCGTCCGGGACATCTCCACCAAACCCTACCTCGACCAGAAGTCCGGTACTGCAGGGCTACGCAAGAAGGTTGCCGTTTTCCAGCAGCCGCATTACCTCGAGAACTTCCTGCAGGCGATCTTCGACTGCGTACCGAACCTGCACGGCGGCACCCTGGTCATCGGCGGCGACGGCCGCTACTACAACCGCACCGCGATCCAGACCGCCTGCGCCGTTGCCGCCGGCAACGGCGTGACGCGCATCGTCGTCGGCCAGGGCGGACTGCTGTCGACACCCGCCGCCTCGCACCTGATCCGCAAGCGCCAGGCGCAGGGCGGATTCCTGTTCACCGCCAGCCATAACCCGGCCGGTGCCGACGGCGACTTCGGCATCAAGTTCAACGTCAGCGGTGGCGGCCAGGCCAGCGAGGGCCTGACCAACCGCATCTACGAAACCAGCAAGATGCTGACCCGCTACCGCGTGTTCGAGAACGGCGCCGTCGATCTCGACCGCCGGGGCCTGCAGACGCTGGGCAGCACCGAGATCGAGATCGTCGACTGCGTCGACGACTACGCACAGCTGATGCAGCAACTGTTCGACTTCGACCGCATCCGCGACTGGTTCAAGCGTGGCCACAGCCTGCGCTTCGATGCCATGCATGCCGTCACCGGCCCCTACGCCGAGCGCATTTTCGTCGACCAGCTCGGCGCACCGCTGCTGAGCG
>DATILC010000193.1:0-12818 GCA_035476855.1 Solimonas sp. | reverse complement strand
GGCCGCGACCGCGGCAGAGCCTGTCGCGCTCGAGGCCATCGGCAGTGCCGAAGCCGGCGATGCCGGCGCCCGTGCGCTGCGCGATCTGGCCAACCTGACGCTGGGCTATCACTGGCTGCGCGAAGGTGCCGGCGACAAGGCCAAGCCGGTGCTGGCGCGCGTGCGCAGTCCCGGTCCCTACGGCAATGCCGCGCTGCTCGGCTTCGGCTGGGCCTTCCTGGTGCCGGAGGCGGCGGAGCAGCGTCCGGCGATGTTCGACCCGGCGCTGCCGCTGTGGCCGGACGGCGCGGCGCAGGCCGCAGAACTGCGGCGCAGCTTGCCGTTCCGCTACCTGCATTCGGTGGCGGTGGGTGGCGAGCGCCTGCTCGACCTGCGCCGCGCGCTGGTGCCCTGGGTCGAGCTGCTCGGCCGCGATGCCACCGACCCGGCGGTGCAGGAGGGCATGCTGGTGGTGCCCTATGCGCTGGCCCATCTCGGTGCCAACGCGCAGGCGCAGCAGTACACGCGGCGCGCGGTGACGCAGCTGCAGCAGGCGCGCAGCGAGCTCGAGGCCGCGATGCACCATGTCGGCGAGGGCGGCCTGCTGCGCGTGCTGCGGCAGCACCAGGCGGCGCAGCAGGATGGCTGGCAGCGCGAACTGGCCGACCTGCGCGGCCCAGCGGAAACCAGCTACATCGCCCGGCTGGCGCAGAACGGCGAGGTGCTGGCCGCGATCGATGCGCAATGTGAACTGCTGCAACTCGAGTTGCTGTTGCAGCGGCAGGCCGCGGCGCTGCCGGATGCCGCTGCGGCCTTGGTGGTGCAGCACGCCGCGCTGCGCAGTCGTGTCGACAACGCCCTGCAGCAGCAAGGCGCCGCACTCGAAACGCTGGCGCTGGCCGAGCTCAAGCGCGGCCTGCAGCACACGCTGGCCTATCTGGCCGAGGCGCACCTGGCACTGGCGCGCATCCACGACCGGCCGCTGGAGGGCGAGAACTCATGAGCCTGCGCAACGCCATCGCGCTGCTGGGCCTGCTGGCGCTGTCGCCGCTGCAGGCCGCCGAGGAGGCCGCGCCGACAGTGGGCTCGGTCACCGAGCACAACGGCCTGCGTGCCAATGGCTGGCTGCTGGTGCAGACGCCCAGCATCCTGCGCGTCGAAACCACGCCGGCACCGACGCCGGACCTGGCCGAGGCGATCGCGCAGTACGAAAAGATCCTGCAGCTGCCGGCAGCGCCGGCGGTGCGCGCCGAGGCGCTGCGTCGTTCGGCCGACCTGCGGCTGCGCCTGGTCGAGGCCGGCGGCGAAGCCGCACCGGAGCAACTGGCCAAGGCGATGTCCGCCTATCGCCAGCTGCTGGCCGAGCAGCCGGACTATGTGCGTGCCGATCGCGTGCTCTACCAGCTGGCGCGGGCCAGTTCGCTGGCCGGCGAAGAGGAACAGGCGATCGCCAGCCTGCGCCAGCTGGGCCAGCGCCATCCGCAGTCGGCGCGTCGCGGCGATGCGCTGTTCCGCGCCGCCGAGCTGCTGTTCCGCGAGCGCCGCTATGCCGAGGCCGAGCCGCAGTACCGCGAGGTGGTCGCGCTGGGCGAGTCCTCGCCGCTGTTCGACACGGCGCAGTACAAGTACGGCTGGTCGCTGTACCAGCAGGGCAAGCACGAGCAGGCGCTGCCGGTGTTCCTCGCCGTGCTGGAGCGCGCGCTGCCACCCGGTGCGCTGGATGATCCGCAGGCCGCGCTGGCGGCGGTGAAGGGTGGGCGCGGCGAGCTGGCGGCAGAAGCGCTGCGCGTCACCGGCCTGTCGCTGGCCGCGCTCGGTGGCGGTGCGGCCCTCAATGCGCAGTTCGCGCGCCAGGGCGAGCCGCGCTTCGCGCCGCTGCTGCATGCGGCGCTGGGTGAGCAGCTGCTGGAGAAGCGGCGCTACACCGAGGCGGCGGGTGCCTACCTGGCGTTCATCGAGCGTCAACCGCGGCACGCACTGGCGCCGGTGTTCCAGCGCCGTGCCATCGCCGCCTACCAGCGCGGCGGGTTCACCAGGCTGCAGCTCGCGGCGCAGGAGGGCTTCGTCGAGGCCTATGCACCGGATGCCGCCTACTGGCAGGGGCGTACGCCGCCGCCGGAACTGCAGGCGGAGGTGCGCAAGGGCATCGAGGAACTGGGACGCCACTACCAGGCGGGTGCGCAGCAAGCCCGTGACGCCGCCGGCTTCCTCAAGGCGGCCAGCTGGTACCGCCGCTGGCTGGCCTTGTACCCGAAGGATGCAGGCGCGGCGCAGATCCAGTTGCTTTACGCCGATGCGCTGCTCGACGGCGGTCAGCCCGCGCAGGCGGCTCAGGAGTACGCGCGCCTGGCCTGGGACTATCCCGCGCATGCGAAGTCGGCGGAAGCGGCGCAGGCCGCGGTGCAGGCCTGGCAGCAGCTGGCGGCGCAATCCGAAGGCAAGGTTCGCGAGGATGCCCTGCGTCACTCGGTGGCCGACAGCCTGCGCCTGGCCGCCGCACATCCGCAGCATCCGCAGTGGAGCGCGGTACTGGCGCGCACTGCTGCAGACCTGCAGCAACTGGGTGAGCACGCACAGGCGCTGGAGCAGGCGCAGCGCCTGCTCGACGCCAAGCGTCCGCTGACGCCGGAGCAGGCGCGCAGCACGCTGGCGATCGTCGCCGACGCGCGCTACGCGCAGCGCCAGTACGCCGAGGCCGAGGCGGCATATGCAGCGCTGCTGCGACAGCTGCCGCCGGGGGATGCGACGCGCCAGCCGGCGGTCGAGCAGCTCGCCGCCGCGATCTACCGCCAGGGCGAGGCCGCGCGCGAGGCCGGCGAGCTGCGCGCGGCGGCACAGGCCTTCGCCCGCGTCGGCCGCGCTGCCCCCGAGGCGGGCATCCGCGCCACCGCGGACTACGATGCCGCCGCCGCCTGGATGGCGCTGCAGGACTGGCCGCAGGCGCAGGCTGCACTGGAAAGCTTCCGCGCACGTTGGTCGCAGCATCCGTTGATCCCCGAGGCCGATCGCAAGCTGGCACTGGCCTATCACAAGGGCGCCCGGCCGGCGCTGGCGGCGGAGGCCTATGCGCGCATCGCGCAGCGCGCGACCGAACCGGCGGACCTGCGCCGCGATGCGGCCTGGCTGTCGGCGGAGCTCTACGACCAGGCGCGGCTCGATGCCGCGAGCCGCGCGGCATACGAACGCTACGTCGCGGCCTGGCCGCAGCCGCTGGAACCGGCGCTGCGCGCACGCCGGCGGCTCGCCGACCTTGCACGCGAGGCGGGCGACGGCACGCGCCAGGGCCACTGGCTGCGCGAGATCGTTGCTGCCGAGAACAGCGGCGCTGCCGCACGCAATCCGCAATCGAAGCTGCTGGCGGCGCAGGCCAGCCTGGAATTGGGTCGCCTCGACGCCGCCGCCGCGCGCGCCCTGCCGCTGCGCCTGCCGGTGGCGAAGAGCCTGGCGCAGCGCAAGGCGCTGACCGAGACCGCCATCGCCGCGCTGGACCGCGCTGCCGCCGCCGGCTTCGCCGAGATCACCACCGCCGCCACCTACGACCTCGGCAGCGTCTATCGCGACCTCGGCCGCGCGATGCTGAATTCGGAGCGGCCGCGCGAACTGCGTGGCGAGGCCCTGGAGCAGTACGAGCTGCTGCTGGAAGAGCAGGCGTATCCCTTCGAGGAGAAGGCGATCCGTGCGCATGAGGCCAACCTGCAGCGCCTGCGCCAGGGCCTGTGGAACGAATGGATCCGCCGCAGCAGCCGCGCACTCGCGGAGCTGGTGCCGGCGCGTTACGGCAAACAGGACCAAAGGGAGGTCAACTATGAAGCCCTGCTACGTTAGTCTCGCGCCCGTCTTCATGTCGGCGCTGCTGCTCGCGGCCTGCGCCGCGCCGTCGCCGCGGCCACCGGCACCGCCCGCGTCCATCACGCCGTCGCGTCTGCAGGCCCCGGCAAGCCTGCCGCGCGGCGCTGACGCTGACCAGCGCTTCAAGACCGCGCTGGCGCTGCTGAAGAACGGCCAGCCACAGCCGGCGCGCGACATCCTGCTGGCGCTGGCACGCGAACAGCCGGAGCTGTCGGCGCCGCTGACCGCACTGGGCATGCTCTACGCGCAGGGACGTCAGCGCGACCAGGCGATCGCGACATTCTCGAAGGCGGTAGCAGCCAATCCGGCGAATGCCATCGCCCTGAACTGGCTCGGCAGCCTGCAGCGCGAGGCCGGCAACTACGCTGCCGCCGAGCAGTCCTACCGCCGCGCCATCGCGGTGCGAGCCGACTATGCGGCGCCGCATCTCAATCTCGGCATCCTCTACGACGTCTCGCTGCAACGGCCGCAGCAGGCGCTGGCCAGCTACCGCAGTTACCTGCAGGTGTCCGGCAGCGAGAACCTGATCGTCAGCGCCTGGATCCGTGAACTGGAGTCGGCGCAGCCGGCACCGATCAGCATCGCCGGAGCCGCGCCGTGAAGCACCTGGCCTGGATGCTGTTGCTGCTCGCGCTCGACAGCGGCGCACAGCCGCCGGCCGAGCCGGGCACCACCATCGTCGGCGAACAGGACGCGGCGATCGGCCTGACCCTGCTGCCCTGGGCGGAGGAATACGCCAGCGACCTCGACCGTCCGCCGTCGCGCTACGACGTGCCGGCGCAGCCGCTGGATGCGCAGGCCTTCATCCGTCGCAACGAGTTCGACGAGGCCGGCCTGGCTTGGCGTCGCGAGCAACTGCAGCGCGTGCACTGAATCAGAACTGCATTTTTTGCCACGGATTACACGGATGAACACGGATCAAGAAGGGGCACAGACATGCATGACAGCGGTGCAGCGGCACCCGCTTTGTCAATCCGTGTTCATCCGTGTTCATCCGTGGCCAATTGCCTTTTTCTGTACTGACCCATCTGTATAGGGAGAACACCACATGGAAATTCTTGCCCCGCTTGCCCGCTTCTTCCACGCCGGCGGCCTGTTCATGTATCCGATTGCGCTGGTGCTGGGCTGCGTCGTCGCCGTGGCGATCGAGCGGCTGCTGTTCCTGCTGCGCACGCAGCGGCAGAACCGGCGTCTGTGGTCGGAGTTGTCGCCGTTGCTGGCGCAGGGCGACCTCGCGGCGGCGGAACTGCTCACCGAAGGCTCCGATGCGGCGGTGGCGAAGATCATCGCCAATGGCCTGGCGCAGTCGCGCATCGACAGCCGCCGCAGCGAAATCGAGATCGCCACCGAGGAAGGCCTGATGGAAGTGCTGCCGGCGATCGAGCGGCGCACGCACTACCTCGCCACCTTCTCCAACATGTCGACCCTGCTGGGCCTGCTCGGCACCGTGCTCGGCCTCATCGGCGCCTTCGCCGCGCTGGGATCGGCCGATCCCGCGCAGAAGGCCGACCTGCTCTCGGCCGGCATCTCCGAGGCCATGAACTGCACCGCTTTCGGCCTGATGGTGGCGATTCCCTCGCTGCTGCTGCATTCATGGTTGCAGAGCCGCACCGGCGAACTGGTCGACAGCCTCGAATCGGTTTGCGCGCGCTTCGTCAGCAGCATCTGCAACCCGACACGCGCCCTGCGCTGAGCCGATGCCCATGGAACGTGCAGCCCACAGTGCCGGCTCGCCGCAGCGTGAGGCGCGCCGCGCCCGGCGCCAGCAGCGCCGGCAGAAGCAGGAGCGGCAGGAAGAGCTGAACCTGGTGTCGATGATCGACGTCTTCGCGGTGCTGGTGTTCTTCCTGCTGGTGAGCGGCTCGATCACCGCGGCGCGGCTCAAGGCACTGGCGTTGGATCTGCCATCCAGCGCCCTCGTGGCCAGCAAGACGCCGCCGCCGCTGACGCTGAGCCTGCGCCGCGAGGCGCTGTTGCTCGATGGCCCGCAGGGGCTGCAGCGCCTGCCGCGGGTGAAGCAGGGCTATGACCTGGTCGCGCTGGAGCATTCGCTGGCCGAACTGCGCCGCAGCCTGCCGGTGCAGACGCAGACCATCCTGCGCGCCGAGCCCGACATCGCCTACGACGACATCGTGCAGGTGATGGCGCTGCTGCGGGCGCAGCGCTTCGCGCAGATCGCGCTGGGCGATGCGGGGCCAGCGACATGAACCGCCGCGAGCGACGCCGCAAGCGTGCACCGCGCTCCAGCGTGGTGCTCAACATCGTGTCGCTGATCGACATCTTCGCCATCCTGGTGTTCTACCTGCTGGTGGACTCGCTGGTGGTGGAGCCGATCGAGTTGCCGCCGCAGCTGAAGCTGCCGGCGGCGGCGGTCGAGTCCATGCCGGCACCCGGCCTGACCCTGGTGGTCGGCACCACCCAGGTCCTGCTCGATGCACATCTGGTGCAGGGCACGGAGCAACTGCGCTCCGGAGACAGCGCGGCGCTGCGTGCAGCGCTGGCGCAAGCCCGACGCGAGGGACGCAGTGGCGAGATTCGCATCCTTGCCGACCGGCGCATTCCGTATCGGCTGCTGCGCGAGGTGATGAATGCCTGCAGCGAGGGGGCGACTGCACAGGTGTCGCTCGCCGTGCTGGACCGGCTGCCCGGGAGCGGTGCATGAGCGCGGTGCTGGCCTTCGATGATCGCTGGGGCCTGGCGGCGGCGAGCGACCGCCGCTTCCGCCGCTGCTGCGCGCTGGTGCTGCCGCTGCTGATGACCTTGCTGGTGCTGCTGCCGCAGGGGCCGTGGCCACAACAGCTGCAGGAAATCGAGCCGCTGCGCGTGCAGATCCTGCCGCCACCACCTCCGCCAACACCACTATCGGTGCCACGCCCGGTCGAGCGGACACCTCCTGTCATGCAGCCGAAGCCTGCAACAGCAAAAGCGCAGCCGCAGCCGAAACCGGTGGCGTCGCCGTCCGCACGGACCCTCGCCGAGGCCGCCGGCATGGCGAATCTGCGCAGCCAGCTGGCGTCGCTGCAACTGGCCGAGCCCTCCATGGCGACCGACGCGCGGCGGCCGTTGCAGCAGGAGGCGATGCTGGTCCAGGGCAGTGCAGCGGGCAGCGCCGATCGCTTCACTGCGAGTGCAGGGCGCGGCAGCAGCGGCATCGGTCAGGGTGAGCGCGGCGCGAGCAGCGCGCAGGCGACGGCTGCGCTCGGTGCACGCCGCACCGCCGCAGTACACAGCACGCTCGCCGGCAAGGCGGATGCGCCGGCCTCCGGCGATGCACAGGGCCGGGGTGGTCGCTCGCTGCAGGAAATCCAGCTGGCCTTCGATCGCAGCAAGTCTTCGTTCTTCTCGATCTTCAATCGCGCGGCGCGCGAGCGTGCCGACATCGGCGCCGGCAGGATCGTGGTGAGCCTCACCATCGCACCGGATGGATCGGTGATGCGCTGCGACCTGGTGTCGAGCAGCTTCAGCGACGGTGAACTGGAGCAGAAGATCCTGCAGCGCGTGAAGCTGCTGAACTTCGGCCCGAAGGATGTGCCGGCCTACACCTATCCGAACTACCCGATCCACTTCCTGCCGTCGTGATGTTGCGGCGCGGCATAAGTGGCATGGGGCTTGCTTAGTTTCAACCATGGGCCCGAAAGGCCCATGCACTCAGGGAGCGGGCACAGACGCCCGCCCCAAAACGGACAGAGACGTCCACGTCATCGGCACTGCAGCCGGTCACGTGGGCGTTTTTTTTGGGCGGTTGGCAGCCGGAAAGAATCCGGCACCACATACAAAGGAGTTTCACCATGAAAGGGTCACAAGGGAGCAGGTCGCGGTTCCATTCATGCGCCGCATTGATCGGCGCGGCAGCAGCGTTGTACGGTGGGGCGGCATCGGCTGCAGGTTTCTACAACGACGGCAAGGTGTTCCTCACCGGCGGTGTGTTCACGGTCGACGGCGCGGGCGGTGGCGGTGCGGTGCCCTGGGCCACCATCACCGGCTACGAAACCAAGGACGGCATCAACGGCGGCGTGGCCTACACCTACGCCAACCTGCCGGCGCTGCAGCTCAATGTCTTCGGCGGCGCGGTGGGTTTCTACGATCGCTTCGAGCTGTCGTATGCCACGCACAACCTGTCGCTGAACCTGTCGAACCTCGACACCGTCGCGCTGGCGGCGGAAGCGGCGGGACTGGAACTGGGTACCGATCCCTGGAACTCGACGCTGAAGATGGACGTGTACGGCGCCAAGCTGCGCCTGTTCGGCGACGCGGTCTACACCTCGGATAGCTGGATTCCGCAGGTGGCGATCGGTGGTCTCTACAAGGAGAACAAATCCAAGGAGTTGGTGGCGACGCTGGGCGCCGCCGAGTCCAAGGATTGGGAAGCCTATGTCGCGGCGACCAAGGTGTTCTTCCCGCTGAGCACCCTGGTCAACCTGACCGTGCGCTACACCTCGGCCAACGAGATCGGCCTGACCGGCTTCGGTGTCTGCGAGCAGGGCGGCGAGTGCAAGAACGACAAGGAGTTCCGCTTCGAGGCTTCGATCGCGCATCTGCTGACCAAGAACACCGCGATCGGCGCGGAGTACCAGCAGCATGGCGGCAACCTCGACGGCCGCAGTGTCGACATCGCCGGCCTCAATCTGACCGGGCTGACCAATCTCCTCGGCGGCGGCATCTCCGATGCGCTGAAGCAGGAGAAGGAGGGCGACTGGAAGGACTTCTTCTTTGCCTATGCGCCGAACAAGAACCTGTCGTTCGTGCTGGCCTACCTGATGCTCGGCAACATCTCGGTGGCGCCGGACCAGAACGGCTACTACCTGTCCGTGCACGCCACCTTCTGAACGGACCTCAACCAGGAGTCAGACCATGAAAAGCTTCAAGTCCGGCCTCGGCCTCATCACTGCTGCAGCCCTGCTGCTCGGTTCCGTCCAGCCCGCCTTCGCCGGCGAGCACAAGACCAAGCCGATCCTCGGCATTCCCAAGAGCGCGCTCGACGACTTCGGCGGCGCAGCTGGCGTGCATGCCTGGGTGGAGAGCCTGTTCTACTACATCATGCTCGACAACCGCATCAGCCATATCTTCCGCGAGTTCGGCAACGTCGAGCGGCAGATTGCGCTGAACACGCAGCTGGAGCAGATGGTGCTGGGCGGCGCGGTGGAGTACCAGGGTGCCAGCATGAGTGCGGCGCATGCCGACCTCGGCATCAACATGACGCAGTTCAATGCGGTGGTCGAAGCGGCGTATCTCGCCTGCGAACGCAACAACGTCCACTACAAGACCTGCAATCACCTGATCGCGGCGCTGGCGCCGTTTACCAGGGTGATCGTCACGCGGTAGGCGTGCAGCCTGCGGCCGGACGTTCCCTCTCCTCGGCCGGATTCCGCAGATGCACACCGGAAAAACCCCGCTGGACGGTCCAGCGGGGTTCTTTCTTTTGCTGCGTCGGAAAAGCTCAGGCGGCGCGCAGCAGGCGCTGCAGGCGCACCAAGGTGGGGCCGCGCACCACATCGGCCAGGGTGTACTGGTTCAGGGCATCGAGGAAGCCACGCTCGGCGGCGTCGAGTGCGGTCTTCAGCAGGCAGGCGCCGTTGAGTGCGCAGGGGCCGCGCTTGCAGTCGGCGAGGCGGCCGCTGCCTTCCATGGCCTCGACCACCTCGCCGATGCGCAGCTGGGCCATCGGCGTCAGCAGGCGCAGGCCACCGCTGCGACCGCTGACGGTCTCGACATGGCCGAGCTTGCGCAGCCCCTGTGCGACCTTGTGCAGATGGTGCGTGGACACGCGCAGCTGTTCGGAGATGCGCGCGGTCCCGACGGGTTTGCCGTCCCCGGATCCGGCGAGATAGACCAGCAGGCGCAGCGACAGGTCGGTGTAGAGGGACAGGCGCACGCCTTTCTCCGGGGCATGAAGTGCACAAAGTCTAGCGGCAATCGTGCCGGGCAGGCGTTACGCCTGTCGGCTGGTCAGCAACGTATCGGGAGCTAAACATGGCATTTGCCTTGCAACGTATTTCGGGACCCAGGGAAAAGGAACCACCGACGATGTCCGAACACACGAAGCTGCGTGTGATGCTGGTCGATGACGACACGGAACGTCTGGCGCTGCTTGAGCGTGCGCTGGCCGCCGAGGGCCACCAGATCATTGCGCGTATCAATACCCATGCCGACCTGTCGCTGGCGGTGGCAGTGCACAAGCCCGAGGTCGTCTTCATCGACGTCGATGCCCCCGGCCGCGAGATCCTCGAATCGCTCGACGAGATGTACCGCGTGCACCCGCGGCCGATCGTGATGTGCGCCGCGCAGAGCGATGCCCAGACCACGCGGCGCGCGCTGGACGCCGGTGTCGGCGCCTACGTGGTCGACGGCCTGCAGCAGCGCAAGAACCTCAGCGCGCTGCTGGACCTGGCGATCGCGCGCTTCGAGATGCAGCAGACGCTGCGCGAGGAGCTGGATCGCGCACGCACCCGCCTGGCCGACTTGCGCGACATCGAGAAGGCCAAGGGCCTGATGATGAAGCGCCGCGGGCTGGACGAGGCTGCGGCCTACAACCTGCTGCGACGCATGGCGATGGACCGCAAGCAGCGCATCGGCGATTTCGCGCGGGCGTTGCTCAGTGCCGCGGATGTCTGGAGCGATCTGGGTGGGTGATCCATCGCGCGTTGGCGATGCCTGAATGGCATCGCCTGCGATGGATCACGCCCGGCCATGGATGGCCGGGCAGGTGGTGATTTGGGTGGCCAGAGTCTCGCCATGGATGGCGTCCCTGCTGCCTGATCTGCCATCGCCTGAATGGCATCGCCTGCGAGGGATCACGGGCGGCCATGGATGGCTGCCCTGGGGCGCATTCAGGTAGCCGAGTTCCCGCCACAGATGGCATCCCGGTGCGCCGCGCTGCACTACCACCGCGCCGCCGTGCCCCAGGCTGGGTCACGGCGGCGCTGTCGTGCCTGTTGCCGCAGCGGATCGCCGCAGCTGATTTCGCCGCATCTCAGGGACTTGGCCGCGCGCCGCGAATACTGGCATAGCGATTGCTAAGTTTGAATCGCGGGCGGCAGTGCAGCCGCCTGCAACAGGGACAACGACGTCCACGCACCGGAGATGCCGGGGCGTGGACGTTTTTTTTGGCCTGCCATTCCTCCAACGAAGAGCATCCATGACGATGAGCAAACCCGAAGCTGACGAACTGCTGGCCTCGCGCCGATCCCTGCTGCGCGGTGCCCTGGCCCTGCTGCTGACGACGCCGGCCATGCGCGTTGCCGCCGCGGTCGACATCTACAAGACCTTCCAGACGCCGGAAGCTTTCCTTGCCGAGGCCTTCGGTGCCACGCCGCCGCCGGCACAAACCCTGGACCTGGACGATGCGAAGCAGTCGCAGCTGGCCACGGTGTTCGGCCGCCGCTACCCGCAGGCACGGCTGCGTTACTGGCGTGCCGCAGGACGCACGGCATGGATCTTCGACGACGTCGGCAAGGAGGGTTACGTGCCGACCACCGCCGGCTTCGTGGTGCAGAACGGCGCGATCGATTTCGCGCGTGTGCTGGTCTACCGCGAGTCGCGCGGCGAGCAGGTGGCGGAGCGCTCCTTCCTGCAGCAGCTGGCAGGCGCGAAGGCGGCGGGGGCGGCGATCGACCGCAAGGTCGACAACATCTCCGGTGCGACCTACTCGGTGAAGATGATGCAGCGCATGGCGCGCACCGCGCTGACACTCGACTCCCTCGCAGGATGACGACCATGTCCGACAATGAAATGACGATGCCCGACGTGGTGGAGGACGAGCGCGACTTCGGTGCGCGCCTGCGCCTGTGGCGGCAGCGCGCTGCTGCGTTGCTGGTCCGGCCGGAGGTGGCGGCGAAGCCGAAGCGCAACCTGACGGCGACGCTGCGCGAGTGGCACAAGCGCGCCGGTCTGTTCGCCTTCGTGTTCATGGCCTGGCTCGGCGCCAGCGGTTTCCTGATCAACCAGAGCGCCAGCTGGGGCTATGACACCACGCGCGTCGACTGGGGTTGGGTGATGTCGCTCTACGGCCTGCACGCCGAGCCGCCGCAGCAGGGCTACGGTGCCGGCTCGCACTGGCTCGCCGAGACCAGCGACTACACCGTGATCGACGGCCGGCCGCTGGACACGCCGATCCACCAGCCGCGCGGCTTCGTCCTGGGCGGCACGCGCGAGCGGCCGCTGCTGTTCATCGCGGCGGCGGAGAGCCTATTGCTGCTGACGCCGCAGGGCGAGCGCATCGACGAGCTGACGCCGCCGATCCTGCCGGTGTCGGCGATCCGCCGCATCGGCAGCGTGCGCGGCCAGCCCGGCAGCGTTGCGGTGCAGGATCTCGATGCCTTCCAGAGCCGCGACGGCGGTGACAACTGGATGCCGGTGTCGCCGGCGGAGGTCGACTGGTCGGAGGTCGCGCCGCTGTCCGAGCGGCAGCGCGACGAGCTGTTGCCGTACTCGCGGCCCAGCGTGTCGCTGGAGCACATCCTGGTCGACGCGCACAGCGGGCGGCTGTTCGGCAGTGGCGGCGCCTGGATCATCAACCTGGTCGGCATCGCCGCGATGCTGCTGGCGATCAGCGGCATCTGGATGATGTGGCGCACCAGCGCGGCGCGTCGCCGCCGCGCCTAGCAATGGCCATGCGCAGCCTGCTGGTGCGGGGCATGCACCTGCAGGCGCCGCCGGTGGTGCGCCGCCGTTTCCTGGCGATGGGTACCGAGGTGCTGTTGTCGGTAGCCTCGCGCCGGCGGCGCTCCGAGGTCGAGGCGGCGCTGGGTGAGGCGCGCGCGCTGATCGAGGACTTCGGCCGCGACTGGTGGGCCTGGGGACCGGGTGCGCTGGGCGAGATCAATCGTCGCCTCGGGGCCGGCGATGCGGCGGCGATTCCGCCGTCGATGCTGCCGCTGTTCCGGCGCGCCTGGGAACTCCGGCGCCACACTGGCGGCTGCTACGAGCCGCGCATTGGTGCGCTGGTGCGGCTCTGGGGTTTCGACGATGTGGCACGGCTGCGCAGCACGCCT
>DATILC010000192.1:0-21576 GCA_035476855.1 Solimonas sp. | reverse complement strand
TGGGCCGCTGGCGCCAGCTGATGTACTACTCGCAGTTCCTCTACCGCTACGTCTTCGCCTTCCTGCTGTTCCTGTACATCAAGGTCGAGGGTCTCAACCCCGGCTTCCTCGACGAGCACCAGATCGCCCTCGCGATGCTGGTCTACATCGGCGCCACTGCGACGCTGATGCTGCTGGCGCGGGGCTACCGCATGACCGACAGCCTGCAGCGCGGGCTGCTGACGATCGATCTTTGCGCGCTGGTGATCGGTGTGCCGCACGATCCCAATCCCGGCATGCCGACGCTGTTCGTGTTCTACCTGGCCTATGCCGACCTCGGCCTGCGCCACCGCTTCCGCCTCTACCTGGAGGCGCTGGCAGTCGGCATCGTCGCGGTGAGCCTGATGGTCTGGCTGCGCGCCTTCCACACCGCCATGGGCCTGAGCAAGGCGGACACCTGGCAGATCTTCCTGCTGGCGGTGATCGTGCTGCACGGCCTGCAGGTGTTCTCCGGCCGCGAGCGTGCGCGCCGCCTGATCCGCGAGACCCAGGAACGCCTGCAGCTGGCGCTGGACTCGCCAGGCCTCGGCGCCTGGTCCAGCCGCGATCCGCTGCGCGAACTGAAGGTCGACGGCCATATCCGCCAGGTGCTGGGCCTGGATGGCGCCAGCTTCACCGATCGCATGGTCGACTACATGAACTGCATCCATGCAGAGGACCGGCCGCGGGTAGAGGCGCGCTACCGCCAGTTCATCCTCTCCGGTGGCAACGACTACGAGGATGAGTACCGCGTGCTGCGGCCCAACGGCGAGGTGCGCGTGATCAGCTCGCGTGCCAAGGCCCTGCGCGACCGCCGCGGCAAGCTGCTGAGCCTTGCCGGCATGGTCTGGGACCTGACCGGGCAGAAGCGCCAGCAGGAAGCACTGCAGCGCATGGAGGAGCGCTACCGGCTGGCGACCTCGGCGGCCCAGGTGGCGGTCTGGGTCTGGCACTGCCAGGAGGATCGCTTCGAGCACGATCATTCGATCAACCAGCTGCTGCGGCTGCAGCCGGAGACCCGCGCGGTGTCGCTGGCGCAGGTGCTGGCGATCGTCCACCCCGAGGATCGCGAGGGCTTCGAGGCCCGCATCCATGCGGCGATGGAGGGGACGGAGCGCGAGTTCTTCGACGAGGTGCGCGTCACGGTCAGCGAGGGTGTCGTGCGCGTGATCCAGTTCCGCGCGCAGATCTCGCGCGACGACGAGGGCCGCGCCCTGCGCTTTGCCGGCGCCAACTGGGATGCCACCAAGCTGGCACAGGCGCGACAGGAACTGGAGCGCTCCAACCGCGAGCTGGACGATTTCACCTACATCGCCTCGCATGACCTCAAGGAGCCGCTGCGCGGCATCGCCAGCTTCGCCCGGTACCTGGAACAGGACTACGGCGAGCGCCTCGACGACGAAGGCCGCTCGATGATCCAGCGCATCCGTGACCAGGCCAGGCGCATGGAGACGCTGATCAACGAGCTGCTGCACATCTCCCGGCTCGGCCGCAGCCAGCTGCAGCGTGAACCCACCGACCTCGATGCGCTGCTGCGCGAGATCCTCGAACAGCTCGATTTCAGCCTGCGCGAGAAGCAGGTCGAGCTGCGCATCCCGCAGCCGCTGCCGGTCATCCACTGCGATCGCATCCGCGTCGGCGAGCTGTTGCGCAACCTCGTCACCAACGCCGTCAAGTACAACGACAGCGAGCAGCGCTGGATCGAGATCGGCTACGGGCAACAGGGCGCCGAGCGCGTATTCCAGGTCCGCGACAACGGCATCGGCATCCGCCCCGAGCACCAGGCGCGGGTGTTCACCCTGTTCGAGCGCCTGCACAAGCGCGACGCCTACGGCGGCGGCACTGGCGTCGGCCTGACCATCGTGCAGAAGATCGTGGAGATGCACGGCGGCCGCATCTGGATCGAATCGGCGCCCGGCGCCGGCACCACATTCCTGTTCACGCTACCGGAGGGAGAAACCACATGAACCACAAGCTGGGACCGGACAGTTTCCTGATCGTCGACGACAACCCGGACGACGTGCTCGCCGTGCGCCGCTGCCTGAAGCAGGCGCGCATCGGCAACCCGCTGGCGCATGCCGAGTCCGGCGAGGAGGCGTTGCAGCTGCTGGCCGCGGCCGCGGCGGAGGGGCAGTTGCCGGCGCTGGTGCTGCTCGACATCAACATGCCCGGCATGAAGGGCGGCGAGGTGCTGCTGGAGATCCGCAACCAGCTGGGCCTGCCGCAGCTGCCGGTGCTGATGCTGACCTCGTCCAACGACGATCGCGACGTGCTCGCGGCCTTCAAGGGCAAGGCCGATTCCTACCTGAACAAGCCGCTGGACGAGGACAGCCTGCGCAAGGCGCTGGAGCGGCTGCGCGGGCAGGGGGTGGAGGTGGCGGTGAAGGCGGCGGGATGAAAAAAGAAGAAGATTTTTCTTGCCACGGATGAACACGGATGAACACGGAAAGAATTCCGTGTAGTCCGTGTCAATCCGTGGCAAAGAGTCTTTAAGTCTTTTTCAATCCCTGAACTGCTTCAGGTACTCGATGATGTCCGCGCGCTGCTGCGGCGTGGTTTCGAACACCACCATCGTGCTGTTGCGCAGGAACTTGCCCTGGTTGGCCAGCCAGAAATCGAGCAGTTCCGGCGTCCAGGCGAAGTTCGCCTGCTTCATCTCGTCCGAGTAGTAGGCGTAGCTAGTCAGCGAGCCGGCCTTGCGGCCGAAGATGCCGTAGAGGTTGGGGCCGTTGTGGTCGCCGTAGAGCTTCTCGGGGTAGTGGCAGGTGCGGCACTGGCCGAACGTGAGCCGACCACGCTCGGCGTCGCCCTTCGGTGGCTCGGCGATCGCGGCGGTGGAACAGCCGAGCAGCGCGGCGGCGGCGAGGATGTGTTTCATGCTTTTCTCCCGGCGGCGTGCCTGCCGGCGCGTCGGCCGAAGAAGGTGCCGTCGCCGATCGATACGCCGCTGCCGATGTAGGGCGCCACCGGCAGGCCGGCAGAGGTGCGGCCCGTGGCATAGAGCCCGGGAATCGCGTCGCCCCAGGCGTTGATCACCTGGGCCTCGGTATTGGTCTGCAGGCCGCCGAAGGTGTGCACCGGCATGAAGGTGTTCTTCAGGCCGACGTCGTAGGCGACGAAGGGCGCCTCCCGGATCGGCGCGATGAATTTCTCCGACTTGTGCAGCAGCGGATCGCGTTTGTCCTTCGCGTGGCGGTTGTAGTACTCAACGGTCTGCACCAGCGCGCCATCGGGCAGCTTCAGCTTCTGCTCCAGCTCCGCGATCGTCGCGCCCTCGGCGGCGACGTTGAAACGGAAATCCTTCCAGGCGAAGGCGTGCGCCTTGTCGACAATCATCCAGGCGATGCCGTCGTCGAGCTTGTAGGCGATCTCGTGGCCGACCAGGCCGTAGTAGCCGTCTTCCGGCACGAAGCGCTGGCCGCGCGAGTTCACCAGCACGCCGTTGAGGATGCTCTCCGGCGGGTACATCGGCAGGATCACGAAGCCGTGGTGCATGCGCTGCGTCGCGCCGCCCACCGCCATGCCCATCAGGATGCCCTGGCCCATGTCGCCGGCACGGCCCCAGGGCACGGAGCAGCGCGCCAACTCGGGAGCGAAGCGCTCGACCATCGGGCGGTTGTGGATGAAGCCGCCGGCGGCCAGCACGACGCCGCGGCGCGCGCGGATGTTGAGGCGCTTGCCGCTCTCGTCGATGACCTCGGCGCCGGCGATGCTGCCATCGCCCTCGACGATCAGGCGTTCGGCGGAGCAGCGCAGCTTCAGCGTCGCGCCGAGATCCAGCGCCGACTTGGTCAGCGCCTTCATCAGGTCACGGCCGCCGATCAGGTGCGGCGACGGCGGCACATGGCCACGCGGCGCCGGTCTTGCCAGTTCGTGGAAGGGATGCACCAGCTCGCTGCCGCAGTAGTACAGCGAGCCGTCCGGGATCGAGATCTCCTTCTCCGCGGAATACTTCTGCGCGTAGTGCACGCCGTTGGCGACCAGCCAGTCGAAGTGAGCGACGCTGCCCTCGCAGTACAGGCGGATCTTGTCCTCGGTGGCGTAGAGGCCGCTGGCCGCCATCATGTAGCGGTACATGTCCTCGACCGTGTCATGGAAGCCCAGCGCCTTCTGCAGCGCGGTGCCGCCGCCGAGGTAGCAGACGCCACCCGAGAGGCTCGACGAGCCGCCGGGGACCTGGAATTTCTCCAGCACCAGGGCCTCGATGCCGTTGCGCCGTGCCTCGATCGCCGCCGAGATGCCGCCGGCGCCGGAGCCCATGACCAGCAGGTCGGTGGTCGCGTCCCAGCGGCGGATGTCCTTGCGCGGCTTCGGCGTCGCGGCCTCGGCGCCAAAGGCGGCGGCGCCGGCCGTGGCCATGCCGAGGTTCTTCAGGAAACTGCGCCGGCCGTGGTCGGCCTGGTCTTGAGTGCTCATCTCTCTCCTCGCGGACCGCTGGCGGGTACTCTTTCGTGGGAGCGGCTTTAGCCGCGATGGCCGGTGGTCAGGCTGACCAGACTTCGCGGCTAAAGCCGCTCCCACGGGACGGCAAATCGCTACTCGATCTTCTCGAAGGTGTCCTTGGTCGCGCCGCAGTCCGGGCAGGTCCAGTCCGCCGGGACGTCCTCCCAGCGCGTGCCCGGCGCGAGGCCGTGCTCCGGATCGCCCTTGGCTTCGTCATAAACCATGCCGCAGATGGTGCATTCCCACTTGGCCATGCTGTTCTCACATAAGGATGTCGATGATGGCCGTGAGTGTGGAGGAAGCACCGCCCGTCGAATATCGCCCATTCGGCGTATTGAACCCCCCGGGGGGGTCCTATAGCCTGAACAAACATTTCGACAGCAATGTTTCAATGTTTCCTGGGGAGGAGCGGCATGTCGCGTGTGCTGGACCGGGTGCTGATTCCGCTGCTGGCCTTTGCCGCGTTCACGGCGCTGGTCTACATGCCGCTGTTCCTGCTCGGCTGTGGCTGGGAAGGGCTGGCGCAGGGGCCGGAGGGCGAGTGTTCGAAGTCCGCGATCGGCCGTGCCTGGCTGGGCTATGTCCAGGTCGAGCCGGTCTATGCGCAGGCGCCGCTGTGGCTGCGCCTGCTCAACGAATTCGATACCTGGTTCTTCGGCTGGTTCTATGTCCTGTCGCTGGCGGTATTCCTGCGCGGCCGCCAGGACAGCGACTGGTACCGTCCGCTGGCCACGTTCATGTCCGGGATGATGGCCTACGCGATGTTGTTCTACCTGACCCAGGCGACGCTGAGCTGGCCGCAGAGCGGCGCGCAGCTCGACAAGGTCTATACCTACAACGGCCTGTGGCTGCTGCTGTTCACGCTGCTGCTGGCGCGCCTATACCTGTTCCGGCCGCGGCCGGCTTTGGAGACTGCATATGGGTAACCCCCCAAACACAACCAGCAACACCGCCGGCATCGGCGAGCCGCGGCTGCTGATCGACGGCAAGCTGGTCGAGGCGCGCTCCGGCAAGCGCTACGCCAACATCAATCCCGCCACCGGCGAGGTCATCGGCCATGTCGCCGACGCCGGGCTCGACGATGCCGAGGCCGCGATCGCCGCCGCGCGCCGCGCCTTCGACACCACCGACTGGTCGACCAATCGCGCGCTGCGCAAAAAGTGCCTGACGCAGCTGCGCGACGGCCTGCGCGAGGTCTCCGCCTCGCTGCGCGACCAGGCCGTGGCCGAGGTCGGTGCGCCGATGGCGATCACCGCGAACGGCCCGCAGGGCGATGGTCCGATCGCGATCCTCGACTACGTCATCGGGCTGCTCGACAACTACGAGTGGGACCAGGAACTGCCGGTGACCAACACCATGGGCGTGCCGAGCAAGCGCCTGGTGTGGAAGGAGGCCGGCGGCGTTGTTGCCGCGATCTCGCCGTGGAACTTCCCGTTCCAGATCAACATGGCCAAGGTTGCACCGGCGCTGGCTGCCGGCTGCACCGTGGTGCTGAAGTCCGCGCCCGACACGCCCTGGACCGCGACCATCATCGGCAAGATCGTCGCCGAGAAGACCGACATCCCGCCGGGCGTGTTCAACGTGCTGACCTCCTCCGATCCGGCTGCGATCGGCGAGAAGCTGGTCGCCGATCCGCGCATCGACATCGTCTCCTTCACCGGCTCCACGCAGACCGGCCGTCGCATCATGGCCAGCGCCGCCGGCACCTTGAAGCGCGTGTTCCTGGAACTGGGCGGCAAGAGCGCCAACATCATCCTCGACGACGCCGACTTCAACACCGCGCTGCTGTCGGGCCTGGCGGTCTGCTACCACGCCGGGCAGGGCTGCGCGATCACCACGCGCATCCTGCTGCCGGAATCGCGCTACGAGGAAGGCGTGCAGACGCTCAAGGCGATGTTCGGCTACGTGCAGCCGGGCGACCAGTTCCGCGAGCAGCAGATCATGGGTCCGCTGATCAGCGCGAAGCAGCAGCAGCGCGTGATGGAATACATCGAGACCGGCAAGCGCGAAGGCGCGCGCCTGGTCTGCGGCGGCGGCAAGCCGGCCGGCCTCGACAAGGGTTTCTTCGTCGAGCCGACACTGTTCGCGGATGTCACCAACGACATGCGCATTGCCCAGGAGGAAATCTTCGGGCCGGTGCTGGTGGCGATTCCGTTCAAGGACGATGCCGATGCCGCGCGCATCGCCAACGAGTCGATCTACGGCCTGTCCGGCTCGATCTACTCCGCCGACCCGCAGCGCGCGTTGAACCTCGCGCGGAAGATCCGCACCGGCACGATGAACATCAACGGCGCCAACTTCTTCGCGCCGGATTCGCCCTTCGGCGGCTACAAGCAGAGCGGCATCGGCCGCGAGATGGGCGTGCAGGGTTTCGAGGAATACCTCGAGACCAAGACCGTCGCGATTCCAGCCTGAGAGAGAAACATGGTCGCAGTCACCTATATCGAGCACAACGGCACGGCGCATACCGTCGATGTCGATCCGCACATGAACCTGATGGAAGGCGCCACCCTGAACATGGTGCCTGGCGTGATCGGCATGTGCGGCGGCATCTGCTCCTGCTCCACCTGCCATTGCTACATCCCGCCGGAATGGCAGGGCAAGCTGCCAGAGGCCGAGCCCGGCGAGCTCGGCACGCTGGAGTCGGTCACGCACCGGCGGCCGAACAGCCGGCTCGGCTGCCAGGTCGCGGTGACCGCGGCGCTGGAGGGGCTGGTGGTGCACCTGCCGGTGGACCAGGCGGGGAGCTGAGCCAGCAACGAATACCGAGCAGAAGTAGCCCGGATGAAATCCGGGGTGGATGTCCGCGGTGCCGGGTGCGGCCCTGGACTTCGTCCAGGCTACTTCTGAAGACGACAAGGACAACGAGGAGAATCACATGAGCAACTTCAACAACAAGGTCGCCATCGTCACCGGTGCCGGTCAGGGCATCGGCGAGGGCTACGCGAAGGACCTCGCGCAGCGCGGCTGCAAGGTCGTGGTCGCCGACATCAACGTCGCCCAGGGCGAGCGCGTGGTCGCCGAGATCGGCAAGGCCGGCGGCAGTGCGATGTTCGTGTCGGTGGATGTTTCCAGCGAGGCCTCGGCCGCGGCGCTGGCAAAGCAGGTCAGCGAGCGCTGGGGCGAGATCCACTACCTGGTCAACAACGCGGCGATGTTCGGCAACCTCGACTTCAATCCGTTGATGACGGTCGACATGGCGTACCTGCACAAGGTCATCAACGTCAACATGCTCGGCTGCGTGGTGATGACCCGCGCCGTCGCGCCGCACATGCCGAAGGGCGGCGCCATCGTCAACCAGTCTTCGACCGCGGCCTGGATGCACTACGACTACTACTCCTTCACCAAGCTCGCCACCAACGGCATCACCTGCGTGCTGGCACGCGAGCTGGGGCCCAGGGGGATTCGCGTCAACGGCATCGCGCCGGGGCCGACCGACACCCAGGCGCTGCGCGCCAAAGTGCCGGAGGAATACCTGCAGGGCATGATTGCGCAGATGCCGCTGGGGCGGCTCGGCACGCCGGAGGACCACGCCAAGGCGCTGGCCTACCTGCTGTCGGATGATGCGAGCTGGGTCACGGGCGTGATCCTCAATGTCGACGGCGGCTCGCAGATGCGGGTCTAGCGAAGGGGTATTGAAGTCCGTTCGTGCTGAGCCTGTCGAAGCACGGGCGGGCTCATCGACCCAAGGTCAGGGCCGTTCACCCTTCGATCCTTCGACAGGCTCAGGATCAGGGCGAACGGCTGCAAGGTTTGAAGGAGCAAAGAATGCAATCGAAAGTGAAGGACAAGGTCATCGTCGTCACCGGCGCCTCCAAGGGCATCGGCCTGGCCACCGCGCAGGCGCTGGCGTCGCGCGGCGCGAAGGTCGCGCTGCTGGCGCGCGGCGAGGCGGGCCTCAGGGAAGCCGCGGCGCAGCTGCCGGCGGACCGGGTGTTCACCGCCGCGGTCGACGTCAGCGACAGGGCTGGCCTGGAGCAGGCGCTGGACGCGGTGATCGCGAAGTGGGGACGCATCGACGGCCTGATCAACAACGCCGGCTTCCAGTTCGCCCGGCGCATCGAGCTGATGCCCGAGGCCGAGGTGCGCCGCATGGTCGAGATGAATTTCTTCAGTACCGTGTTCGCCTGCCAGCTGGCGATCCCGCGGCTGCGCAAGGCCGGCGGCGGCCGCATCGTCAATATCTCTTCGGCCTCGGTACGCCACGACAACGAGTTCGCCCACCTGGCGCTGTACTCGGCTTCGAAGGCTGCGCTGGACAAGTTCACCGAGGAGCTGCGTGGCGAGGTCAAGCAGGACGGCATCCTGGTGACCCTGTTCAGCCCCGGCGCCGTGGCTACCGGCAGCATCGCCAACTTCGATCCGGCGGCGCTGCCCGACGCCATGGGTGCATGGCTGGCGAAGGGGCCGACGTTTGATGGCATGACTACCGCTGACGTCATCGCCGAAACCATAGCCTCCTGCTTCGAACTGCCCGCCGGCGTGGCGGTGGAGTTCATGGAGGTTCGTCCGCAGATGCCCACCCCGAAATTGTTGGAGAACGATGGCCAGCAGGGCTAAAGTCTCCCGAGGGGAGCGGCCGGAGCCGCGGGCAAGGGCGCATCGCGGCGAAAAAGCCGCTCCCGGTTCGAGTGCCATGGGGGATCATGTGAGCGGCGACAAGACCGACAGGGGAATCGGGTTCATCGGCCTCGGCAACATCGGCAGGCCGATTGCGCGGCATCTGCTGAAGCTGGGACAACCGGTATGGGTGCGCGATGTCGAGGTCGGGCCGGTGATGGAACTGGTCGGGCTGGGCGCGAAGCGCGCCGACACGCCGGCCGAACTGGCGCGGCAATGCCACCACATCGGCATCTGCGTGCGCGACGACATCGACGTCGAGCAGCTGCTCTACGGCAGCGCCGGCAGCGGCCGCGGCCTGTTCGAGGAGGCCGAGACCGGCACCGTGATCGCGGTGCACAGCACGGTCAGCTACGACGCGATGATGCGCTGGTCGCGCCACGCCACGCTGCGCGGCATCCACCTGGTCGATGCGCCGATCACCGGCGGCGCGGGTGGCGCGGACGCGGCGACGCTGTGCTACATGATCGGCGGCGACGCGGCCCTGTTCGAGCGTTGCCGGCCAATCTTCGCGACCTCGGGCAACAAGCTGGTCCATGCCGGCGCCACCGGCGCAGGCATCACGCTCAAGCTCTGCAACAACATCATGACCTACGCCGCTTTCGCGGCGATCGACGAGGCTTCGCGGCTGGCCAAGGCCGGCGGTCTCGATGCCGCGCTGCTGCTCGAAGTCGGCCGCAGCAACGGCGTGGTGACGCCGCAGATGGAAGCTTTCTTCACCAACCGCGAGCGCATGAGGGCGGTGGGGCCGGAGGTGCTGGAGCAGGGCTTCGGGCCCTTCGGGGCGCTGGGCCGCAAGGATCTGGCGGCGGCGCTGGAGAGTGCCAGGAAGCTGGGCGTGGATCTGGCTGCGAGCGAGCGGGTGCACGAGATCATCCAGGATGTGTTTCTGGCGAAGCGCTGAGCGGGCGGCGGCCTCAGGCCGCCACCTCCTCAATAAGGGCCAACTAGCCCCCCGTAAACCCCCGGTCAGTTAGTCGTCACGCCATCGGCACGTTCCGGTAGCATCCTTGGCCCACCGCTTGCGAGCGATTTCGCCACGGAACGGCAAAGGAGCCCTCCCATGCATGTGCAACGCCTGTCACCGACCGATACCGCCTTCCTTCTGATGGAGCGCCGGCACATGCCGCTGCACGTCGGCGGCCTGGTCCTGCTGCAGCCGCCGAAGGATGCCCCGCCGGACTTCGCCGCCCAGCTTGCCGGGCGCCTGCTGCAGTCGGCGCAGGCGGCCAGGCCCTTCAACCTGCGGCCGCAGAGCCGCTTCGGGCTCAGCTTCTGGGAGACCGATTCCACCTTCGACATCAACCAGCACCTCGTGCACCTCGCACTGCCCAAGCCGGGCCGCATCCGCGAATTGCTCGCCATGTGCTCGCGCGTGCATGCCCAGCACCTCGATCGCGCCTACCCGCTGTGGCGCATGTACCTGATCGAGGGGCTGGAGGACGGGCGCATCGCCATGTTCTTCAAGATCCACCATTCGGTGGTCGATGGCGTCGCCGCGATGCGGCTGATGATGAAGTCGATGTCGCCGGATGCAGAGGAGTCCGCGCAGATGCCGCCGACCTGGGAGATGGCGCCGCGCCACCGCGAGCCGGCGCTGCCGCTCTCCGGTGCCGCCACCAGCCCGATGGGCGTACTCGCCGGCCTCAGCCGCGGCGGCCTCGCCTCGGTGCCGAAGGTTTTCAGCAACCTGAAGCAGACCTGGCAGGATCGTCGCCAGGGCAATCCGGACGTGGTCACCAGCACCCAGGCGCCGCGCAGCATCCTCAACCAGCCGGTCACCGCCTCGCGCCGCTTCGCCGCGCAGTCCTATGCCACCTCGCGCTTCAAGGCGATCGCCGCGCATGTCGGCGGCACCACCAACGATGTCGTGCTGGCGGTCTGCGCCGCGGCGCTGCGCAGCTACCTGATCGAGCAGGAGGCGCTGCCGGAGCAGCCGCTGGTCGCGGTGGTGCCGGTGTCGATCCGCCGTGACGAGGGCGATTCGGGCAACGAGATCGCCTTCGCCATGGTCAATCTCGCCACCCACCTGGCCGATCCGCTGGCGCGGCTGCAGGCGATCAAGGGTTGCATGGACTACAACAAGGCGCGCTTCAAGACGATGAGCCCGGCCGAGCTGCAGGCCTATGCCGTGGCCCAGCTGGTGCCCGGCGCTCTCAACATGCTGACCGGCTTCAAGCCGGACCGCGTGCCGGCCAACCTGGTGATCTCGCATGTGCCCGGCCCGCGCCAGGCCATGTACTGGCAGGGCTGCCGCCTCGACGGCATCTACCCGGCCTCGCTGGTCATCGACGGCTTTGCGCTCAACATCACCGTCATCAGCCGCCACGACAACGTCGACTTCGGCCTGATCGGCTGCCGCCGCACGGTGCCGAGCCTGCAGCGCCTGCTGGACTACTTCGAGGGTGGCATTGCGGAGCTGGAGCAGGCCGTGCAGCAGCAGGCGCCGAAGCCGAAGCGCCGGGTGCGCGAGGCGAGCGTCGTCTAGGGAAGCTCTGAAAAAAGTCCGTTCGTGCTGAGCCTGTCGAAGCACGGGCGGACTTTCCCCAGGGTCGGTCGACGAGTTGCCGCCCACCCTTCGACAAGCTCAGGGCGAACGGCAACTTAATCAGAGTTTCCCTAGGGTTTGCCCTGCAGGAGCGGGGCAGGGGAGTAGACTGGCGCGGCCCCTGGCAGCGGAGTTTTGCGATGAGCAACGATCCCTTCCTGCAGTTCAAGGCGGCGCAGCGCGAGGGCTGGGCGCTGTTCACGCCGCTGGCCACCTTCACCACGCCGCCTGCTGCTGCGCTGGTCGAGTTCGCCGGCGTGACCGCCGGCGAGCGCCTGCTCGACGTTGCCTGCGGCACCGGCGTGGTGGCGGTCACCGCGGCGCGCCAGGGCGCCCGTGTCTGCGGCCTGGACCTGTCGCCGGTGCTGCTGGCCGAGGCACAGCACAACGCCGAAATGGCTGGCGTCGCGATCGACTTCATCGAGGGCGATGCCGAGGCGCTGCCGTATCCGGATGCCAGTTTCGATGTCGTGCTGAGCCAGTTCGGCCACATGTTCGCGCCACGGCCGGAGGTGGTCACCGCCGAGCTGCTGCGTGTGCTGCGGCCCGGCGGCCGCATCGCTTTCTCGACCTGGCCGCCGGAGCTGATGATTGGCCGCATGTTCGCGCTCACCGCCGAGTACCTGCCGCCGCCGCCGGGGGTTGCGCCGCCGCCGGCCTGGGGCAATCCCGAACTGGTGCGCCAGCGCCTGGGCGAGGCGGTGCAGGGGCTGCGTTTCCACCGCGACGAGATGTGGGTGCCGGCACTGAGCCCGCAGCATTACCGCGCCGTGTTCGAACTGACCGCGGCGCCGGTGATCAAGCTGGTGCAGGCGCTGGCCGGTGACCCGGTGCGGCTGGCGGAATTCCGCAGCCGCCTGGACGAGATCATCAGCCAGTACTTCGAGCGCAACTACGTGCGGCAGTCGTTCCTGATGAGTCGCGCGCAGAAGCGGAGCTAGCGACTGCGGCGGACCAGTGCGGCACCGGCCAGCATCGCCGGAACGAACAGCAGTCCGGCGCCCTGCAGCAGCCCCGCGGACACCAGCGCCGGCCCCGGGCAGTAGCCGGCCAGGCCCCAGCCGGCGCCGAACAGCACGGCGCCCAGCAACAGCGTCCGGTCGACGGCGCCACGCGGATCGGCGAAACGCTCTGCGCACCAGGGCTGCGCCCGGCGCCGCAGCCAGGCGAAGCCGGGCAGGGCGACGGCCAGTGCGCCGGCCATCACCAGCAGCAGGGACGGATCCCAGCCCGGCCCCAATTGCAGGAAGGCCAGGATTCGCGCGGGGTCGGCCATGCCCGACAGCACCAGGCCACCGCCGAACAGCAGCCCCGACAGCAATGGCGCCAGGCGCGCGATCACGGCAGCGCTCCCACCAGGGCAGGCCGCAGCAGGGTTGCCACCAGCATGCCGGTCAGCATGAATGCCAGGGTCGCCGCCAGCGAGCGCCAGGACAGGCGCGCCAGGCCGCAGATGCCGTGGCCGCTGGTGCAGCCGTTGCCGAGTCGCGTGCCGGCCCCGACCAGCAGTCCGGCCGCCAGCAACAGCGTGATGCCACCCGCATCGGCAGGCAGCGGCACGGCCGGCAGGCGCGCGCCGGCCAGCACGGCCAGCCAGCCGCCACCGAGCAGTCCGGCCAGGAACAGCCCTCGCCAGGCGCGGTCGCCCGGCACTGGCCACAGCAGGCCATAGGTAATGCCGCTGATGCCGGCGATGCGGCCGGACACGGCGTAAAGCAGCAGCGCCGCGCTGCCGATCAGCACGCCGCCAAGGATTGCCGAAAGCATGGGATCTCCTTGCTCGCTATATACGGTACGGGGTATGGTATATGAAGAGGATCCGGAATTGAACAGGAGCCGCATGTCGGACTGGGACGAAAGCAAGGCGCAGGTACTGGCGCGGCTGCGGCGCGCAGAGGGGCAGGTGCGCGCGGTGGTGGCGATGGTGGAGCGCGAGGATGACTGCGAGCGCGTGGCACAGCAGCTGTCGGCAGCGCGCAAGGCCCTCGATCGCGCGTTCTTCGATCTGGTCGCCTGCATGACGCGGCGCGAGCTGGCGGCACTGGGGATCGAGCAGGGAGCGGCCCGGGAGCGGCTGACCCACATGACCGATCTGCTGGCGCGCTACGGCTGATGCCATGAGCCTTGTACTGGGCATCCTGATCGGGCTGGTCCTTGGACTGACCGGCGCCGGGGGTTCGATCCTGGCGGTGCCGCTGCTGATGGCGGGGCTGGGCTGGTCGCTGACGCAGGCGGCACCGGTGGCCCTGCTGGCGGTGGCCGGTGCTGCCGCCTTGGGCAGCTACTTCGCCTGGCACCGCAACTACGTGCGATACCGGGCCGCCGCGCTGATCGCAATGGCCGGCGTGCTGACCGCGCCGCTGGGCCTGTGGCTGGCCACGCTGCTGCCCCCCGACACGCTGGCGCTGGCCTTCGCCGCCGCGCTGTCCGGCGTGGCGCTGCGCATGCTGCTGGCGGCGCGGCTGGCGCCGGCCGAGGCCGCGATGGTGCGTGCCACGGTGGCCGGCGACGGCAGCCGGGCCAGCGGTCCGATCTGCCGCCTCGATCCGCAGAGCGGCCGCATCCACTGGACCCGTCCCTGCGCCGTGGCCATGTCCCTGATCGGCGGGGTGACCGGCTTCCTCTCCGGCCTGCTGGGTGTCGGCGGCGGCTTCGTCATCGTGCCCTCGCTGCGTGCCGTCACCGAGCTGTCGATGCAGTCGGCGATCGCCACCTCGCTGCTGGCGATCGCGCTGACCAGCTCCGGCACGGTGCTGGGCGCTTCGCTGATGGGGCGTGGCATTCCGTGGATGATCGCCGTGCCCTTCCTGGCCGGCAGCCTGCTGGGCATGGGCGGCGGCCGCTGGCTGGCGCCGCGCATTGCCGGTCCGCGACTGCAGCAGGGGTTCGCATTGCTGATGCTGATCGTCGCCGCCGGCATGGTGGCCAAGGGTCTGGCCTAGGGAGGCATCATGCTGTTCCGCCAGTTGTTCGATCGAGAGTCCAGTACCTACAGCTATCTGCTGGCCAGCCGTCCCGGCGGCGCTGCGCTGCTGATCGACCCGGTGCGCGAGCAGACCGAGGCCTACCTGCAGTTGCTGCAGCAGCTCGACCTGCGCCTGGTGATCGCGGTGGACACGCACACGCATGCCGACCACGTCACCGCACTGGGCGAGCTGCGCGGGGCGACGCAGTGCGTGACGATGATGGGCGATCGCACCCAGGCCGAGTGCGTGTCGGCGCGCTTCCGCGATGGCGAGTCGATCCGTGTCGATGACCTGCAGCTGCGGGCGCTGTACACGCCGGGGCACACCGACGAGTCCTTCAGCCTGGTGATGGACGACCGTGTCTTCACCGGCGACGCGCTGCTGATCCGGGGCTCGGGCCGCACCGATTTCCAGAACGGCGATGCCCATGCCGCCTACGACTCGCTGTTCAACAAGCTGCTGCGCCTGCCGGACGAAACGCGGGTCTACCCGGGGCATGACTACCGTGGCTGGACGGTGTCGACCATCGGCGAGGAGCGGCGCTGGAATCCGCGGCTGCAGGTGCGCAGCGCAGAGGAATACGCAGCGCTGATGGCCAGCCTGAAGCTGCCGAACCCCAGGCTGATGGATGTCGCGGTGCAGGCGAATCTGCGCTGCGGCAATCTCCGACCGCCGCCGCCCTAGGCCCGCTGCCGGTACCGCGACTGCCGGTGGATGTGGCGATTGGCCAGCGGTGCCACCGCGCGGAACAGCCAGCGCTTCCAGCCGAGGCTGCGGCGCAGGCCGGCGTAGTAATCGTCGAGGCTGTGGCGCTGGAACTGCAGCAGCGCCTGGCTCTCCCGGGTGTCGAGCCAGTCGCCGAAGAACCAGGTCGGGCCCGGGCGGAAGGCCGCGGGATCCAGCGGGCCCAGTCCCATCGAGCCGAGCAGGTTGTTGTAGAAGTCGATGGCGCGAGCCTGGCAGCGCGGGCCGCCGCCGAGGAACAGGGTCTTGCCGATCGCCGCGTCGCATGTCACCGCGTTGGCGAAGGCCAGGCCGGCGTCGTCGGGGTGCACGAACTCGGCGCGGCCATCCACCGTGGCCTCGAAGATGATCGACATCTCCTCCGCGCCGCCGGGCTTCAGCGTCGTCGGTGGGCAGGCGGCGATGCGCAGGATGGTCCATTGCAGGCTGCTGGCGTGGATCAGCGCCTCGCATTCGGCCTTGGTGCGGCCGTAATGGTCGCTCGGCGTCGGTGCGGCATCGACCTGCAGCGGCGGGCTGCGGCGATGCTGCTCCTGTCCGGCCACGCCCATGCTGGAGGCGAACACCAGCCGCCGCGCCCGCGGCGAGCCCTCCATCAGCCGCAGCAGCGTGGCGGTGGCGCCGACGTTGACGCGGGTCGCCAGCGCCTCATTGGTTTCCGACAGCGGCGGGATGATCGCCGCCATGTGGACCACCGCGTCGACGCCCTCCAGTGCCTGCGCCATCACCGCCGGATCGCACATGTCGCCCCAGACCACGCGGATGCGCGCGCCCAGCGCTTCGGCCAGTGCGCGGGTCCGCGGGTTCTCCAGATCGAGGCAGACCAGCTCGTGTCCGGCGGCCAGCAGGTGGTGCAGCACATGGGAGCCGATATTGCCGAAGGCACCGGTGAGCAGGACGGTCATGGGGGCAAAAACAGTTCAGTTGGAATGTTTTCAGGGTACGCGTCCCTGCTGCCGCAATCCATCCCTCGTTCGGCGGATGCCCCGCCAGGGCATGCCGGAACTGCCTGTCGTGCCGATCTGGTCAACCCGGACGGTGAAGTCGGCGCAAGGGCTTGATAGTCTTCGCCTACGTCGCTTGGCACAGGCAGGGGAAACCGATGGCAAGAACCTTGCTATCCCCGCCCGCCCGGCCCTAAAAAACAATCGAGCGGATAACCGACCATGAGCAAGCAGCCGACCATCATCTACACACTGACCGATGAGGCGCCGCTGCTGGCGACCTGCGCCTTCCTGCCGATCATGCAGGCCTTCACCAAGCCGGCCGGCATCAACCTGGCCACCAGCGACATCTCGCTGGCGGCGCGCATCCTCGGCGAGTTCCCCGAGTGCCTGGCCGAAGCGCAGCGCCCCCCCAACAATCTCGCCGAGCTGGGCAAGCTGACCCTGCTGCCCGATACCAACATCATCAAGCTGCCCAACATCAGTGCATCGGTGGCGCAGCTGGGGGCGGCGATCAAGGAGCTGCAGGCCAAGGGCTACGCGCTGCCGGACTACCCGGAGACCCCGAAGACCGACGAGGAAAAGGCGCTCAGGGCGCGCTACACCAAGATCACCGGCTCGGCGGTGAACCCGGTGCTGCGCGAGGGCAACTCGGATCGCCGCGCGCCGAAGGCCGTCAAGGACTACGCCAAGAAGAACCCGCACTCGATGGCGGAGTGGAGCCAGGCCTCGCGCAGCCATGTCTCCCACATGCACCACGGCGACTTCTACCACGGCGAGAAGGCGATGACGCTGGATCGCGCCCGCAACGTCAAGATGGAACTGCTGACCAAGAGCGGCAAGACCATCGTCCTCAAGCCCAAGGTGGCGCTGCAGGACAAGGAAATCATCGATAGCATGTTCATGAGCAAGAAGGCCTTGCTCGAGTTCTATGAAACGCAGATCGAGGACGCGCACAAGAGCGGCGTGATGTTCTCCCTGCACGTCAAGGCGACGATGATGAAGGTCTCGCACCCGATCGTGTTCGGGCACTGCGTGCGCATCTTCTACCGCGACGCCTTCGAGAAGCACGGCAAGACGTTCGACGAGCTGGGCATCAACGTCAACAACGGCATGGTCGATCTGTACACCAAGATCGCCAAGCTGCCGCAGAGCGAGCAGGACGAGATCAAGCGCGACCTGCACGCCTGTCACGCCCATCGCCCGGAACTGGCGATGGTCGACTCGGCCAAGGGCATCACCAACTTCCACTCGCCCAACGACGTCATCGTCGACGCCTCGATGCCGGCGATGATCCGCAACGGCGGCAAGATGTGGGGCGCCGACGGACGCCTGAAGGACACCAAGGCGGTGATGCCGGAATCGACCTTCGCGCGCATCTACCAGGAGGTCATCAACTTCTGCAAGACCCACGGCGCCTTCGATCCCAAGACCATGGGCACGGTGCCCAACGTCGGCCTGATGGCGCAGCAGGCCGAGGAGTACGGCTCGCACGACAAGACCTTCGAGATCAGCGAGGACGGCGTTGCCAACATCACTGACCTCGACACCGGCGAGGTACTGATGAGCCAGAACGTCGAGACCGGGGACATCTGGCGCATGTGCCAGGTCAAGGACGCGCCGGTCCGCGACTGGGTCAAGCTCGCCGTGACGCGCGCGCGCAACTCGGGCATGCCGGCGATCTTCTGGCTCGATCCCTATCGCCCGCACGAGCACGAGCTGATCCAGAAGGTGGTGAAGTACGTGCAGGAGTACGACATCAAGGGGCTGAAGATCGAGATCATGTCGCAGGTGCGCGCCATGCGTTACACGCTGGAGCGTGTGGTCCGCGGCCAGGACACCATCTCGGTCACCGGCAACATCCTGCGCGACTACCTCACCGACCTGTTCCCGATCCTGGAGCTGGGCACCAGTGCCAAGATGCTGTCGATCGTGCCGCTGATGGCCGGCGGCGGCATGTACGAGACCGGTGCCGGTGGTTCCGCGCCCAAGCATGTGCAGCAGCTGGTCGAGGAGAATCACCTGCGCTGGGATTCGCTGGGCGAGTTCCTCGCCCTGGCGGTGAGCCTGGAGGACCTCGGCCTCAAGACCGGCAACGCCCAGGCCAAGGTCCTGGCGAAGACGCTGGATGCCGCCACCGGCAAGCTGCTCGACAACAACAAGAACCCCTCGCCCAAGACCGGCCAGCTCGACAACCGCGGCAGCCAGTTCTACCTCGCCCTGTACTGGGCGCAGGAACTCGCCGCGCAGACCGAGGACAAGGCCCTGCAGTCGCACTTCGCCGCGTTGGCGAAGACCCTGGCCGAGAACGAGCAGGCCATCGTCGCCGAACTCGCCGCCGTGCAGGGCAAGCCGGCCGACATCGGTGGCTACTACGCGCCGGATCCCGAGAAGCTGGCGGCAGTGATGCGGCCGAGCAAGACGCTCAACGCGGCGTTGGCGTCGGTCACGGGCGGCTGATCGCCAGGCCGCACCTCTGATCAAGTTGCCGTTCGCCCTGAGCTTGTCGAAGGGTGGGCGGCAACTCGTTGACCGGCGGTGGGAAAAGTCCGCCCGTGCTTCGACGACCGCAGGAAGTCCCGCGGGACAGGCTCAGCACGAACGGACTTTTTTCAGAGTTTCCCTAGCCCTTTCCGCGCCTGAATTTTTCCGGCTTCGGCGCCTGGCTCGCGCGCCAGGCCGCGAGCCGCTGCGCCGTCGCGCCGCGAACCACCGCGCAGCCCGGCTCGCGCTGGTGCTTGCAGTCGCTGAAGCGGCACTGCTGCGCCAGCTGCCGGATGTCGGCGAAATCGTCCTCGATCCGTTCCTGCTCCTGCGACAGTTTCAGCTCGCGCAGGCCGGGCGTGTCGATCAGGCAGGCGCCGCAGGGCAACAGGCGCAGGAAGCGCGCCGTGGTGGTGTGGCGGCCGAGGTCGTCCTGCGACTGCGTAGCGCCGGTGCGCTGGGTCTGGCTGCCGAGCAGGCTGTTCATCAGCGTGGATTTGCCGACGCCGGAGGAGCCCAGCAGCGCCAGCGTCTGGCCCGGCGTGAGCCAGGCTGCGAGTTGCTGCAGGGCTTGCGGGCTGCGCGCATCGAATGCCACGACCGGCGTATCGGGGCCGGCCAGGGTTTCGATTTCACGGCGCAGCGCGTCGACGTTTTCCACGCGATCGACCTTGGTCAGCACCAGTACCGGCGCGACGCCTGCGGCGATGGCCAGCAGCCGGTAACGCATCAGGCGCTCCGGGTTGTAGTCGCCGTCCAGGCCCATCACCAGCAGCGCGGTGTCGACGTTGGCCACCAGGCGCTGCCGGCGGCCGTCCTCGCGGCTGCGTTCGAGCAGGCTGTGGCGCGGCAGCAACTGCGTCAGCCAGTCGCCTTCCTCCTGGTAGCGCGCCCAGTCGCCGACAGCTAGGCCGTCGTCGGCAGCGCTCAGGGTCTTGTGCAGCGCGGTGTGGCTGCGCGCACTGAACTCGCTGCGGCCGTCGTGGACGCGGAACTCGCTGCGATGCTGCTCGACGATGCGCACGGGCCGGCCGGGCATCGGCGGCAGCTGCGCCAGCGCCAGCGCCAGCCGGTCGTTCCAGCCGAGCCTTGTCAGTTCATCGCCGAGGCCGTGGCCGGTCATGGAGCGTCGCAAGAGGTGAGGAGCGCGGATTGTAGTCCGGCGGCGCTGGCGTCGGCGGTGTAGGGCGGGAGTATCCCGCCGGCAACTGCTCCTGCGTTGCCCTGCCTCAGGCATCCATGCCCTCGCCTTCCGCGACAGGCGGGATGCTCCCGCCCTACTGCTGCTGCTGCCTCAGGCCGCCCGCGCCATCGGCCGCTGCTGTGGCGCGGGGTGTTCCCGGGCCAGCGACTCCGGCTTCGGCAGGCGTTTCGCCAGCCAGCCCGGCAGCCAGGGCAGGCCCAGCACGTTGTCCTCGCGCGGGCTGCCCTCGGTGAACTCACGGGTGCCCATCACGTAGTCGAACCAGGGCCGGGTCACGCACCAGTTGGCGCCGGGGTTGCGGCCCATGTGGTGGTCGTAGTGCCAGGGGATGCGCTGCTGGCCCCAGGTCGGATCCAGGTGCGAGCGCTTGTGGATGCGGTAGTAGTTGGCCGCCGAGTACCACAGCGTGCCGACGAAGAACGGCGCCACCGGGAACAGCGGCGCCACCGCCACCCCGGCACCGATCAGTGCCCAGGCCTCCTTGCCCTGCGCATGGATGCCGAGCGGGAAGCGCTGGTAGTTCGGATCGTGGTAGCCGTTCTGGCGCACCAGGCGGTGGTGCTCGTGGAAGTGAAAGGACCAGAAAGTGCCGCGCGTGCGTCCCCAGCCGTGCAGCACGTGCTTGTGCATAATCCACTCGACCGCGTTGGCGGTCACCAGTCCGACAGGTATACCGATCATGCAGCGCACTCCACGGGTCCGGGGTTCATGCCGCCACGATAGGCGGCGCCCCGGCGCCACGTCTTGACCGCAGAGGCGCCCGCCGCATGGCACTCGGATCATCCGCGCTCCCCGCGTTGCCGCCGCTGATGCTGGCGCCGGCCGGGATCACCGGCCGCTACCTGCGCGAGATGCTGCCCTCGTTCCTGCCGCCGACGCTGCTGACCGGGGCCGGCATCAACCCGGAACGGCTGGCGCGCGACGAGCTGTATCGCGTGCCGCTGTATCAGGTGCAGGCCTTGCTGGAGCAGGTGCTGCGCGCCGTGCCCGATCCGCTGTTCGCCCTGCGCCAGACCCGTGGCCTCAGTCTCAAGGCCTATCCCTGGCTCGGCGCCAGCCTGCTCGCCAGCGTCGACCTGCGCACCGGCCTCGAACGCCTGATCGAGCTGGAACCGCTGGTCTGGGATGGCAGCCGCATCGAGCTGTCGCAACAGGGCGAACAGGCCTGCCTGCGCTGGATCGAACTGCAGCCGCTGCCGCCGGCAATGGTCGAGATGGCGCTGGCCGGCTGGATCCTGCTGGCGCCGACGCTGGCGCAGGTGCCCGCCGGGGAAGTGCGCCTGCACTTCCGCCACGCCGCGCGTGCGCCGCTCGAAGCCTACGAGGCCGTGCTCGGCTGCCGCCCGCAGTTCGACCAGCCCGACATCAGCCTGCATTTCCCCGCGGCCTGGCTGACGCGTGCGATGACGCACAGCGATCCCACGGCAGGCGAGTGGCTGCTGGCCGAGGCGCGGCGTCGCCTGGCCGAAGGCCCGGAAACCTGGCTGCTGGAAAGCCGTGTGCGTGCGCTGTGCCTCGGCCGCCTGCCGGGCGAGTTGCCCGAGGCCGCGGCGATCGCGCAGGAGCTGGCGATGACGCCACGCGTGCTGCGTGATCGTCTGCAGG
>DATILC010000191.1:0-26032 GCA_035476855.1 Solimonas sp. | reverse complement strand
CCATCGCGGCGCGGCTGGTTCTGCTGCTGGCCACGCTGGCCACGGTTCTGGTCGCGTCCCTGCTGGTCGCGGCGCTGGCCACGGCCATCGCGGCGCTCGTCGCGGCGGCGGCTGTCGGGCTGGGCCTGGGAGGCTGGCGCCTCCGTGGTGGCAGGCTTGGCGCCGAAGCCGAGCCAGCGCATAAGCTTCTGCCAGACCGATTCGGTATTGGCCGGCTGCATGATGATCACCGGCGCGGGGGGCGGGGCCACCTCGCGGATCACGATCGGTGCCGGCGTCGCCGGCACGATCTGCTTGACCGCCGGCTCCTGCAGCGCGCGCTGCGGCTGCGGCGGCTTGGCCATTTCTTCGGTGGCGGCGGCGTCGAAGTTCTGCGCCAGCGAGTAGCTGGTGCTGGCGTTGTTCTCCAGCTGGAGGTGGTCGGCGCGTACGCGCTTGATCTCGAAGTTCGGCGTGTGCATCGTCGGGTTCGGCACCACGGCGATGTGCACGCGGCAGCGAGCCTCGATTTCGCGCACGTTGCTGCGCTTCTCGTTGAGCAGGAAGGTGCCGACGTCGACCGGCACCTGCGCGATGACGCGGCCGGTGCGCTCCTTCATCGCCTCTTCCTCGATCAGGCGCAGGATCGACAGGGCGAGGGATTCGACGCTGCGGATCTGGCCGCGGCCGTCGCAGCGCGGGCAGGCGATCTGGGTGTGCTCGGCCAAGGTCGGGCGCAGGCGCTGGCGCGACAGCTCCAGCAGGCCGAAGCGCGAGATGCGGCCCAGCTGGATGCGGGCGCGGTCCATCTCGACCGCACGCTCCAGGCGCTTCTCGACTTCCTTCTGATTCTTCGAGCTGGACATGTCGATGAAGTCGACGACGATCAGGCCGCCGAGGTCACGCAGGCGCAGCTGGCGGGCGATTTCCTCGGCCGCTTCGAGATTGGTGTTGAATGCGGTTTCTTCGATGTCGCGTCCGCCGGTGGCCTTGGCGGAGTTGATGTCGATCGCGGTCAGGGCCTCGGTATGGTCGATCACGACCGAGCCGCCGGAGGGCAGGCGTACGTGGCGCTCATGCGCCGATTCGATCTGGCTCTCGACCTGGAAGCGCTGGAACAGCGGGATTTCGTCGTTGTACTGCTTCAGCTTCGGCAGGTCCTGCGGCGTCGAGTACTGCAGCTGCTCGCGGGCTTCCTCGTAGATCTCGGCGTTGTCGACGATCACCTCGCCGATGTCGGCGCGCAGGTAGTCGCGCAACGCGCGCATGACGATGTTGTTTTCCTGGTAGATCAGGAAGGGGCCGTTGCGTTTGGCGGCCTCGGCGGTGATCGCGTTCCAGGTGCTGGCGCGGTGGTCGAGGTCCCACTGCAGTTCCTCGACCGTGCGGCCGACGCCGTTGGAGCGGATGATCAGCCCCATGCCGTCCGGCAGGTTGAGCTGGCTCAGCGCTTCCTTGGCTTCCTCGCGCTCGTCGCCCTCGGCGCGGCGCGAGATGCCGCCGGCGCGGGGGTTGTTGGGCATCAGCACCAGGTAGCGGCCCGCCAGCGAGATGAAGGTGGTCAGGGCTGCGCCCTTGTTGCCACGCTCTTCCTTCTCGACCTGGACGATGATTTCCTGGCCTTCCTCCAGCTGGTCGCGCAGGTTCTTGCCGTCGCCCTTGAAGTAGGAACGGACGATTTCCTTGGCCGGCAGGAAGCCGTGGCGCTCTCCGCCGTAATCGACGAAGCAGGCCTCGAGGCTGGGTTCTACGCGGGTGATCTTGCCCTTGTAGATGTTTCCTTTTTTCTGTTCGCGGGAGGCGTGCTCGATATCAAGGTCGTGAAGTTTTTGTCCGTCCACGATCGCCACGCGCAGCTCTTCGCGCTGCGTGGCATTGATCAGAATGCGTTTCATGTTGGTCTCGTCTTGAGACGCTCGACCGCGGGGCAGGGGAGAGTTCAGTGACAGGCATATGTGCGTTGTCTTTTTAGATCGCCCGCCCTTGTAGGAGCGCCAGGGTTTTTATGGTGCCTGCGGCGTTTTGGCGCCACAGACGCAAACTTGAGGAGTGCCGCGACTGCTAAGATGCGCGCTGCTACTGCCTCTATTCGTTCCCGTAAGCGCCGATGCGCCAACGGAATTTTCCGCTTTTCCAAACGGAATGTCGCATTTTGACACAAGTTCGCCAAGAAGTGCGCAAAGTGATCGTAACTTCAGCTGAAGACGGTCAGCGTATCGATAATTTCCTGTTAAAACAGTTACCTGGCGTGCCAAAATCGCATGTCTACCGACTCCTGCGCTCCGGCCAGGTGCGCGTCAACGGCGGCCGCGCCAAAGCCGAGCGCAAGCTGGTCAAGGGCGAGGAGATTCGCATCCCGCCGGTGCGCATGGTCGAGAAGGGCGAGACCGTGCGCCCGCCGGATGCGGTCCTGAACAAACTGCGTTCGGCGGTGATCCACGAAGATGAGCACTACTTGGTGCTGAACAAGCCCGCCGGCCTGTCTTCGCACGGTGGCACCGGCGTACTTTACGGGGTGATCGAGACCGTTCGCGCCTGGGGCAAGCACGAATTCATCGAATTGGCGCACCGTCTGGACCGCGACACCAGCGGCATCCTGCTGCTGGCCAAGACCCGTCCGGCGTTGCTGCGCGCCCAGCGCGCCTTCAAGAACAGCACCGCCGACAAGCGCTATTTCGCCCTGCTGGACGGCAAGTGGCGCGGCGAGGACCGCGACGTCGATGCCGCCCTGGTGCGTAACAACCTGCGGGTGGAGATCGACGAGGAGGAGGGCAAGCCCTCGATGTCGCGCTTCTCGCCCAAGGCGCGCTATCGCGACGCCACGCTGATGGAAGTGCAGATCTTCTCCGGCCGCACCCACCAGATCCGCGTGCACTCCCTGGCCCTGGGCCACCCGGTCTGCGGCGACACCAAGTACGGCGAGCGCGAGGTCAACAAGAAGTACCGGGACCTGGGCCTCAAGCGCATGTTCCTGCACTCGCATTTCCTCAAGCTGGTGGCGGACGAGGAGTTCCCCAAGCTGATCCTGAATGCCCCGATGACCGATGAACTGAGGGACTTCCTGGCCAAGCTTGGGCCTGGACGGTGAAGGTGGCAGTACCGCTGTGAACAGGCCACGGCTACTGATATTCGACTGGGATGGAACCCTCGCCGATTCGGCTGCGACCATCGTCAATACCATGCAGGTTGCGATCCGCGACCTGAGCCTGCCGGCGCGCAGCGACGAGTCGATCCGCGATCTGATCGGCCTGGGCATGAACGACGTGCTCACCCGACTGTACCCGGAACTGGATCTTGAGAGCCTCAAGGCCTTGCTGCACAGCTACCGGGCGCGCTGGCTGGCCGAAGGCACCGGCGAGGCGCCGCTGTTCGACGGGGCGCTGTCGGCGATGCAGGCCTTGCACGTGGGTGACCACCGGCTGGCCATCGCCACCGGCAAGTCGCGCCGCGGCCTGGATCGCTCGCTGGAGCATCACGTGGACCTGCGCCGCCTGGTCTGTGACTCGCGCACGGCCGACGAGACTGCCTCCAAGCCTGATCCGCTGATGCTGCGCGAATTGCTCGAGGTTGAGGGCCTGCAGCCCGGGGACGCGCTGATGATCGGCGATACCGAGTACGACATGGCCATGGCCCGGGCGATCGGCATGCCGGCGGTCGGGGTGGTCTGTGGCGTCCACCATCCCGAGCGCTTGCTGCAGTCCGGTGCCTGCGCCCTGCTGGACGGGGTGGCAGGTCTGCCCGGCTGGCTGGCGACGCTGCGCCAGGGCTAGTGCAGAGCGCCTGACAGATCGTTAGCGCCTGCCGGCGTATTTTGGCGCGGCTCCGCGTTGCTCGTCGTCACCGTAGTGCCTGCTACGCCTCCGCCTCGCGTCTTGATCCGCGCCAAAATCCGCTCGCCATCCATCTAACGCTCCGTCAGGCGCTCTGCACTAGGGCAGGGCAAACCCCGCCTGCCGCAGCAGCCGGGCGGTAGCGATCAGGGGAAGTCCGACCAGGCCGGTCGGATCCCGGCTCTGGATTTCCTCGAACAGGCTGATCCCCAGGCCCTCGCACTTGAAGCTGCCGGCGCAGTCCAGCGCCGGTTCGGCCGCAAGGTAGCGGTCGATTTCGGCGTCGGACAGTTCGCGGCATTTGACCGTGGTGACATCGAGGGCCTGCAGGCAGGTGTCGCCCCGGAGCAGGGCGACGGCGGTCAGGAACTCCACGGTCTGGCCCGACAGCAGGCGCAGCTGCGCCCGGGCCCGTTCGAGCGTCCCCGGCTTGCCCAGGATCTGGCCCCGGGCGGCGGCGGACTGGTCCGAGCCCAGGATCCAGGCATCGGGGCAGCTCGCCGCCAGCGCAGCTGCCTTGGCCACCGCCAGGCGCTGGGTCAGCCCGGCCGGCGATTCGCCCGGCTGCGGGGTTTCGTCGACCTCGGAAGGGCGAGCTTCGAAGGACAGCAGCAGGCGGCTCAGCAGCCCGGCCCGGTAGCGCGAGCCGGAGGCCAGGATCAGCGGGGGATTAATCATTGAAATTCTTTGGGAAAGCGCCGTGTCCGGCTTTGACTTTTGAGGGGCGGATTACTATGATGCGCGCCCTTCGAAGGGTAGCTCGGGACCGTTGACTTGGGTATCCCCGCCAGAATCCGTGTTTCCAGCGCCGCTGCCCATCAGGAGCACTATGAGGGCGAGCTGCCGTTGCAGTCGCTGTCGCGCCTGAGGGAGGTGCTGGCGGACACGGATACACGCCTGCGGGTGCGCCTGCAGGCCCGGCAGCGCGAGGGGTATGCCACGCTGGTGGGTGAGTTGGCTGGCGAGCTGGCCTTGAATTGCAAGCGCTGCGGCGCGCGGTATCTCTGGCCCCTGCAGGCCGGGATTGACTGGCGGCTGGTGGCGGACGAGGCAACGGAGCGCGCATTGATGCAGGAATGCGAGCCGCTGCTGGTAGAGAACGACGAGCTGGCGCTGCGCGAGGCGATCGAGGACGAGGTCCTGCTGGCCTTGCCGATGCTGCCGCGCTGCGAGTCGTGCGAAAATGCGGTGGCTGCGCAGCCCGAGGTTGCGGAGCCGGTTGAAGAAGAGCCTCGTCGGGAAAACCCTTTCGCGGCATTGAAGAAGCAGTTGAAGTCAGATTGAGTGGTTAGGGGCCTGAGGCCCGACGGAGCAAGACAATGGCAGTTTCACAGGACAAGAAGTCGCGCGCCATGCGCGGTCACCGCCACGCCCACTGGAAGAACAAGGTCAAGCCGGCTGCACTGTCGGTCGACTCCACCTCCGGTGAGACCCACCAGCGTCACCACGTGACCGCTGATGGCTACTACCGCGGCAAGAAGGTCATCGACACGGCCGCCCCGGCCGGCGGCGGCACCGAAGAATAAGCCTGTACCCCGGGGGCACCTGATGGCTGCACCCGTCGTCCTTGCGATTGACGCCATGAGCGGCGATCACGGCTACCCGGTAGCCGTGGACGCCGCTCTTTTGGCGTTGAAATCGTATCCGGAGCTGCAGCTGATCCTGGTCGGCGACGAGCCGAAGCTGCGCGAGGCCCTGGCCCAGCGCAAGCAGACCGGCGACCCGCGCCTGGCGCTGCAGCATGCCAGCGAAGTGGTGGAGATGGATGAGTCTCCGTCCAAGGTGCTGCGCAACAAGAAAGACTCCTCGATGCGCGTGGCCATCAACCTGGTCAAGGAAGGCCGCGCACGGGCTGCGGTCTCCGCCGGCAATACCGGCGCGCTGATGGCCACGGCCAAGTTCGTGCTGAAGACCCTGCCGGGGATCGACCGTCCGGCCATCGTCTCGGCGATTCCTTCGGTCAACGGCCATGTCCACATGCTGGACCTGGGCGCCAACGCCGAATGCGGTGCCGACCAGCTGTTCCAGTTCGCGGTGATGGGCTCTGCCGTGGTCACCGCGGTCTACGGTATCGAGCGCCCCAAGGTCGCCTTGCTGAACATCGGCGAGGAAGAGATCAAGGGCAACGACACCATCAAGCTGGCGTCGTCGATGCTGCAGCAGTCGACGCTGAACTACATCGGCTTCGTCGAAGGCGACGGCATCTTCCTCGACGACGTTGACGTGGTGGTCTGCGACGGCTTCGTCGGCAACGTCGCGCTGAAGACCGGCGAGGGCGTCGCCAAGCTGGTGGCGCGCTTCATGAAGGAAGAGTTCACCCGCAACGCCTTCACCAAGATGGCAGCGGTGGCGGCCATGCCCGCGCTGAAGGCGCTGGGCAAGCGCATGGATCCGCGCAACTACAACGGCGCCAGCTTTGCCGGCCTCACCGGCGTCGTCATCAAGTCGCACGGCGGTGCCGACGAGGTTGCCTTCGCGCACGCCATCGGCGTCGCGCTCACCGAAGTCGAGAAGGACATCCCGGCGCGCATCAGCCACCTGCTGGCGCAGGCACTGACGCTGCCGCCGGCAGCCAAGCCGGACAGCGCCGCCGCCTGATTCAGGGCCGCAGGCCCTGCAGGATCAGGCTGGCACCCATCAGCAGCGCCAGGCAAGACGGCCAGGATTCCGCGTTTTGCACGGGGCCTTACACGCTGTTCGTGGCTTTACTTGACCAACTGGTTCAGATCGAAGATCGGCAGCAGGATCGCCAGCACGATCAGCAGCACGATGCCGCCCATCGCCAGGATCAGCACCGGCTCGAAGATGCCCATCATCGCGGCGACCAGGGTCTCGATCTCGCGCTCCTGGTTTTCGGCCGAGCGGTCGAGCATTTCGTCGAGCTTGCCGGAGGTCTCGCCACTGGCGATCAGGTGCACGGTGATCGGCGGGAACAGCTTGCTGGCATTGAGCGAGCGCGACAGCGTTGCACCCTCACGTACCTTGATCGCGGCTTCCTCGATGGCATCGCGCATCGGCAGGTTGCTGACCACCTGGGTGCCGATGCGCATCGCATCGAGGATCGGCACGCCGCTGCCGAACAGGATGCCCAGGGTGCGGGTGAAGCGGCCGGTGTTGGCACCGCGGGTCAGGCGGCCGATCAACGGCAGGCGCAGGATCAGGTGGTGCACGCGGCGCTGGAAGGCCGGTGCGCGCATCATGCGCGCGAACACCACGGCGCCGGCGCCGGCCAGCGCGGCCAGGTAGATGCCATAGTCGCGCAGGAAACCCGAGGTGGCGATCAGGCCCTTGGTCAGCGGCGGCAGCTCGGCGTCGATGCTGTCGAACACCTCGACCACCTGCGGCACGACATAGGTCAGCAGCAGCAGCACCACGCCGACGGCGACGAAGGTCAGGATCGCCGGATAGAACGCTGCCAGCAGGATCTTGTTGCGCATCACCTGGCGCTTCTCGACGTATTCGGCGAGGCGCTCGAGGATGTAGTCGAGCTTGCCCGACTGCTCGCCGGCCTCGACCGTGGCGCGGTACAGCGGCGGGAAGGCATTGGGGAACTGGTTCAGCGACATCGCCAGGGTGTTGCCCTCGACGACGCCGGCGCGCACGCCCAGCGCAATGCGCTTGACGCTCTTGCCCTCGCTCTGCTCGGACACCGCGGTGAGAGCTTCGTCCAGCGGCAGGCCGGAGCGCACCAGGATCGCCAGCTGGCGGGTGAACAGCGACAGCTCGGTGTGGCTGATGCCGCCACCGCGCTGGAACGGATTGCTGCTGGCGGCCTGGCGCTCGGCCACCTCGCTGATCTCCGTCGGCGACAGCCCGCGGTCGCGCAGCAGCTGGCGTGCCTGGCGTGCGGTATCGCCCTCGATCAGGCCCTTGACCTGGCGGCCGCGTGCGTCGAGCGCGCTGTATTCGAAGGCGGCCACGGCGCGGTTCCTAGTCCTCGATCGTCACGCGCAGCACTTCACGCAGCGTGGTCTCGCCGACCAGCACCTTGTTGCGGCCGGACTGCAGGATGCCGGGGCCGCGGCTGCGGGCGTAGGCTTCCATCGCCTGCTCCGAGGCCTCGTCGTGGATCATCGACTCCAGTTGGCGGTCGATCTCGATGATCTCGTGGATGCCGCTGCGGCCGAGGAAGCCGGTGTGGCGGCAGGCCGCGCAGCCGACCGGCTTGTACAGGGTCAGCGACGGCGCCAGTTCCACGCCCAGCTGTTCCTTCTCGGTGACGCTGGCCTCGTAGGGTTCCTTGCAGTGCTTGCACAGCGTGCGCACCAGGCGCTGCGCCATCAGGCCGATCAGCGAGGACGACAGCTGGTAGGGCTCGACGCCCATGTCGCGCAGGCGCGTCACCGCGCCCACGGCGGTATTGGTGTGCAGGGTCGACAGCACCAGATGGCCGGTCTGCGAGGCCTGCACCGCGATCTGCGCGGTCTCGAGGTCGCGGATTTCGCCGACCATCACCACGTCCGGATCCTGGCGCAGGATCGCGCGCAGGCCGCGGGCGAAGGTCATCTCGACCTTGGTGTTGACCTGGGTCTGGCCGATGCCATCTATGTAGTACTCGATCGGGTCCTCGACCGTCATGATGTTGCGGCTGCGGTCGTTGAGCACTGACAGGCCGGAATACAGCGTGGTGGTCTTGCCCGAGCCGGTGGGGCCGGTCACCAGCATGATGCCGTAGGGCCGGAACAGGATGCGCCGCAGCACCGCGATCTGCAGGTCGTCGACGCCGAGTTGCTCGAGGTCCAGGCGCTCGGCCTGCTTGTCGAGGATACGCAGCACCACGCGCTCGTTGTGGGCGCCGGTAGGAATGGTCGACACGCGCAGGTCGACCTTGCGGCCGCCGAAACCGCGGGAGATGCGGCCGTCCTGCGGCAGTCGCTTCTCGGCGATGTCGAGCTTGGCCATCACCTTGATGCGCGACACCAGCCGCGGCGCCAGCTGCTTGGGTGGCGACATGATTTCGCGCAGCACGCCGTCGACGCGGAAGCGCACGGTGAAGCGGCTTTCGAAGCTTTCGATGTGGATGTCGGAGGCGTTTTCCTTGATCGCCTCGATCAGCAGGCCGTTGATGAACTTGATCACCGGCGCGTCGTCGCTGGATTCCAGCAGGTCCTGGTTGTCCTGCAGTGCGCGGGCCAGCGCGTCGAGATCGGCGTCCTCCTCCTCGCCCAGGCCCTGCATCAGGCTGGCGGTGGCGGCGGTCTGGCCCTCGTAGGTCTTCTGCAGCAGGGCGTCGAACTCCTGCAGGCTGACGTTCTGCAGGCGCAGCGGCCGGCCGACGAAGCGGCGTGTTTCCTGGATCGCCTCGATCGCCACGCCGGGCCTTGCCGCGACCAGCACATGCTCGCCGCAGTCCTCGGCCACGATCAGGCCGTGCCGCTTGGCGAAGGCGAACGGCGGACGCCGCAGCGCTGCTTCCATGGTCGCGGCGCTCCGGCTCAGTTCGCGGGGGGCGCGGTCGGTTCGGCCGGCGGCGGCGTGGCGTCCGCCTGCGGAGCCGGCGCGGGCTCCGCGGGAGCGACGGCCGAGCTTTCGGCGGCGGTCGCCGGCGCCGTCGGCGCCGAGGGTTCGGCCGGCGTCGGCAGCGGCTCTGCGACCACTGCCGGCGGCGGTGCAGGCGGCAGCGGCGCCGTGTTTTCCTCGAGGTACTGGTCCAGCGGCTGCAGCACCGGCGGACGGCCGCCGATCAGCGGCACGCGCTGTCCGCGGGTGGCCTCGATCTGTGCCTGGCGCACGGCGTCGTACTTGCGGCGCGTGTAGTAGTCGCCCTCGGACTGCTTGCGCAGGATGGTCGGGCGGATGAAGACCATCAGGTTGCGCTTGGCGTTGTTCACCGAGCGGTACTGGAACAGGCTGCCGAAGATCGGGATCTTGCTGAGGAAGGGGACGGAGTTGTTCTGGTCGTTGACGTTGTCGTCGATCAGGCCGCCGATCACCAGGATCTGGCCGTTTTCGACGCCGACCGTGTTGGTCAGCGTGCGCTTGTTGGTGATCTGGTTGAGGGTGCCGGCGCCGGAGGCGGTCAGGCTGGAGGACTCCAGTTCCAGCTTGAGCTTGACCAGGTTGCCTTCGTTGATCTGCGGCGTGACACCCAGGGTCAGGCCGACGTCCTTGCGCTCGATGGTCTGGAACGGGTTGACCGAGCCGTTGTTGCTCGATCCGGTGCTGCTGAACTGCCCGGTGAGGAAGGGCACTTCCTGGCCGACCGAGAACTTGGCTTCCTCGTTGTCCATGGTCAGCAGGGTCGGCGTCGACAGCACGTTGGTGTCGCCATCGCCCTGCAGCGCCTTGAGCAGCACCACGAAGCTGGTGCCAGCCTCGTTGATGACGCCGCCGGCGAGGTTGACGCCCTGGCCGATCAGGGACAGGGCCGCCAGGCTGCTGTCGCTGCTGCCGCTGACGCTGGCGGCGGAGCCCAGCGCGTTGAGCGTGTTGGGGTTGAGGATGCCGGCGGAGGCGATGCGGTTGCGGTTGAACACCGCCCAGTCGACGCCGAGCTGGCTGCTCTTGTTGGCACTGACCTCGGCGATGATCGCCTCGACCAGCACCTGCGAGCGCTGGATGTCGAGCTGGGCGATGACGTCGCGGATCTGGCGCATCGCCTTGGGCGGCGCGGTGATGATCAGGGCGTTGGTGTCCTTGTCGGACAGCACGCGGATGCCGTCGCGGCCGCCGCCGGAGGAGGCGGAGGAACTGGCGGCGGGGGCGGTGTTGCCACCGGGGGTGGTGCCGGCCTTGTCGGTCTGGGCGACCTGCTGGGCATAGCCCTCCAGGATCGGCGCCAGGTTCTCGGCCGTGGCATAGCGCAGGTAGACCACCTGGGTGGCACCGCCGCCTTCCGAAGGCCGGTCGAGCTGCTTGATGATTTCCTGGTACTTCTGCTGCTCGCCACGGTCGCCGCTGATCAGCACCGAGTTGCCGCGCTCATCGGCGATGATCGAGGTCTGGCGCATGCTCGGGTCGGCCTGCTTGTCCTGCTGCGTCAGCGCGGTGAGGATGCGCACGACCTCGCTGGCCGAGGCGTTCTCCAGCTTGACCGTGACGATGGCGCGGTCACCGACCTGGTCCATCTGCTTGATCAGCTGTTCGAGCCGGCGCACGTTGGCGGCGCGGTCGGAGATGATCAGGATGTTGGACGGCTGGTAGGCGGCGAGGTGGCCCCACTGCGGCACCAGCGGGCGCAGGATCGGCACCAGCTGAGCGGCCGAGACGTTCTGCACCTGGTAGACCTGGGTGACGACCTCGTCCTTGGCCAGGCCGCCGGCGCCGGAGTAGGTGGTGCCTTCGCTGCGGGCGTTGGTTTCCGGGATGATCTTGATGGTGTCGCCGGCCGGCACGGCGGCGAAGCCGTTGACCTGCAGCACCGCCAGGAAGGTCTCGTAGAGGCCGGCCGCCGACATCGGCGAGGACGACACCACCGTGACCTTGCCCTTGACGCGGGTGTCGACGATGAAGTTCTTGCCGGTGACTTCACTGACGGTCGCGATCAGCGTGCTGATCTCGGCGTCCTTGAGGTTCAGCGTCACTTCGGCGCTGGCCGGCAGGGCCAGCAGCGCAAAGCCCAGCAGCGCCGCACGCGTCGCGGTTTTAAACAGGTTCATGTGTCAGTTCAACGTGATGTTGACGGTCTGCATCTGGCCGCCACGGTCGACGGTCAGGCTGAAATTGCTGGCCCTGCTCAGGTCATTGAGCATCTGCAGGGCTTTCTGTGCGTTGTCCAATTCTATGCCATTGACCGCGGTGACCACGTCCCCGGGGCGCAGGCCGGCGTTGTTGAACAGTTCGCGGTCGCGTCCCGGGTAGATGCGGTAGCCGCGCATCTGGCCGCCCTGGCTGGCGGGCTGCACGCGGATGTACTCGGAAGCGCGCGAGGGGTCCTGCAGGACCTGGTCGCGTACCGCGGTCAGGGTGGTGGCCGTGCCGCTGCTGGCAGCGCTTTCGGTGACCGGATTGCCGGCGACTGCAGCGCTCGGCTGGTCCTTGTTGAGGCGCAGGGTTTCGGCCTTGCCGTTGCGCATCAGCACTACGCGATCCGGGTAGATTGCCTCCAGCACCACGCCGCGGTCGACGTCGTCGCCGATGGCGTAGGGCTTTTCCTCGCCGGCACCGTCGGAGATCAGAGCCCGGGAATCCTTGGTGCCGCGGCCGGCGAGGATGCCCAGCAGGGTCAGGTTGAGACGGGTGTCGGGGGCGTTGTCGAGGTCGGCGCTCTCGGGTGCGGCCTGGTAGCTGCCGAACAGCTGGGCGGCGATCAGGGCATCGACACTGACCGGCCCGCGGCTGGCTGGCATCGCCGACGGTGCCGGCTGTACCGGTGCGGGCTGCCAGGCGGCGTTCTCAGGCCGCGGGACCAGGGTCCACAGCAGCTGTGCCAGCAGCATGGCGATCAGCGCCACCAGCAGCAGGTTCAGCGCCGGCGGCAGCCAGCGGCCATGGCGCTCGTAGAGGTGGAAGATTTTCTGCAGGGGTAACGCGACGGTCATGCCGCATCATAACCCGCGACTGTTACAGCCGAAACGTCATAATTTGCCGCGAGCCCCCCAACTTCAGTAACTTGGCCCTCACGGACCGGGGGAGTCTGGAACTATGTCAGCGCGCACCATCACCCGCTTTGCCATCAGCGGCGTCATCTTCCTGCTGTTCATGGTCCATACCACGGGCTGGCTGCCGTTGCGGCTGCTCGACCGCATCGAGCATTTCACCTACGACAGCCGCCTGCAGCTGACCCTGCCGGGAGGCATCGACCCCAACGTGGTGATCGTCGACATCGACGAGAAGAGCCTTGCCAGCGAAGGCCAGTGGCCCTGGCCGCGCGACAAGCTGGCGAAGCTGATCAACAATCTGTTCGGGCCATACCAGGTCAAGGCACTCGGCTTCGACATCACCTTCGCCGAGCCGGACCGCAGCTCGGGCCTGCAGATGCTCGACCGCCTGACCCAGGGCGAGCTGGCCGACCTGCCGGGTTTCGCCGAAAGGGCTGCTGTCCTGCGCGACACCATGGACAACGACCGCGCGCTGGCCGAGGCGGTCCGCGGCCGGCCGGTGGTCTGGGGCTATTACTTCAGCCAGACCCTGCAGGCGCAGCAGCAGGAGACGGTCGGCGCCCTCTGCGGACCGGTGATGGATGCCCAGGCGGCGCGGCTCTACGACCTCGACTGGATCCGTCCGCAGGGCTACACCGGCAACCTGCCGGTGCTGCAGACAGCCAGCCCCAGTTGCGGCTTCTTCGACAACCCGACGCTGGACGATGACGGCGTCTACCGCCGCGTACCGCTGATCCAGCTGTACAAGGGGGCGGTGTACGAGTCGATGGCGCTGGCGCTGGCGCGCCTGGCGGTGGGCAAGCCCGGCATCGACCTGGAATTCGAGCCGCCCGACGTGCATACCTCGCTGCACCTGGAGCGTCTTCGCGCCGGCCCGCTGCTGGCGGCGGTCGACGAGCATGTCGCGGTGATGGTGCCCTACCGCGGCCCGGAGGGCAGTTTCGCCTATGTGCCGGCAACCGACGTCATCAACAACCGGGCCGATGCCGGCGTGCTGCGCGGCAAGGTGGTGCTGGTCGGCACCAGCGCGCCCGGCCTGCGCGATTTGCGCGTCACGCCGGTGGCCAAGGCCTACTCCGGTGTCGAGGTGCACGCCAACATCATCTCCGGCCTGTTCGACCAGCGCATCAAGCAGAAGGCGCCGTACTACAGCGGCATCGAGACGGTGATGCTGCTGCTGATCGGCGGGCTGATCGCCTGGGCCTTCGCGGCGCTGTCGCCGCTGATCGCGGCGATCATGGGCGCGGTGATGCTGGCATCCATCACCGGCCTGGCCTTCGGCCTGTGGAGCTGGGGTAACTTCGTGATGCCCTTCGGCGTGCCGGTGCTGTTCACGCTCGCGCTGTACCTGGCGCAGCTGCTCTACGGCTACTTCATCGAATCGCGAGGCAAGCGCGAGATCTCCAAGCTGTTCGGCCAGTACGTGCCGCCGGAGCTGGTCGAGGAAATGGCCGCGCATCCGGAGGACATCTCGATGGAGGGCGAAAGCCGCGAGATGACCGTGCTGTTCTCCGACGTGCGCAACTTCACCAGCATCTCCGAGAAGCTCGATGCCAAGGAGCTCTCGGCGATGATCAACGCCTTCCTGACCAAGCAGACCGCGGTGGTGCAAAAGCATCGCGGCACCATCGACAAGTACATCGGCGACCTGATCATGGCGTTCTGGGGCGCACCGCTGTCGGACAAGGACCACGCGATCCATGGCGTGCAGGCGGGCATGGACATGCAGCGCGCGATCCGCGAGCTCGATCCGGAGTTCGAGAAGCGCGGCTGGCCCAGGCTGCACATCGGCGTCGGCGTCAACAGCGGCAAGATGAACGTCGGCAACATGGGTTCGTCGTTCCGCATGGCCTACACCGTGATGGGCGACTCGGTGAACCTGGGCTCGCGCCTCGAGGGCCTGACCAAGGAATACGGCGTCGGCGTGCTGATCAGCGAGGACACGCGCAACCTGCTGCCGTCCGACTGGGCGTTCCGCGAGGTCGACCTGGTGCGCGTCAAGGGTCGCAGCGAGCCGGTGGCGATCTACGAGCCGATGGGCCCCAAGGAACAGCTCGACCCGGCCGTGCGCCAGGACCTGGCGCGGCACCGCGGCGCGATGAAGCTGTATCGCTCGCAGAAGTGGGACGAGGCCGAGCAGGAATTCTTCAACCTGAACCAGTCAGGCCGGCCGCATCCGATCTACGACCTGTTCATTTCGCGGATCATGGAGCACCGCGAGGCTCCGCCGGGCAAGAACTGGGACGGCGCCTACAACTTCAGCCACAAGTAGGCTCAGGTGGTGGCCTGGGCCTGCGCTGCAACTGCCGGACGCGAGAACGGCAGCAGCAGCGCATAGGCCAGCACCGCCGCCGCCAGCGAGCTGAGGTAGGGGTAGGGCAGGTCGATCAGCTGGTATTCGCCGGCGATGTAGACCGTCAGGCTCGACAGCAGTGCGGCGTAGGCACAGGGCGGGCCGCCCCAGCGCGGTCCCCAGAGCGCGAACAGGGTGATCACCAGGATGCCGGCCGAGCCCAGCCCCGAGGACGCCTGCACCAGTTCGTAGACGCTGTCGCTGCTCAGGGCCAGCCACCAGGCGATGACGCCGAACAGCACGACCGCAGCGCGGTTGGCGCGCAGCTTGAAACGCTCGCTGAGACCCGGGCGGTGGCGCAGCAGCAGGTTGTGCGCCGCCAGCGAGCCGGCCACCAGCAGGGCGCCGGACAACGTCGCCAGGATCGCCGACACCAGCGCGCCGATGAACAGGATGTACAGCGGCAGCGGCAGGGCCTCGCGGGCAAAGCGCGACAGCACCTGCTCGGGCTCGACGTCCGCGCCGATGATGCCGGCCGCGCCCAGTCCCAGCAGTACCGGCACCAGGCCGACCAGCAGGTAGAGGACACCGGCAGCGATGGTCGCCGAGCGTGCCAGCCGCGGGCTGCGCGTTGCCAGCACGCGCGCGATCAGTTCCTGCGCGACCATCGTGCTGAGCAGGGGCAGCATGAAAGTTTCCAGCCAGGCCAGGGGGGAACTCTCGCCGACCAGGTCGAGCCGGGCGGCAGGCTGGGCCTGCAGCTGGGCCCAGCCGCCATGGGCCAGGAACACCCCGCCGAGAACGAACACGCCCAAGATCAGCACCACGCCTTGCACCAGGTCGGTGACCGAATCGGTCCACATGCCGCCCATCGAGACATAGATGATGACCACCGAGGCGGCCAGGGTGATCGCCGCGAAGATGCCCAGTTCGCTGCTGGAGGCCAGCACCTGGCCGAAGGCGCGGATCTGCGCAGCCGCCCACAGGACTGAACTGGGAATCATCACCAGCGTTGCCAGCCGTTCGACGCCGGCGCCAAATCGCTGGCGGAACAGGTCGGCAAAGGTCACCAGGCCGCGCTTCCACAGCGTTGCAGCGAACAGCAGGCCCATGGCGATGATGCCGGCGGCATAGCCGAAGGGATCGGCGGTGGCACCGGCCAGGCCGTCGCGATAGCTCTCGGCCGAGGCGCCGATGCAGGCTTCGGCGCCGAACCAGGTGGCGAACACGCTGAAGGTCGCCATCCAGGGGCCGAGGCTGCGACCGGCCAGCAGGTAATCCTCCTCGCTCTTCGGCTTGCGCGACACCCGGAACGCAATCAGCAGCTGCAGGATGATATAGGCGAGGATGCAGAACAGGATGAGGTTCATGGGCGAAGCTGCGGAGCGGCAAAGGCGCATAGCCTGTTGTCTTTGCGGCGGCGCCGCAATAGCGGCTGAACGCGGCAGGGCCGCTGAGGCCCTACCGCTGAAAGCGCCCCCCTTTTGTGATGGACGACCGACCCCATATCCATCGTTGCAGCGCTACACTTGAACCATGAGCAACGAGCCCGTCCGCCACACCGGCCAGGATTCCGACCACGGCCTGGCCGTACAGGAGGCCAAGCCGAAGACCCAGCAACCGCCGATGTATAAGGTGGTGATGCTGAATGACGACTACACGCCGATGGAATTTGTGGTCCAGGTCTTGCAACAGTTTTTCCGTCACACACGGGAATCGGCGGTGCAGATCATGCTGCATGTACACACCCAGGGCCGCGGCGTCGCCGGGATCTTCCCGGCCGAGATCGCGGAAACCAAGACGGCGCAGGTGAACGCGTATGCTCGCAAGCACCAGCATCCTCTTTTGACCGTGATGGAGAAGGCCTGATACCCGTCCCGCAAGGGACGAGATGGAGGCAAAACATGCTATCCGAAGAACTGCAGAAAGCCCTCGACGCCGCATTCGTCGCCGCCCGCATGGAAGGCCACGAACTGCTGACGGTCGAGCACCTGTTGCTGGCCTTGCTGTCCGACGCCAACGTCTCCGAGGCGCTCACCGCGGCCGGCGCCGACATGGACAAGCTCGAGCAGGCGTTGCGCGAGTACCTCAAGACCCACGTCCAGACGGTCAAGGATTCCGACAAGCACGAGGTGCAGCCGACGCTGTCGTTCCAGCGCGTGCTGCAGCGGGCGATCTATCACGTCCAGGCGGCCGGCAAGAAGCAGGTCAGCACGCTCAACGTGCTGGTGGCGATCTTTGCCGAGAAGGATACGCAGGCGGTCTACCTGCTCAACGAGCAGGGCGTGACGCGCCTCGACGTCGTGAATTTCATTTCCCACGGCATCAGCAAGAACGGCAACATGCCCGAAAAATCGCAGCAGGACCCCGAGGAGCGTGAAGACGCCCCGGACAAGCCCAGCGGCAAGTCGGCGCTGGAACAGTACGCCACCAATCTCAACGAGCGCGCCGCGCGCGGGCTGATCGATCCGCTGATCGGCCGCGAGCACGAGATCGAGCGCGTCATGCAGACGCTGTGCCGGCGTCGAAAGAACAACCCGCTGCTGGTCGGCGAGGCTGGCGTCGGCAAGACCGCGATCGCCGAGGGACTGGCCTGGCTGGTGGTCGAGGGCCGGGTGCCGGATCTGCTGAAGAATGCGGTGATCTTCAGCCTCGACATGGGCTCGCTGATCGCCGGCACCAAGTACCGCGGCGATTTCGAGAAGCGCTTCAAGGCGGTGATGCAGGAACTGCAGCAGCGCCCGGGCGCGATCGTGTTCATCGACGAGATCCACATGATCATCGGTGCCGGCGCGGCCAGCGGCGGCGTGATGGATGCGTCGAACCTGCTCAAGCCGTTGCTCGCCGGAGGCGAGCTGCGCTGCATCGGTTCGACCACCTACCAGGAATACCGTGGCATTTTCGAGAAGGACCGCGCGCTGGCACGGCGCTTCCAGAAGGTCGACGTCACCGAGCCGACCGTCGAGGACACCGTCAAGATTCTCGAAGGCCTGAAGCTGCGCTTCGAAGAGCACCATGCCGTGCAGTACACCCGCGGCGCGCTGCGCTCGGCGGTGGAGCTGTCGGCGCGGCACATCACCGACCGGCACCTGCCGGACAAGGCGATCGACGTCATCGACGAGGCCGCCGCGCGCCTGCGCCTGCTGCCGGACTCCAAGCGGCGCAAGACCGTGCAGGTCCGCGACATCGAGGAAACCGTCGCCAAGATCGCGCGCATCCCGCCCAAGAGCGTGTCGTCGAACGACCGTGACAAGCTGGCGACGCTGGACCGCGACCTCAAGTTGGTGATCTTCGGCCAGGACGCCGCGATCGAACAGCTGTCGGCCTCGATCAAGCTGGCCCGCTCCGGCTTGGCCAACCCGGACAAGCCGATCGGCAATTTCCTGCTGGCCGGCCCCACCGGCGTCGGCAAGACCGAGGTCACCAAGCAGCTGGCACAGCTGCTGGGCGTGGAACTGATCCGCTTCGACATGTCCGAGTACATGGAGCGGCACACTGTGTCGCGCCTGATCGGTGCGCCGCCGGGCTATGTCGGATTCGACCAGGGTGGCTTGCTCACCGAGGCGGTGATCAAGCATCCGCACTGCGTGGTGCTGCTTGACGAGATCGAGAAGGCGCACCCGGACGTGTTCAACCTGCTGCTGCAGGTCATGGACCACGGCACACTGACCGACAACAACGGCCGCAAGGCGGACTTCCGCAACGTCATCCTGGTGATGACCACCAATGCCGGCGCCGAGGAATCGGCGCGCCGCTCGATGGGCCTGATCGAACAGGTGCATACCAGCGACGCGCTGGAGGTGATCCGCAAGATGTTCACGCCGGAGTTCCGCAACCGCCTCGACGCGGTCGTGGCCTTCGCGCCGCTGGACAAGCCGCAGATCGTCCGCGTGGTCGACAAGTTCCTGATGCAGCTGGAAGAGCAGCTGGCAGCCAAGAACGTCCACCTCGACGTCGACGAAGACGCCAAGCTGTGGATTGCCGACCGCGGCTACGACATCAAGATGGGCGCCCGTCCGATGGCGCGCGTGATCCAGGAGAGCCTGAAGCGCCCGCTGGCGGAGGAACTGTTGTTCGGCAAGCTTGCCAACGGCGGCAACGTCCATGTCGCCGTCAAGGACGGCGAACTGTCGTTCGAGCTGGAGGCCAGGGAGCGGCCGGCGGCGCTGGAGCCGGTCTAGATCCGGCGCAGAGCAGTAAAACAAAGCCCGCGAAAGCGGGCTTTTGTTTTACCTGTTATTTATCGCGGAACGTGATGCGACCCTTGCTCAGGTCGTACGGCGTCAGCTGCACCGTGACCTTGTCGCCGGTCAGGATGCGGATGTAATGCTTGCGCATGCGACCGGAGATATGGGCGGTCACGACGTGACCGTTCTCCAGTTTCACGCGGAACATGGTGTTCGGCAGGGTATCGAGTACCGTGCCGATCATTTCGATGTGGTCTTCTTTGGACATATGCGCCAGCTTTTGGGAGGCGCATTATCAAGAAGTCGCTCCCAGGGTTCAACTTTCCGTGATTTGCAGGGGTTTCCAGCCGCCGTGCATCAGCACTTCCAGGGGGCGGAAACCGCGCTTGTAGTCCATTTTCTGGCTGCCGGGCACCCAGTAGCCGAGGTAGACATGGGCCAGTTCGCGCCGTTTGGCCTCCTCGACCTGGCGCAGGACGGCGTAGGTGCCGAGGCTGCGGCGGACCTCGTCCGGGTCGAAGAAGGTGTAGACCGCCGACAGGCCGCGCGGGGTTTCGTCCACTACCGCCAGGGCTTTCAGCCGCCGCCCGAGGCGGAACTCCCAGAAACGCACCTCGCCCCAGGCGCATTCCAGGAAGGTGTGGAAGGCCTCGCGGTTGTTGGCGTCCATGCCGCCGCCGGCATGGCGCGACAGCAGGTAGTCGCGGTACAGCGCGTAGTGCTCCTCGTTGAGGCGGTCGACCACCCGGCCGATCAGGTCGGCATTGCGGCTCAGGCAGCGGCGCTGGCTGCGGTTGGCCTCGAAATGAGCGGCGGGGATGCGCGCCGGGATGCAGGAATGGCAGTGCTGGCAGTAGGGCCGGTAGACATGCACGCCGCTGCGGCGGAAGCCCTGCTCCAGCAGCCAGCCGTAGCGGGCGGCGGTCAGCGGGAATTCCGGGTCGATGAAGGCATTGCGCGAGGCGCGGCCGGGCAGGTAGCCGCAGACGTGCTCGACGCTGAGGAACAGGCGGATGCGCTCGAGTTCGCTCATGCGAGTTTGCTCATGCGATCGCCGGATGCGACAGCTGCGCCGGGTCGGCCGGCACCTCGATGTCGAAGCGCCAGCGCCCGATGCGGCCCGGGCGCTCGGCGGCCGGCCGCTGCAGGCGCAGGAATTCCTCGCGCCTCATTTCCACCGCACCCAGGCTCAGCAGGTGCTGGGAGCTGATCTGGCAGTCGATCAGCTCGAACTGCCAGGCCTTGAGCTGTTCGCAGAGCCAGTACAGGGCCAGCTTGGAGCCGTTCTCGGCGCGCGAGAACATCGATTCGCCGAAGAAGGAATGGCCCATCGCGACGCCATAGAGGCCGCCGATCAGTTCGCCGCCGCGCCAGACCTCCACCGAGTGGCAATGCCCGCCACGGTGCAGTTCCAGGTAGGCGCGCTTCATGTCCGTGCCCAGCCAGGTGCCGCGCGACTTGCTGCGGGCGCCGGCACAGGCCTCGACCACCTCCGGGAAGGCCAGGTCCACGGTCACGGCGTAGTCGCGTTTCTGCACCGCCTTGCGATAGGAACGCGACAGGTGCAGCCCCTCCGGCCGCAGCACGGTGCGCGGGTCCGGGCACCACCACAGGATCGGTTCGTCCGGGTTGTACCAGGGGAAGATGCCCTGGGCGTAGGCGCGCAGCAGGCGCACCGGGGACAGGTCGCCGCCGATCGCGAGCAGGCCATTGGGGTCGCGCATCGCCAGATGCACCGGCGGGAAATGCTGGTGCGGATTGCGCGGGTCCAGCCAATGCAGGCGGATCGGGTTATCCATCTGGGGTCGCGCCCTCCTTGTAGGGGACATGCCGCCACAGTTCGGCATGCCTCGATTCTACAAAAGCCCGCTCGCGTTGCAGGTGGGCAGACACCGCCGCATGCAACCGCTCGTCGGCGAGCACATGCCCCGAACGGGTGGTCACCGGCACGAAGCCGCGCGCCAGCTTGTGCTCGCCCTGGGTGCCGGCATCGAAATGCCGCAGCCCTTCGCGGATACAGTACTCGATGCCCTGGTAGTAGCAGGTCTCGAAATGCAGGGCATGGTAGCGGTCGGCGGCGCCCCAGTGGCGGCCGTAGAGACGGTCGCCGCCGCGCAGGCACAGGGCCACCGCCACCAGCCGCGACTCTTCCCAGACCAGCGCCAGGCGCAGCGGCGTGCCGGTCCGGCGGCCGTAGTCCAGCAGGAAACCCGGGGTCAGGTAGGGCGCCTGTCCGCGTTCCTCGTAGGTGTTGGCGTAGAGCCGGTACACCGCCTGCCATTCGGGCTCGTCGAGCTGGTCCCCGGCGCGCCATTCGAAGCGCAGGCCGGCACGCGCCAGGTGCTGGCGCTCCTGGCGGATCTTGCGGCGCTTGTCGGAACGCAGGGCGGCCAGGAAGGCCTCGAAATCGGCGTAGCCGCGGTTGGACCACTGGAACTGCACGTCGTGGCGCTCGACCAGGCCCTCGGCGCCGAGGGCGGCGCGATCGTCGTCCTGCAGGAACAGGGCGTGCAGGGAGGAGGCCTCGCTGTCGCGGCCAAGGGCGGCGAGGGCGCCGGCCAGTGCCCGGTGTGCCTCAGGGCTGGCGGCGCCCAGACGGGGGCCGTTGACCGGCGTGAACGGGATCGCGCAGAGCAGCTTGGGGTAGTAGGGGCGCCCCATCCGCTGGCTCGCCTCGGCCCAGCCGAAGTCGAACACGAACTCGCCGTAGGAATGCGTCTTCAGGTACAGCGGCGCCGCCCCGATCAGGCGCCCGTCGGTGTCCTCCAGCAGCAGATGGCAGGGCTGCCAGCCGGTGCCCGGCCCGACGCAGCGGTGCGTCTCCAGCGCCTCCAGGAAGGCGTGCCGGATGAAGGGGTAGTGCGGATCGAACAGCGCGTCCCAGGCCGCGGGCGCGACCTCGGCGATGCGGCCGATCTGCCTCAACCGCATCGGGGCAGGATCACGTCAGTGGAAGATCGGCGCGACGGTCGGGATGTTCTTCAGGGCCCATTGCACGACCGCGTCGTGCTCGAAGCGCGAGATCTGTTCGCTGTCGGCCGTCGGCGCGGCCTCGGTGAGCCGGCCTTCGCCGTCGAACTGGATGCTGGCGCCGGCGGTCTGCACCTTCAGTTCGCCGTTGTCGGCGCTGTCGTCGACCGTCAGCTGCAGGTAGCGCACGCGCAGGTCGGCCAGTTCCGGCACACGGCTGGCGCCGGCAGCAATCAAGGCCGCCTGTTCCGTGGAGAACTCACGGATGCCGCCTTCCGGCGTCAGAACGAAATGCCTTACCTGCATGCTCATGGCCTGGGAACCCATCTGCCCCTCTGCATCTGTTTGGACCGCAATCCAATATGAAGGTTTTGCAAGCGAATTCAAGGGCCATTTGAACGCGGCGCAAATGACGCCCGCAAGTTATGATTCCGCGTCTACTTTCCGACTCCTGCGATGTTTCGAAGCAAATCCCAAGCCACCGACGAAAGCGCTGGCCCGAGCTGGCTTGAGCGTCTGCCGCGCGAAGCGGCGATGCTGGCCTGCCTGGCCCTGTCCCTGTTCCTGCTGGCAACGCTGGTCAGCTTCAATGCCAATGACCCGGGCTGGTCGTCCTCCGGCACCGGCGAGCCGATCCGCAACCTTGCCGGCGCCGTCGGCGCGTGGATGGCGGACGTGCTGCTGTCGCTGTTCGGCTATGTCGCCTTCCTGCTGCCCTGGGCGGTGCTGCTGCTGGGCGTGCGCCTGTTCCAGAACCACGACGAGATGGAATCGCCGATCCCGCGCGGCATCCGCGTCGCCGCCTGGATCCTGATGCTGGCCAGCCTGTCCGGCCTGTGCGCGATGCATGTCGGCGCTTCGGTGTCCTGGGCGCCGCAGGGGGCGGGAGGCATTGGCGGCCAGGCCCTGGCGAAGCTGCTGGTAGGGGTGCTGAAGGAATTCGGTTCCACCCTGCTGCTGCTGACGATCGCGCTGGCCAGCGCGCCGTTTGCGCTGATGTTCTCCTGGCTGAACCTGCTGGAACGCGTCGGCGATGCCGTGTTGCGTGGCTCGACGCGCCTGCGTGAGGGGCGCGCTGCGGCCAACTCGTCCGCGGAGGACGAGGTGGCGGTGGCAGGAACTGCCGCGACGGCGGCCGAAACCTGGCTGCTGCCCGAGGAGCCGGCCGTACAGAAGGAGAAGGAGCGCAGGAAGCGCAAGATGCCCTCGCTGGCCGGCACCGAGGAGGATCAGTTCCCGCTGCTGTCGATGCCGCCGCCGCCGCCGCTGGCCGATCCCTTCGAGCTCGATCCGCTGCCGGAGATCGAGGCCGCATCGTTCTCGCTGCCGGCCCCGGTGCGCCAGGCAGTGCCGCGACCAGTGGTCGCAGCCAAGCCGAAGAAGACCGAGAAAACCGACGTGCCGCCGTTCACCGGCAACCCGCTGCCGCCGATCACCATGCTGGACGCGCCCAGGCCCAGCGGTCGCCAGTACACGCCGGACGAGCTGGAGCGCCTGTCGCGCGATGTCGAGCGCCACCTGGCCTCGTTCGGCGTCAAGGTGCAGGTGGTCCATGCACAGCCCGGCCCGGTGATCACGCGCTTCGAGATGCAGCCGGCGCCCGGCGTGAAGGGCTCGCAGATCACTAACCTGTCGCGCGATCTGGCGCGCTCGCTGTCGGTCTCCAGCGTGCGCGTGATCGAGGTGATCGAGGGCAAGTCGGTGATCGGCCTCGAACTGCCGAACCAGAAGCGCGAGATGGTGGTGCTGCGCGAGATTCTGGATTCCAACAGCTACCGCAACATCGCTTCGCCGCTGACCATCTGCCTGGGCAAGGACATCGCCGGCAACCCGGTATCGGTGGACCTGGCCAAGATGCCGCACCTGCTGGTAGCCGGTACCACCGGCTCGGGCAAGTCGGTGGCGATCAACGCGATGATCCTGTCGATGCTGTTCAAGGCGACCAAGGACCAGGTGCGCTTCATCTTCATCGATCCGAAGATGCTGGAACTGTCGGTCTACGAGGCGATCCCGCATCTGCTGACGCCGGTGGTCACCGACATGAAGGACGCCGCCAACGCCTTGCGCTGGTGTGTTGCCGAGATGGAGCGGCGCTATCGCCTGATGTCGGCGCTGGGCGTGCGCAACCTCGCCGGCCTCAACAAGAAGGTGGTCGAGGCGCAGGAGGCTGGCGAGCCGATCCGCGATCCGCTGTCCAAGGCGCCGGAGCTGTTCGACGAAGAGCTGCCGCCGTTCGCGCCGAAGATACTCGACGAGATGCCGCACATCGTCATCATCATCGACGAGCTCGCGGACATGATGATGGTAGTCGGCAAGAAGGTCGAAGAGTTGATCGCGCGACTGGCGCAGAAGGCGCGCGCTGCAGGCATCCACCTGATCGTGGCCACGCAGCGCCCCAGCGTCGACGTCATCACCGGCCTGATCAAGGCCAATATCCCCTCGCGACTGGCCTTCCAGGTGGCCTCGCGCATCGACTCGCGCACGATCCTCGACGAGATGGGCGCCGAGACCCTGCTGGGCCACGGCGACGGCCTGTTCCGGCCGATTGGCGCCAACCGCCTGGATCGCGTGCACGGCGCCTTCGTCGACGATCACGAGGTGCACAAGGTGGTGGCCTATCTCAAGCAGGTGGGGCCGCCGGAATACATCGAGGACATCTGTGCCGACGAACCGCCGCCGCCGGGCGAGGGCGGCAGTGGCGGCGACGACGCCGAGGCCGATCCGCTGTACGACCAGGCCGTGGCGCTGGTGCTGGAGACGCGCAAGGCCAGCGTCAGCTGGGTGCAGCGCCGTTTGAAGATCGGCTACAACCGCGCGGCGCGCATGGTCGAGCAGATGGAGGCCTCGGGGCTGGTCGGGCCGAGCGGGCCGGGCGGCAATCGCGAGATCCTGGGGCCTGGGCAGAACGGATCAAGGTGAATGTCCAGTGGACATTCACCCCGTTCTGCGCCCGGCCATGGATGGCCGGGCCGGGGCTCATTCGACTAACTGCAGTCGCGCCAAGGATGGCGTCACCAATGGGTTCAGAGCCGATTCAGCCCCCGTCGACATACTGCCCAGCAGCCCTCCAGAGAATCCCCCGATGAAACTCCGTGCCGTACTTCTTGCGCTGGCCCTGCTGTCCGCTCCTGCCGCGCAGGCCGAAGACCCGCAGGCCACGCTGAAGCGCTTTGTCGATGGCGTGCAGACGCTGTCGGCCGATTTCGCGCAGCTGCAGACCGATGAGGATGGCAAGCTCACCGGCTCCAGCTCCGGCACGATGGCACTGTCGCGCCCCGGTCGTTTCCGCTGGACCTATGAAAAGCCCTACTCGCAGCTGATGGTCTGCGACGGCCGCAAGATCTGGCTCTACGATCCGGACCTGGCCCAGGTCACGGTGCGTTCGGCCGAACAGGCGCTGAGCGGCACGCCGGCGGCGCTGCTGTCGCAGAAGGCCTTGCTGTCAGATGCCTTCACGCTGAAGGACGGCGGCCGCGAGGGCGGGGCGCAGATCGTCAAACTGCTGCCGAAATCGCAGGACGGTGATTTCAAGTCGATCGAGCTGTGGCTGGCCGCGGGCGTGCCGCAGCGCATGCGCTTCCACGACCAGTTGGGCGGCAGCACCGATATCCGCTTCAGCGCGATCAAGTCCAACCTGCGCCTGGATGACACCCAGTTCCGGTTCACGCCGCCCAAGGGCGTCGAAGTGGTCGAAGGCGGGGGATGAACACCTTGTGGCCGTCGTCTGCGATGCGGCTGCTGCCATCCATGGCGCGACAGCGGCATGTCTAACGAACCACCGGCCCAGCCATCCGTGGCTGGGCGTTCGCCGGGGCCGACGTCCACTGGACGTCGTCCTGACCCGACTCACCCGCTCGCGGAGAGAATGCGGCCGCGCCTTCTGGACGAGGTGCTCGGCCAGGAACACTTGCTCGCCACTGGCGCACCGCTGCGCGTGCTGCTGGAGGCTGGCAGCATCCCGTCGATGGTGTACTGGGGGCCGCCGGGTGTCGGCAAGACCACGCTGGCGCGGCTGATTGCCCAGCACACCGAAGCCCAGTTCCTGACCCTGTCGGCGGTGCTCGCCGGCATCAAGGAAATCCGCGAGGCCACTGCCGCGGCCCAGGCCGAACGGCGCAGCCTCACGGCACGGCGCACGGTGCTGTTCATCGACGAAATCCACCGCTTCAACAAAGGCCAGCAGGATGCGCTGCTGCCCTTCGTCGAGGACGGCACCCTGGTGCTGATCGGTGC